>NZ_JAKFZQ010000001.1:0-448099 GCF_021654245.1 Pseudoalteromonas sp. MMG022 | reverse complement strand
CAGTCTTTACATTTTAAAGTGGCTGTCCACGTATTACAGTCTGTAGCGGGCGTTATATTCTAAATGGAGTTGTGAATGACTGATTTAAGACAATTTGGTAACTCAGCAAAGAATCTATCGAAAAACCCGGTCGGTATTCTTGCTCTTTTTATAGTACCAATATATTCATTTGCAGCTTTGGTTATCACATTTAGCTCTAATCTTCAGGCTGATGAACGAAAAATAATTATATGGTTTATTGTAATATTCTCATTGCTTGTACTTGCCACGTACGTATGGTTGGTTACCTGTCACCATGAAAAATTTTATTCCCCTAACGACTTTAGCAATGAAGATAATTTTGTAAAGTTGACAAATGCGGTTCGAGGAAATTTGCAAAAGGATATTTCCGAAGAAGTAATCAATCAAATAAACCTTAGGATTGAGCAGGCAGAAAAACATCTGGAGTATGAGCGATGCTACCTAAGAATGTATACATACAAGTTGCAAGGTCTCCACGAAACCGCTATCGCTTGGATGGATGAATTGCTCAAACTTAGTGAAAGCTCAGAAATATTGGCTTTAAAAGCATACTCACTTAGCTGTTTAGAGCTGTATTCTGAAGCTTTAAGTTGTGCAATTGACTCAATTCGACTTAACGATTTTAAAAATGCATCCGATATTGCAGCTGTTTACTACAATAGCGCCTATTATAAAGCAAAATTAAACCGTCCACTTTCAGAATTGGAAGAAGACCTTAAAAAATCATATTCGTTAGAATCAAAATTTATAGAGCATAGTTTAAACGACGATGACTTACGAAACTATGATATCAAATCGGTGGTCGCAGAATATAACAAGTCAATGCAGCCAGCCTCTAACGAGTCGGCTGATTGAAGCCTTGTGCCAGCGTATCAACGTCCGCTTCTCGCTCCATTGAGACCTTAACTCTAACTCACTTTGGGGCAACGCTTAAAAGTCAGTTTATGACACAAATGAGACAGTCAGATTTGATTAGGTCCTACTCGTCGGCTCTGACAGTTCAAGCTAAGACCTAATCATATTAAGCTTTTTTAGCTGCGACTAAATTATACACCGCCATCGACGATAAACAGCGCCAGTTGCTGTGACAACTTATCAGCTAACTTTTGCATGGCGTTGTGCTTGGCTGTTTGCGCATAAGAAGACGCGGCTTTCACTTTGTCATTGAAGTGGGCCTTTTCCATACCTTGTTCTTTTACCACCATAAAACTTTCGGCGATGCTGTAATGGGTGCCGGATTTGAATACCTCCTGCCAATTAACACGAAAAGCGAGCTCAAAATCAGCGTTATTCTTACTGATTTGAATACCATTGCTCGACAGTGAACTGGCCATGATATCGCGAATATTATTATGCTCTGAGGAGTCTGCAACAATGCTAAAGCTCAGTGTGTTGAGTACATGCTCGCTAAGTGATAATTGCGATAGTACGTCGTTGGACAGTGGGAGCTTAGGGCTTTGCAACATCTGTAAATAGTCGTTCAGTTTTTGCCTTTTTACGGCCAGAGTACGTAAACTGATTGCCTGTTTTAGGCGTTGTGACTTGCTTTGCTTGGAGAGTGAAATCTGCATAATTTCTTCATCAAGCGCATGAATGCTTAACTCTGTTTGCATAACCGCTTCAGTACGATTAAATGAAGCTAATGCAAAGGCAGTATTGTTTTGCCAAAACTCGTCTTCTATCTTCACGCCTTGCAGTAAGATGTTTGGAACTTTGCTACTGATCAGCTCATCGACGTGATATTGCATCGACTTTTCGGTTGCTGATTGTGCAACCGTGGTGTGGGCAGCAATGGTGACATTGAGTTGCTTAGCCAGTGCAAGTCGAGCAGACTCCTGAGCGGCAAGCTTTGCATTTTGCTTGTCACCTACGCTGTCAGCAATGCCAACTCCATAAATCAAATAATCAGAGCTTGGTGTATTGGTTAGCCATTGTGGCTGAGCAACCTCAGTGGGCTGCTCAGCCGTTGTTTGGCATCCGCTTAGCATCAATGTGCTAATGCATAATATGCTTGTTAGTCTAGAAACCATAGCCTGATCGCTCTTGCAGTTTTTGTATTTTCTTCTGACCATTCCAGACCTCACGATTGCTGGTCATATCAATCAGACGCAGGTCAACCTGATAAAATGTAACGCGCGTGCCGCCTTGTTGATCTACAAAAGAGTTGATAGTACCGGATAACGCATAGTCAGCGCCTTGCTCTTGTCCCATTTCATTTTGTGTTTCTAGACTAGCGTTAAGTTCTTGATCTTTACGCTCATCTCTAATTTCCTGCCTGATCTCCTTATTGGCAACGAAGTCAGCTTGCCCAGAGCGCAAAATTGCACGTTTCAAATCGTTCAAGAACGTATCCACGGCGATATGCTGGTGTGATTTGTTGCGAATAGACTGAATGATGATAGCAGGGCGAGTTCCTTCTTTTTTGAGGTGATCATTAACCCACGGGAAGCTCAACATGTCGCTGATCATTGCCTCGGAAACAAGCTGAGAGTCTTTACCATTCCATTTATCCGACAGCGCCACTTCTTGATTAGCATCTATACGTTGTACTTTGGTGCTTTGACAGGCACTCAGTGCAAGTGTCGAGATCACCGCAAAAGGGACTAGCTTAAGTAATTTGCGATTGTATTTCATACCATTATTCCATGTTCAAAGTTGAGTTGGTGTGTACGGCTTGCTCGCTTGGTGTCTTCATAAAAGTGCGAGTATGCCAAAGGCTCATGGCGTCATTAGCAGTGATATGTTCACTTTGCTCAACAATATGCCCAGAGCGCAAATAAGTTTTAATTGTTATGTCGTGTTCTCCCGTGGGGAGCGATAGTTGTGCGACGCGTATCTCCGCTGGTAAGGTTTGCCACTGCCTTGTATCCGCTGAGGCCGTAACCGCATTCACGACTGAGGAGGTCAGCTTTGCTAGGTTCCCAAACAGATCATTTTGTTCAAACCCGACTTTGTGTAATGCCTTTCTAGCAGACAAGGCTTTGAGTATTTCTCGGCTAAGCGCAGCATGGATTTCGGTATTGGCCTGCTTTAGCGCATCTTGCAATGTCAGTAAGCTCACCGAGTGATAGGGAAGTAAGGTGGTGAGCGGTTGGCCATTTAACCAGACTTCACTATGTGTTACTTGATTATCAAGTGGCTCAAGATAGGTGACGGAGATCCGGGCGCCAAATTGAAGTGCGTCAACAACACCTAGTTTTACCGCGTCATCCCATAATGGCCCCAAAGGCAAACGTTTAGTGAGTGCGCCCATTGCAACATCACCCACATCACCCAAGATATAGTTTTGCATCATATCAAATATGCTGGTGTCTGCATGAAGCATCTGGAACCAACGCATTTGGGCCTGTCGTTCTTTATGATTGCCAAGCAGGATGGGTGTCATCACCAGTGCTTTTGACTCAGTGTCTGCACGCAACAGCAAGTTGAGTTGCTTTCTTTTTGGCGCAATGCCAATATTTTGTAGCAGTGTTACATTTGCAGCAGAGACTGCTTCATGCTCACCTGTTGGTTTGAGCGCTTGCAATTGGCTATCATAGCCGCCAGCTTTGCGCATCACACGTATTAACCCTAAACGGGCTTGCTCTGCTATTTGCTCAGGCAATTTGTATTGCTGTGAAAAGCCATTTTTGTACATAAACATTGCACGTTCATATTGCAGGCGAGCTGAATCCCATTCACCGCTTTGTTCAAATAATACGCCACTGAGGAAGTGAGCAAATGCATCGTCTTTATAATCAATGTTTTCAAGTAAATCGCTAGGTGCAAAAATGGGCTTGAGTAGCAGATAAACTTTTTTTGAGAGGAAGTCATCCTCTTGTTTTTCATCATAACCACCGGTTTGCGCTTTTAGCTGACTTAAAAAAACATCGAGTTGACGCATTTCAACGAGAGCTGCGTCGTAATAATGCCCAGAGTCACTAGGGTGAAGTTTTGCAAGTGCATTATAATTGAGGGCTTTCATAATATGAATTTGCGGTAGGTAATAGGCTTTACCTTTGTAGGTTGAGTAGGTTGGACCACTAAATTGTACCAATGCCAGCTCGGTAACACTTTGCGTGTAAAACGACTCTATTAGCGTCAGCGCAACTGCAAGTTGTTCGTTACTTTCAAGGTAGTTTTTCTCTAACTGGAGTAGACTCGCCATTTCAAGGTGATACAGTAGTCTATCGTTCCCAGTTTTATTATAATTTTGGGTAACATTTTGTTTAGCCTGTATAAAGTTTCCTTGCTGAGCAAGTTGAGCGGGTGAGAACTGATTAAACTGTGTAATATTACATGCACTGAGTAATACAGTGTGGAGATAAACGATACACAATGTTGTAATTTTTTTTATACGGGCACTCAATGACACATCCTATGTTCAGTCGAAAAGAGACGATTTGAATAACTACTGCGATTAACTTAAATAAACACAAAGCATTTGAAAAGCAATAAATTGTTAAAAATCGTTTTTACAATTTATTACTGTTCGGTGCATGATTGTTTGCTAGATTAGAGAATAATAAATACTTCAGGCCAAAAGGAACAAAAATGAAAATTAAACCACTGATCACTACGCTTGTACTTGCAGGGATGCTAACAGCCTGTAGTTCTACCAAAAACGACAGTGCATCAAGTTCAAGAGTGAATATTCCTGATTGGGTGCTTAACCCAGTTGTTGAGAATGGTATAGCTGCCGCGGATTGTATTAAGTATTCTGGTAATATATCAGTCGATCAAAAAATGGCCGTCGCAAATGCGCGCTTGGCGTTGGCGCAACAAATTGAAGTACGTATCGAGGGCCTAGACAAAACCTTTGCTAATCGTACCGACGCGAATGATGCCATGACGGTAGGTAGCACGTTCAGTTCAGTATCAAAGCAACTAACCAAACAAACCCTAAACGGTTCGCGCGTAGTTAAAGCTGATGTTGTGGATATATCAGGAAAAGATTATTTTTGCGCATTAACGACCTTGTCACCGGAGTTGACCAAGACGCTGTTTAAAGACTTGATCCAATCTGCAAAACCTTCAATAGACCCTCGAGACGAACAGTTCTTGTATCAAGAGTTTAAAGCATTTAAAGCTGAACAAGACTTAGAGAAAGAGATCGAACGACTAACTAATTAAGTTATATTTGTGAGACACACGACTGTAACTTAGCTTAAGGATTGTGTGTCTCATTAGTCGGTCATTATTGCTATAAAAGGAGCAGCAATGGTGAATAAAAAACAGATGCTTGGCGCTTTGAGTTGTCTCACATTGGCGATGGCCAGCGGGCAAGCGCTTGCAGCCCAATCGATTCTATTCAGTGAATTGAATGAGGCGATGTCACAGTGGCAAAGCAGCTATCAACAAACAACAGCCAAGGATGAATTTGAGCAATTCAAATTAGACCACTTACAAGAGTTTGATAGGTATGTTGAACAACACTTTTGGGAATACGATAAGTTTAGAAATGAGCTGATATCGAGTTGGGGAGAGGCGCAAATTTCTGAGCAAGCGCGGTTTGTTCAATACAATCAAGAAAATAATGCGCGATTAAATATTGATTTTGAAAATAACACGCTCACTATCAGTGTTCGCCATTCTGAGGCGCAAAAACTTAACTCAGAGGATGCGTACCGAGAGTTTCAACAGCTTTTACCTTCTGTCGACAACGCTGTTCTAGAGGTATTTTTCCAAGACTTTATCGCTCAGATAAAACAAGCAGACTTTAAGTCTGTGGCTGAATATGACGTAGACAATAACCTCAAAGTTAAATCTTTACTGCAGGCAAAACAACAGATCAAGCAACAAACTGAGCAACAACTACAGGTTGTTGAACGCCAGTTGGATGACAAGCTTGCGCTACCTTCTGATCCTGAACAACAAGAAAAAACGAAAAAGTTGCTAAAACAGAAGCGCCAACAACTAGAACGTTTGCAGACGAAGCGCATCGAGCGTTTAGCTTCACACATTAGAGAATTTGCAAAATCTTCCCCACCGAAAGAAAAGGTGAGTGAGTTTACATTTAAGTTAACTGAACACGCTAAGCGTCCGGCGAGGGCTAAAAACTATGTTGACGCTGTGGCAAAGCACAGTGAGCGATTTGATATTGCGCCTAGCCTCGTTTTTTCTGTTATGCATACAGAAAGCCACTTTAATCCGCTAGCGAAATCAGCCATTCCTGCATTTGGACTGATGCAAATTGTGCCCAGCAGTGCCGGTGTAGATGTAAACCGCTTCTTGTACAACCGCGATGAGCCTATGCCCAGTTCTTATCTTTACATTGAAGGTAACAATATAGAAGCGGGGACCGCATATCTTCATATACTAGATAAACGCTATTTAAAGCATATTAGCGACCCGTTAAGCCGCAAATATTGCATGATAGCGGCATATAATACTGGAGCGGGCAATGTGGCTAGAGTGTTTAACAGTGATGGTTCACGTAATATTCGTAGCGCCAGTCGCATCATTAACTCCATGACGCCAGCAAGAGTGCTAGAAGCATTAGAAAAAGGTTTGCCTTACGATGAAACAAAGCACTATTTAAAGCGTGTTCTCGAACGCGAACCGCTTTATCAAGAGATTTAAGTTGCTAAAGTGACAATCACGAATTTCACTTAGTTGTTTACTAAAAAGCCGGGCTAATTGCCCGGCTTTTTACTGTCAGGTTTAGTCTTCTAATCTACCAATATTTTCATAAAAGACATCTCTTCGCTCGTTTAAATCTTTGCTATATATAATACCCAGCGTACCGTCTGAAAGCTCAGTTACTTCTGGTGCAAAAGAGTCTATGCTTTTGACACTTATTTCATTCGAGAACAACTCGTCTTCATTAAACTTACGTGTATAAAGAGTGCTGTTACTTGAATAGAACAACCTTATTGCACCATTATGCTCAATCAATGATGGGTTGGATCGACCACTAGATTGAAGCCTCTGAATCTCCGAGAAACTCTCACCATCACTGGAAATAGAAACAATAGTTGCTTGATGCTCACTAGAGTAATAGGTCATGAGTACTCTACCATCTGGCAATTGTATTGTTTGTGCTCCAATGTCATAGTCTTGGTAACCACCTGCTAATTTCTGCTCTGTCCAACCTCTTAGATTGTAAGAAGTTCTAGTATAGATATTGGTTTGGCGGTAGTCATTGCTTGGCGCTGCTCTGTACGTTAAAACGTACTTGCCGCTTGGCAATCGAACCATTGACTGCGGTTCAAACGTATTGATCATACATTCATTTGGATGATCGCATGTTCTATATTCAGATAAATCTATCTCAGAAAATGCGATCCAGTTATTGTATTCGTATTTAAAAATACATATAGAAGCTAAATTACAAGAAGTAGCTAGAACTAGGTTGTTGTCTGAGTCTTCAAACAAAAAGCCACCACGACTGGAGGTGTTAGTCGGTGGTGATGAGCCTTCAGACCAACTCTGGCCATTGTCTGTTGAAGTCGACATGACTACACGACTAAAACCTGCGCTGTAAAGTGCTAATAAATCGCCATTACTACGTGTAATCAAAGATGATGCGTACGATTCTTCAGGCTTTTGAGCCGTAATGTTGACACCAGGATCTGGGTCAGGCATATATTCACAAGTGCTTCCAGATGCACACTCTACGGTATAGGATACGATTTGTTGCCAACCGTCAGAATTATACTGCCCACCACACACATTATCAGCTCTGGAACAATATACTGACACTCTTGTTTGGAAGCTACCCGAATACTCAACTGCTGGAAAGGAGACAATCCATTCCATAGCGTCATAGTCATATCTTCCGTTGAAGTAACCATCCTCGGTATATTTTGTTATGTATCTATCAGGAGAGGCTTGATCATAAGTGTAGTATTGTACGTGCCAACCATCGCGAGCTGATAATACCTCAAAGTTATTTCCGAACCCTTTGACTCTGATGTTGATCTGTTCGCCTGTCAGATAACTATTCTGTGCGCCAACTAGCTGAATGTGATCTTCCGTATCCGGTGTGCCATCATTGTCGTCGTCAAGGTCTTGGTTATCACCAATGCCATCACCATCAGAGTCACGCGATTCAGTAGCGTCAAGTGGGAATGCGTCTAGCTCATCAGCAACACCATCGTTGTCATCATCGGTGTCTGCGTTGTTACCAACACCGTCAAGATCAGTATCCGCCCACTCTTGATTGTCTAACGGAAAGGCATCTTGATCATCGTTGAAACCATCGTTGTCGTCGTCAAGGTCTTGGTTATCACCAATGCCATCACCATCAGAGTCACGTGATTCAGTAGCATCAAGTGGAAATGCGTCTAGCTCATCAGCAATACCGTCGTTGTCATCATCGGTGTCTGCGTTGTTACCAACACCGTCAAGATCAGTATCCGCCCATTCCTGATTGTCTAACGGAAAGGCATCTTGATCATCGTTGAAACCATCGTTGTCGTCGTCAGCATCGGCATTATTGCCTGTACCATCACCGTCAGTGTCGATTTGTTCATTCGGATCTGTAGGGAATGCATCTTCAGTATCCGGCGTTTCATCATTATCGTCGTCAGTATCTGCGTTATTGCCCGTACCATCACCGTCCGTGTCTAACCATTCTTGGTCGTCTAATGGGAAAGCATCGTAGAGGTCTAACACGCCATCATTGTCATCATCGGTATCCGCATTATTGCCAGTTCCATCGGCATCTGTGTCTAACCACTCAGATGCGTTCAAAGGAAATGCGTCAGCAGCATCTTCGTAACCATCGTTGTCATCATCGGTATCTGAATTGTTACCAATGCCATCGCTATCCGTATCTAACCATTCGGAATTGTTAAGTGGGAAGGCGTCTTCTTCATCATTGACACCGTCATTATCATCATCAGTATCAGTATTATTACCAATACCATCTGAGTCTGTATCTAGCCATTCTGTTGGGTCTAATGGAAATGCGTCTAGTGTGTCGTCATAGCCGTCATTGTCATCATCAGCATCATTGACATCGTTTATCCCATCATTGTCATTGTCTAAATCGTCGATATTGCTAATGCCATCTCCATCAATATCGATATTTGTAAACACACTAGAATAACGTAGCACTAGCTCTGAACTACTCATAGCTGAAGTATCCACAGTGCTGTAGCCAGTCACAGCAGTTTCCTCTGCCATCACACGACTTAGTTCAGAAACTAGTGGTAAATCAGTACCTGGTATATTTAAAGTGTGAATTGGTCTGAGTAAAACTGCGATGTGTTCTAGGCTGTAAGAGAGTTCATCACTTTCTGATTGTGCATCTAATTTACCATCATGAAGGTCTAAAACCAGCTGATCGAGTAAGTGATCAACCGTGAGTTGCTCATCACCAATGGCTAGGCGTAATTGGTGTACTAAAGCTGCATTAACCTCGTTGATAGTTCGTACATACCAAGTATTTTTTTGTTGATTGCTCGCTACGGTTGCATCTGTTAGTAAAGGTGCAGTGTTGAGCAGGCTGATACCTTTATCCAAACCAAATGTGAACAGAGATTTTATTTGTGCTTCGGCACTGACAATAGCTTGGAGTGTGGTTGACCCAGCGATAGCTTTACTAAGGGCCAGTTTTACAACTAAGGTAGATAAAGGCGTTGCGTATAGAGGTTGCTTTGCTTTTATTTGTTCAGCGCTGAAGATGCCACGCAATACACCAAAGATAGGCTTTTGCCCAGTAGTGATATCTATGGTGCTTTCATTGGCAGAGTATTCGATGACAAAAAAGTCATTTATATCGCCTTTGAGTGATAGGTTTTTTATTTGTGCTGTTTCATCGGTGCCAGCAGTACCAAGTAACTTTCCAAGGCCATTGGGAGCGTGTTTGTCGAACTGATATATTTTGACATCGGCAAATTGTAATGGCCCCTTTACTGCAACCCCTTGCAGAGGATAAACAATTTCTGTGGCTTTATCCGTATCAATATTCGGGGTTGAAGTTGCAGAGCCAGAATCTCCGCCACCACATGCGCTAAGTAGTGACATAGCCACAGCAATACAAACAAGATTTCTGCTTGTATTCAAATGATCAAACATAGTTATATATTCCTATATATCCAAAAGTATAGTAAAGGTGAGTTTTTGTGACTTCAGGGAGTAATCGACGTTGATTCAAGTGCAATTATGTCAGCACTTTCCATAAAGTTCCATTTTGGGGAAATTCTACACTAAATAGTAAAGTATTAGAACTGTTGCAATAATTATGAGGGGTATTAGAGTCGATTTTTCAAAGCTTGTAAGCAAAAATCAATATAAATCAATTTAGTAAATAAGTTTTTTACTGTGAATAAATGTAAAGTAAAATCATGTTGTTGTGGTTACGCAAATAGAAAGCGGTAGTACTTAGATAAGGAAAAAGTAAATAAATAACAGCGTGAGAGTATCGTTTATGGATATTTTATAAAGGAAAGGCCGCAGTTGCGGCCTTTTTTATTATTGAATATTTCTATTCGGCATGGCTCGTTTGAGCTTCAGAGGTGCGTTCACTTACAGTGGTGAAAGCCATAGTTGAGGCCATTGCTGCACTAGCTTTACCTGTAGGTGCTTTAGAACCGGCAGATAAACCAGAGTTAGCCACCACTTCTCGTGCCTCATGAGGCATAGCCGACGGAGTGATCACCTCTATAGCTTCATCAACACTACTGGCTTTCGTCATTGGTGAGCTTGCCGTGTTGGTGTAGCGCACACGAGACTTCTCTTGGCTTGTATCGTGCTGACTTTGCTTTGCTCGCTCTTCATTAACGATTGCTGCTTTAGCCGGTACTGTTTCAGTCGTATCAAGTTCAACGTCTTGAGTTTGCGGCTCCGCTGCAGTATCTGTAGCTAACTCAGTTGCTTGAGTTTCAACGTTTGTCTCAACAGCCTCTGTATCGGTATTCGCATCAAGTGTTGTTTCTGCACCTGTATCCACATCACCTTCAACAGTATTTGTTTCAGTTGTTGTCTCTACATTTACTTGTGCATCAGCTTCAGCAGATGGTTCAGCATTTGTTTTAGCATCTACTTCAACAGACTCAGTTGATGGTTCAACTTGTGCTGTGGCTTTCTCTTCATCAATCGCTTCAGTCACTGATTCAGCCGTTTGTGTATCAACATCTACTTCAACAGCATCAGAGACAACTTTAGGTTCCTGAGAGTCTGCATCGTGTGAAGCAACTTCATCAGTAGTGTTACTTGCTTCAGCATTTGTCGCATCTTGAGCTGCTTGTTGTTGCGCTTCTACCTCAGTTTCAGCAGTCATAGCTACTTCAGGGTGCTGCTCTTGAGCTTTTAACTGAGCTTCATACTCAGCCGCAGCTTGGTCAGCAACAGGTATAAACGCAGGTTCGGCTTCTTTATCACCTTCTGGTTTACGACGACGCTGACCTGCAGCACGAAGATGACGAGGAGAGCGACGAGAGCGTGTTCTTGGTGCCTCTTCTTTCGACTCTTCATCAGGTGTTGCCGCTTGCTCAGTCGGCTCTGAGGTTACAGTTGGCGCATCTAGCTCGTTAACCTTTTGTGGTGCGCCATTGTCAGCAGATGTAGTCGTTACCTCTGGCTTTGACACTTCTTCAGTGCGCTCAACTTCACTTGGTGTTGTTTGCGTAGGGACATTTTCCACCGCTTGTACATCTTGTGCTGCAACAGTTGAGTCATCTTTTGAAGTAGTGTTTGCATCAACCTGATCGTCTAAGCGTACTTTCTTGCGTAAGTTACGACGCTGACGACGTGGCTTAACCTTAGTTTCTTTAGCTTCTACCTCAGTTTTTTGTGACTCAGTCGTGCTTTGTGTTTCAGCTTTATTTGCATCATTATTACGCTTGCGCTGGTTTTGACGGCGACGTTTATTACGACCTTCGCCTTTTTCACGATTGTCTGTAGATGAACGGTTATCTGAGCTGTGAGCTTCCTGCTGTGTATTACCGCTTTGTGGTTGATCGTCTCTTTTCTTCGCATTATTGCGGCGACGATTTTGCCCGCGACGACGGTTGTCATTACTACGGCGAGGCTTTTGCGCGGAGGACTTTTTCTGTTCTACTTCTTTCTCTGGCGCAGTGTCAGAACTAAATAAGCCTTTCAACCAATTACCAATACGCTCTAACAGGCCAGGCTCTGACTTAGTTACAGGCGCTTTTGCAGGTTTTTCAGCTGTTGGTGTCGGTGCAGGAGCGGTAGGCATCACAACACCTTTAAGTACAGGTTCTTCTCTAACAGCCGAAGGAGCGCGAGAAACTTCAAGCACTTCAGGCTCTGGTACTGTCATCTGCTCATAGCTTGCCGCCTGAGATGTTTCATCCTTACGCAGGCGTATTACTTCGTAATGTGGCGTTTCCATATGTTGATTTGGAATAATGACCACATCACAATTGTGACGCTTTTCAATACGATGTACTGACTTGCGCTTTTCGTTTAAGAGGAAAGCACCAACAGTGACAGGTACTTGGGCATTCACTTGAGCGGTGTTGTCTTTAATTGCTTCTTCTTCAATCAAACGTAAGATTGATAGGGCAATCGACTCATTTGAACGAATAGTTCCTTGGCCACTACAGCGAGGGCATGAATGCTGGCTTGCTTCACCTAGGCTTGGACGCAAACGCTGTCGCGACATTTCTAACAAACCAAAACGTGAAATTTTGCCAATTTGTACACGCGCACGGTCAGGGCGAACAGCATCTTTCAAACGGTTTTCAACTTCTCGCTGGTGGCGCGGTGGGGTCATATCGATAAAGTCGATAACAATCAAACCACCTAAGTCACGTAAACGCAACTGACGTGCAATTTCGTCTGCCGCCTCTAAGTTGGTATTGAGTGCTGTTTCTTCGATATCTCCACCTTTGGTAGCTTTAGAGGAGTTGATATCGATAGACGTTAGCGCTTCAGTTGGGTCAATAACGATTGAGCCACCAGAAGGTAATCGCACCTCGCGTTGGAAAGCCGATTCGATTTGGCTTTCAATTTGGTAATGTGTGAATAGCGGCACATCATTTTGATAAAGCTTAACACGATTCATGAAATCAGGTCTAAAGCGCTCGATATGAGCTTTAGCTTCTTCAAATACGCGAGCTTTATCGATAAGAATCTCACCAATATCACGACGTAGGTAGTCGCGAATAGCACGGAAAATAACATTACTTTCTTGGTGAATTAAGAATGGCGCTTTACCACTATTGGCAGCTTCTTGAATGGCTTGCCAGTGCACTAGCAAGGCTTTCAGGTCGTATTCAAGTTCTTCGTACGATTTGCCTACACCAGCGGTACGCACGATAAGCCCCATGCCTTTAGGTAATTCTAAACGGCTTAGCGCTTCTTTAAGTTCAATACGTTCATCACCCTCAATACGGCGAGAAATACCACCCGCTCTAGGGTTATTTGGCATCAACACCAAATAACTACCCGCTACGCTGATAAAGGTTGTTAATGCAGCGCCTTTTTGACCACGTTCTTCTTTATCAACTTGAACAATCACTTCCTGACCTTCTTTGATCACATCCTTAATATTGGGACGGCCATTGAAGGTATAACCACTCGGGAAGTATGTTTTAGCAATTTCTTTAAGAGGAAGGAAACCGTGGCGCTCGGCACCATAATCAACGAAGGCGGCTTCTAAAGAGGGTTCGATGCGGGTAATTTTACCCTTGTATATATTGGCTTTTTTCTGTTCGTGACCTGGGCTTTCGATATCAAGATCGTATAGCCTTTGGCCGTCAACCAGTGCTACGCGCATTTCTTCTTGCTGCGTGGCATTGATCAGCATACGTTTCATATTGTTACTCTACTTTCAAATTTAGTCGAGCCTGACTGTCTCAGCGGGAGCCAATTTAGTGTTCTATTGGTTTTAATGCAGTCTCACGACTGGGGAAAATAAGAACATTTCACAGTAACCTGCCTTGCAATACCAGATTTGGATTTGGCCAAACTCTGCTCTGTATTGGGCGATGCATTTGCATTTGGTTTTCGCACGGGCTAAATGGCTCGGCGTTGCTAACTATCAGACAAATATATTTATTTCTTGCTTTTTCTGTTTTTTAATCGTGCTTAATCTCACTTACGATCTATTACGCGCACCGTAAGGGGTTAAACGCACGTGTTTTTTCGGGTGTGACAAAAGCTTTGGAAATCCCAGCTTCAATCTGTATGATCTGACACCCATGATGTGCTTCACGATTAGTATTTTGCGATTAAAAAAGCGGTTTCGCAAAATTGCGAGCCGATTATCCCACTAATACCCTCGTGATAGCAACTAAATTATTACTCAAATCAGTGATTAGGCAATGTCAGAAAAGTCCGGTTTAAAAGTTAGCTTCGTTACCATTACCGAAGATCAAGAGGGTCAAAGGATTGATAACTTTTTGGTTACCCATTTAAAAGGGGTGCCAAAGAGTGCGGTGTATAAAATTTTGCGCAAAGGCGAAGTACGAGTAAATAAAAAACGCGTCAAACCGGTGTACCGCCTGCAAATTGATGATCTGGTACGTATTCCGCCAATTAAAACCGCCGAACGCGAAGAGTTTGTGCCACGTAACTTAGATAAAATATCAGCGTTGGAAGATGCTATCATCTTTGAAGATAAATATCTGATAGTTATTAATAAACCGTCTGGAATGGCGGTGCATGGCGGGAGTGGCCTAAGTTACGGTTTAATAGAAGCATTGCGCGTACTCAGGCCAGATGAAAAAAGTCTGGAATTAGTTCACCGTTTGGACAGAGATACGTCAGGCTGTTTATTAATTTCAAAACGTCGTTCCATATTAAAGGGACTTCACGAGCAGTTGCGTGAAAAAACTATGGAAAAAAACTACTGGGCATTGGTTTGTGGCGAATGGGCTGCCAAGGTCAAAAATGTTACCGAGCCGCTACGTAAAAATACATTACAATCAGGCGAGCGGGTGGTGCGTGTGGATGAAGAGCAAGGTAAACCTTCTCACACACGTTTTAGAGTGTTAGAACGTTTCAATGGCTGTACTTTAGTACAGGCGTCACCTGTAACGGGGCGTACACATCAGATCCGTGTTCATACTCAGTGCAAAGGTCACCCAATCGCGTGTGATGACAAGTATGGTGATCAGGTGTTTGATGCAAAAATGCGAGAGCGTGGCTTAAACAGGTTGTTTCTTCATGCCCACGATTTACGCTTTTTACATCCTAAAACAGAAACTACAGTTCACGTTGAAGCGCCACTGGACAAGGCGCTAACGAATTGTTTGAAGACCCTAAAGGAAGAGTAAATGCAATATAAGTTAGTTATTTTCGATTGGGATGGAACGGTAATGGATTCCGTGCCAAAAATCGTCAACACGTTGAAGCTCGCAGCAAAGAGCGTGGGTGTTGCTATACCCAGTGATGAAAGGGCCGCAGCAATTATTGGTTTATCACTAGATAAGGCTGTAGCCACACTATTTCCGCACGAGCAAGCGCATTGGGCAGCGCTTGCTCAAGCTTATCAACACCAGTACAAACATGGCGATAATACCGATACACCACTGTTTGAAGGCGCTGAAGAATATATTCGCAGTTTAAAAGCGCAAGGCGTGTTACTTGCAGTTGCGACGGGAAAAGGCCGCTCAGGGCTTGAGAATATGCTCGCAAAATCAGGATTAGGCGACTGCTTTGTAACAACCCGTACCGCGGATGACGCTAAATCTAAGCCAGACCCCGATATGATCCTGCAAATCTTAGCTGAGCTGGATATTGAGCCAGAAGATGCACTTATGATAGGTGACTCTTTACTCGATATGAAGATGGCTCAAAACAGTGGCATTGATGCCATTGCAATGAGTTGTGGTGCTGCCAGTGTGGAGCAACTTGAACAAAGCTGTGCACTGGCTATTTGTGAAGGCTATGCTGAGCTAGCAATGAGGCTGCAAGCTCAAAACGTCGAAGCCGCGCTCTGCGAGTAACTGGTTAAGACGAATTAAAGGGAGACCGACTAAGCTATTGGGGTCGTCTCCTTCAAGCTTTTCAAATAAGCAGATCCCTAATCCTTCACTTTTAAAGCTCCCAGCACATTGATAGGGCTGCTCTGCGTCGCAATATGCTGAAACTTGCGCTTCAGTAAGCTCTTTGAAGTGCACGTGAAAGGGCTCTAGGATGGTTGTTGCAGTATCTGACTCAATGTCATACAAGCACAGACCCGTTAAAAATGTAACTTTGTCGCCACTAAAACGACACAATTGTTTGATAGCGTTTTCTTTATTGTGCGGTTTACCCAAGATGCTGGTTTTGTGGAGTGCTACTTGATCAGAGCCAATGACTAGGCCTTTTGCAAAATGTTGTTGGGCACTTTTAGCTTTTAGCTCACTGAGTCGCAGCACTAACTGCTCTGCTGACTCACCCTCAAGTGGTGACTCATCAATGTTGGGTGAAAAGTAATCAAAAGGTAAGTTGAATTTTTTTAAAATCGACTGCCTAAATGGAGAACTTGAAGCTAGAATAAGGGGTATTTTCATAAATACTCACGGGTCAATTGAACAATGCCGGTAGGATAGGGTGCAATAACGCGAAAAACAAAGGAAAGTTTGATTTTTATTTTGACTAAGCTACTAACTATCTATATGATGCAGCCCCTATGCAAAAGGTGAAAATTCCCATCACCCTTGATCCTTGTAGAGCCGCTCAGCGCCGTTTAAGTTATGACGGAGTTGTTCAGCTTGAAGAACTTTCTCGTCTAGAGCAAGTTGTACAAGATCAATCAGGTGAAATAGCGGTAAACATTCATTGCAAAAATGATGAGCAAGGGTTAGTTGTTGTTAGCGGAACTATTCGCGCACACCTTTCTGTTATTTGTCAGCGATGTAATGATGAATTAGGGTTGGATTTGGTACAAGACTTTGCTTATTCTCCTGTTGGATTAGGTTCAGAGTCGGATGATCTTCCCGAATGCTACGATGTGGTGGAACTAAATGAAGAAGGTGAAATCAATCTTCGTCAACTTATAGAAGACGAATTGATTTTAGCAATTCCAATTGTTCCTATGCACAACGAAGCATCATGCGCCTATTCTGACGAGCCTGCCAGCTTCGGAGAAATAGAATCGCAAGAGAGCAAACCAAATCCATTTGAAATTTTAAAACAACTTAAGAAAGATTCTTAGGAGAAGGCTAATGGCAGTACAAAAAAGCAAAAAGTCTCGCGCACGTCGTGGCATGCGTCGTTCACACGATGCTATCAGTGGACCAGCTTTAACTGTAGATCAAGTTTCAGGTGAGACTCACCGTCGTCACCACGTGACTGCAGATGGTTACTACAAAGGCGTTAAAGTAATTTCTAACTAAGAGATTGCTTTATGCTGACTCATCTAACCATAGCGTTAGATATGATGGGGGGCGATTACGGCCCCCGTTCATCTATCCCTGCAGCAGTCAATGCTGTTAATAAGCACCCCAACTTAACGCTACTGCTTTGTGGTAACGAAGTCGTTATCAGTGATGGTTTAAGTAAGCTCGACTCGCTCAATCACCCCCGTTTGATCATCAAACATTGTCCAGAAGTGGTCACCAATAGCTGTGAACCTGCTTTAGCTTTGCGAAATAAAAAAGCTTCTTCCATGCGCATTGCCTTGGATCTTGTTAAAGAAGGCCAAGCACAAGCTTGTGTAAGCTCAGGTAATACTGGCGCGCTATTTTTTATGGCACATTATGTATTAAAAATGTTGCCTGGCATTAAGCGTCCAGCGTTAATCTCTTCCGTGCCAACAGAAAAGAAGCAACCAGTATACTTACTAGACCTTGGTGCGAACGTTCACTGTGATGCTGAAACGTTATTTCAATTTGGAATTATGGGGTCCATCGTAGCGGGTCAGGCACTCTCTATTGAACGTCCTAAAGTTTGTTTGCTCAATATCGGCTCAGAAGATATCAAGGGCCATGAGGGCATTAAGCAAGCAGCAAAATTGATGAAAAGCACTGAACATATTAATTACCAAGGCTATTGCGAGGGCAGTGACATGTTTTCTGGCAAAGCGGATGTGATTGTATGTGAGGGGTTTGTTGGTAATGTAGCGTTAAAAACCTGCGAGGGGATTGCCAAACTTATTATGCATAAGTTTACAAAAGCGCTTAAAAAGCACGTTTTGTACCGAATATTAGCTTTAGCTTTACGCCCAGTTATAAAAAAACTATATAAAAGGGTGAACCCCGACCAGTATAACGGCGCAAGTCTGGTAGGATTGCGGGGTATTGTAGTGAAAAGTCATGGAAATGCCTCGAATAAAGCATTTCTTGCTGCGATTGAGGAAGCCGCCAGAGAAGTAGAACGCCGCATTCCAGAAAAGATTCAAGCAACTTTTGCGCAGATAGCAGCAAAATCAGAACATCCGCCATCGTCATTCGGCAAATAACAGTTTTGTCGTAACCGAATTTACGTGGCGTAATAATTATCTAGAAGAGCACAATATGTCACAAAAAATTGCACTTTTGTTTCCAGGCCAAGGCTCACAAGCCGTTGGCATGTTGTCAGAATTATTAGAGTCCTCAGAAATCGTAAAACAGACATTCGCTGAGGCTTCAGAAGCATTAGGCTATGACCTCGCTGCATTGGTATCCAATGGTCCAGAGGAAGAGCTAAACCAAACTCACCGTACACAACCTGCGTTATTAACCGCAAGTGTGGCTATTTATCGCCATTGGTTAAGTGAAAACCAAGAGCAAAAAGTAGTTATGGCAGGCCACAGTCTAGGTGAATACTCAGCTTTAGTATGTGCGGGTGTCGTGTCTCTTGCCAAAGCCGTGAAGCTGGTTGAGAATCGTGGCTTGTACATGCAAGAAGCTGTGCCTGCAGGGGTTGGCTCAATGGCGGCGATCATCGGCCTCGATGATGCTGCGATCGAGGCGGTTTGCGGTGAAGTCGCTGGCGAACAAATTGTGTCACCAGTTAATTATAATTCTCCTGGCCAAGTTGTGATTGCGGGCCACAAAGAAGCCGTTGAGCGCGCCTCGCAAGCGTGTAAAGAAGCTGGCGCTAAACGTGCAATGCCACTTGCTGTTAGCGTGCCTTCTCACTGTGAATTGATGAAGCCAGCTGCACAAAAGCTAGCAGCTGATTTGGCTGATTTAAACTTTGCAAAAGCTAAATTCGACGTGATCAACAATGTAGACGTGGCTGTTGCTACAACTGAACAAGAAGTTAAAGATGCACTTGTGCGTCAGTTATACAGCCCTGTACGTTGGACCGAAACTGTACAACTACTAGCGAAGCAAGGCATCACTCAGGCTTACGAGTTTGGACCAGGAAAAGTGTTAGCTGGATTAGCAAAACGTATTGATAAATCTGTTGCATGCAGTGCCGTGAACGACATTGCCTCTATATCTGCAGCAAAATAATTAGAGAAGACTAATACCATGAGTAAACTATTTTCATTAGAAGGAAAGGTCATTTTAGTGACTGGTGCGAGCCGAGGCATAGGCAAGGCTGTTGCGCAAGCTTTGGTTGCACAAGGTGCTAAGGTGGCAGGTACAGCAACAAGTGAGTCTGGTGCTGAAAAAATCAGTGATTATCTTGGCGCTAATGGTAAAGGCTATGCACTGAATGTAACCGATGCAGACTCAATCGCGACGACGTTGGCCGCTATCAAAGCCGATTTAGGCGATGTTGATGTACTGGTTAACAATGCAGGGATCACTCGTGATAACTTATTGATGCGCATGAAAGACAGTGAGTGGGACGATATTATTGACACTAACCTCAGCTCTATCTATCGTTTGTCAAAGGCTGTATTACGCCCAATGATGAAGAAAAAGTCTGGCCGTATCATCAATATTGGTTCGGTAGTGGGTACAATGGGTAATGCTGGACAAGCTAACTATGCAGCAGCGAAAGCGGGCGTAATTGGTTTTTCTAAGTCGCTAGCACGTGAAGTCGCTTCTCGTGGCATTACTGTTAATGTCATCGCACCTGGATTTATTCAAACAGATATGACCAACGAGCTTACAGATGAGCAAAAAGCGGCAACGCTTGCAAACGTGCCGGCAGGACGTTTAGGTCAGCCAGAAGAAATTGCTGCAGCGGTTTGTTATTTGGCATCAGATGCTGCTGCATACGTATCTGGCGAAACATTGCACGTAAATGGCGCGATGTACATGGTATAAATTCGGTACAGGTCACATGTCAGTTTAATTTTTTGTGATCTTGCTGCAAACATACTTGAAATTGCTATTAAAATGAGCGATAAAAGTAGAAAATATTAGCTAAGAGGTTTGACCAGACAAAAAATTCTGAGCAAATCCTTGAATCACAGTATTATGCGCCGTAAACTACGCCGCAATCTGAAAATAACGCAAATGCGTTTTAATAAAGGAAAGAAGAATGAGCGATATTCAAGAACGCGTAAAAAAAATCATTATCGAGCAACTAGGTGTTAAAGAAGAAGAAGTGAAATCAGAAGCGTCTTTCGTTGATGATTTAGGTGCTGACTCTCTAGATACTGTTGAACTTGTAATGGCTCTTGAAGAAGAGTTCGATACTGAGATCCCTGATGAAGAAGCAGAGAAAATCACTACTGTTCAAGCAGCGATCGATTACGTTACTGCTCACGCTGAGTAATTAGCGAACACTCAGGGCAGCATTCGCTGCCCTTAGTTTTTTTATTCCCCTCATAAAATAATAATCCCTTTTTTGGAGGAAACCGTGGCTAAACGTCGAGTCGTAGTAACTGGCTTGGGTATGTTGACGCCGCTGGGTAACGATGTAGCGTCAACCTGGCAGGGCTTATTAGATGGCCGTAGCGGCATCGAAAACATCACTCACTTTGACACATCATCTTTCGGAACCAAATTTGCGGGCCTGGTCAACGACTTTGATGCAACCCTGTATATGCCTAAAAAAGAAACCAAGAAAATGGATTTATTTATCCAGTATGGTATCGCGGCGGGTGTGCAAGCAATTCAAGACTCAGGGTTGGAAGTGACTGATGACAATGCCCATCGCATCGGCGTAGCCGTAGGCTCTGGGATTGGTGGTTTAACACTGATTGAAGAAAACCATATTAAGCTGTTAAACAGTGGTCCACGAAAATTATCACCATTTTATGTGCCGTCGACCATTATCAATATGATATCTGGTCACCTTTCAATTATGCACAATTTGCGTGGCCCAAATATTTCAATCGTTACGGCGTGCACAACGGGTTTGCATAACATTGGTCATGCTGCGCGTATGATAGCGTATGGCGATGCTGATGCTATGGTAGCTGGTGGTGCTGAGAAAGCATCTACACCGATAGGTATGGGTGGGTTCTGTGCGGCTCGCGCCTTGTCATCTCGCAATGACGATCCGCAAGCAGCCTCTCGTCCTTGGGATAGAGACCGTGATGGTTTTGTGCTGGCGGATGGTGCTGGTGTGATGGTACTTGAAGAGTACGAACACGCAAAAGCGCGTGGTGCAAAAATCTACGCAGAGCTGGTAGGCTTTGGTATGAGTGGTGATGCTTACCATATGACTTCTCCACCGGAGGACGGGTCGGGCGCGGCGCTTGCGATGCAAAATGCCTTAAATGATGCGGGTATTAATGCCCAACAAGTTGGCTATATTAATGCTCACGGTACGTCTACGCATGCGGGGGACAAAGCTGAAACGCAAGCAGTGAAATCGGTGTTTGGTGATGCTGCGCAACAAGTTATGGTGAGTTCATCTAAGTCTATGATGGGACACTTACTCGGAGCTGCGGGTTCGGTTGAGTCTATTATTACAGCCTTATCACTTGTGAATCAGCAAGTCACGCCTACCATTAATTTGGATAATCCAGATGAAGGGTGTGATTTAGATTATGTACCTCACACAGCACGAGACGCAAAGCTTGAATATGCACTTTGTAACTCGTTTGGCTTTGGTGGAACCAATGGCTCGTTGCTATTTAAAAAGGTATAATGCCAAGTAGGCATCTAATAAAGAGCCTGGCTACGCTGGGCTTTTTTGTGGGTAGGATATGGAAATAAAACAAGAAAAATCAATATCCAGTTACGATCGAGGGCTACTATACGGCGATGGCTTCTTTACCACAGCGCATGTTCAGCATGGCCAGATATTGTTGTGGGACTTGCATTTGCAGCGATTGCGAACCTGTCAACAACGGTTAGGTTTTTCACAACTAGACTGGCAAAGTCTAGATAAATACTGCAAGGATGTATGTGCCAGCACCTCCCAAGGGGTACTTAAGATAGTAGTAACTCGCGGCGAAGGAGGAAGAGGATATTTACCACCAGAGCACGCAACACCCACGGTAATCGTTCAAACATCACCTTATCCGGCCCATTACCCAGCCTTGCACGATAGCGGTCTTCGTTTACAGTATGCACAAACCAAATTGGGTCATCAGCCGTTGCTTGCTGGACTAAAAACCTTAAATCGCTTGGAGCAAGTGCTCATCAAACAAGAAGCGCAGCAATATGATTGTGATGATGTATTGGTGGAAGACATCAGTGGTAATGTTATTGAAGCGTCCGTTGGTAATTTAATTGCTATGAGGGGGGGTAAAGTGTATACGCCCACATTGCATAACTGTGGTATTTTAGGCGTATATTTGCAGCATCTTGAACGAAATAACCATATTCAAAGGGTAGATATGAGCCGCAAAGATTTACAAGCAATGGATGCGCTGTTCGTGTGTAATAGTTTGATGGGGTGCATATTTGTTCGTTCCTTGGGCGAGCAGTTATTTGATTTATCTCTTGCGCGTAAGCTCAAATCTCAATTAGAGTCTGGGGTGTTATGATAAAAAAAATATCCTTATTTCTCCTACTAACACTGCTAGGAATATCCGTTTACATCTATTACAGCGTTCAGAGCCTCAAAAGTGAGCCGTTAAAAATAACAACTGAATTGTATGAAGTCACTCCCGGTACTGGATTTAATCGTTTGTGCAAAGACTGGCAAACTAAGGGCTATGTAGAATCGTGTTTTAAGTACCAAGTTTATTCTAAATTTGTGCCGGAATTGTTTCATTTAAAGGCGGGTGTATATGAACTAAGCGGGATGACGGTTCTTCAGGCTGTAAACAAAATACATCGTGGTGAACAGAAGCAATTTAGTTTTACCATCATCGCGGGGGATACGTTCCAAAACATTTTAAAGAAATTAAAAAGCAGCCCGTATGTTGTTTATCCAAATGATGAGCAAAAGCTCATAGAAGCAATGCAGGTTGATGGTGCGCCAGAAGGGTGGCTATTACCTGAAACCTACCATTATGAAGCCTATACGTCTGCAAGCGCAGTGTTAAACCGCGCAAAAGAGAAGATGCAATCGGTATTGCAACATGCGTGGCAGCAGCGAATGGATGCTTTGCCTTTAAATGAGCCGTATCAAGCATTGATCTTGGCATCTATTATTGAGAAAGAAACAGGGCATGCACCCGAACGAGCAACCATAGCATCGGTGTTTATTAATCGTTTGAATCGCAATATGCGTTTGCAAACTGACCCCACGGTGATTTACGGTTTGGGAGATGAGTTTGACGGAGACATTAAACGTCGACATCTAAAAGAGCATACCCCGTACAATACATATAGAATTAAAGGGTTGCCGCCGACCCCAATTGCAATGCCCTCAGCTGAAGCGATTTATGCGGCGACTCAACCTAAGCAGACACCGTATTACTATTTTGTGTCTAAAGGTAATGGACAACACCAGTTTTCAAAAAGTTTACGCGAACATAATCAAGCGGTACAAAAGTATATTCTAAAGAGTAATAATGACAGCTAAATTTATTGTAATAGAAGGCCTTGAAGGAGCCGGAAAGTCAACGGCTATGGCCATATGCCAACAATTTTTGCGACAGCATGAAATTGATTTTGTGCAAACACGGGAACCCGGAGGAACGCCTTTAGCTGAGTCTTTGAGAGACCTTATCAAACAGCAGCATGTGGAAAAAGTAGCTGCTGAATCGGAGCTGCTGATGATGTATGCGGCGCGCGCACAACTGTTACATAATGTCATTCGTCCAGCACTAGATAAAGGTCAGTGGGTGTTGGCAGATAGGCATGATATGTCTTCTCAGGCATATCAAGGTGGAGGTCGTGGCTTGCCAATAAGCACCTTATCTTCTTTGGCCGATATCGTATTAAAGGGGCTCAAGCCTAACCTTACACTGTACTTGGATATTCCACCACAAGTTGGGTTGGCAAGGGCTAAAGGCAGAGGTGAATTAGACAGAATAGAGCTAGAGGCTTTAAGCTTTTTCGAGCGCACCAGAGCGCGTTATTTGCAGCTGGCTGAAGAAGATGAACACTGTGTGACAATCAACGCTAACCAGAGTATTGAACAAGTACATGCCGATATTATTCGCGCATTGGAGCAGTTTTTTCAGCAGGTACGCGGATAATGTACCAGTGGCATGAAGGGCTTTGGCAGTATTTTAGGCTTAGCCAGCAGCAGGGGCGCTTTCACCATGCCCAGTTGTTCCATGGCCCATCAGGGGTAGGCAAGCAAGAGCTGGCCAAACAGCTGGCTCAAGCAATTCTATGTGAGCAACATCAACAGCTTACAGCGTGTGGCATGTGTAAAAGCTGTTTGTTGATTGCGGCTCAAACCCATCCAGATTTGCTGTGTATCGCGCCTCAAGGGCAGAGTATTTCTGTGGATGCTATTCGTGAGCTGGCTGATTTTGTCCACCACTCGGCACAGCAAGGTGGGCGTAAGGTTGCCGTTATTGCCAATGCCCACAAAATGACTCACTCAGCGGCAAATGCATTACTGAAAACACTTGAAGAGCCGAATACTGGCCGATATTTATTGCTGACAAGTGATGATTTAAGTCAGCTCTCAGCGACCATTTTAAGCCGCTGTAACAAAGTTCAAGTCACAGTAACAGACCCCCAACATGCACAACAGTGGCTGCAGAATATGCTCCCACAGGAGCAGGTGTTTCCTTGGTTGACACACTTTGCTCATCAACCCTTAAAAATAGCGATGTGGTTCAATGAGGGGGTGTTTGAAAAAGTTGATCTGTTATACAGATTTGCATGTGGTATCAAAGCAAGTCATAATTTCAATCAGGTACAGGGCATTTTAAATGATCACCCTGAATTGCTTGAAGTATTTTGTGTATTTATGCAACAAAAGCTAAAAGCAAAACTGTTAGAAGGGCTTTCGTATCAGGCTTATAGCGAAGGGCAGGCGGCGCTCAATCAATTTATGTCAGATACGCGTCAAATATTGGGTTTAAACCAATCGCTGGGACTTAATAAGCTAATGAATACAATAAAAAATATCATTGAATAGGAAAACCAGTGCAAGAATTGCTCTTAGATCTCCAAGAACCAGATGAGTTATACCGATGCTATATGGCAACCTTAAAACAAGGCGGGCTTTTTGTTAAGAGCAATGCACGCTTTGAGTTAGGTCAAAATGTAGTGTTACGTGTTACTTTGCCCGATGAAATTGAAGAGCACCGGATTGTTGGTAAGGTTGTTTGGATCACACCGCAAGGCGCTCAAAACTCCAATCCACCTGGTGCTGGCGTGAGTTTTATTGAGGATCCTGACCGAGTAAATGACCGTATAATAAAGCAGCTGGGCACAGCGTTAAATTCTGATAAACCCACCTACACCATGTAAGAGTAGTTATGATTGTAGATTCACATTGCCATTTAGATAGACTTGATTTTGATAAGCTTGGCCAGCAATTACCCGAGATCCTAGCCGCAGCGCGTGCTAAACAAGTAGAGCACTTTTTATGTGTGAGTGTCACCTTGGATCAATTCCCCAGCATGCTTGACGTTATCTCTGTGTATGATGATGTGTCGGCCTCGTGCGGTGTACATCCACTTGATCAGAAAGACGTATTGGATAAGGCAAGATTGAGCACTTTGGCGACACACCCCAAAGTAGTGGCTATCGGTGAAACGGGGTTAGATTATTATTACTCTCAAGATACTCATAAGGTCCAGCAAGATAGCTTTGTTGGTCATATCCAGGTTGCCAATGAATTAAATAAACCGCTGATCGTTCACACACGTGACGCTAAAGCCGATACTATCAACTTAATGAAGTCACATAACGCTCAAAATTGTGGTGGCGTTTTGCATTGTTTTACCGAAGACTGGGAGATGGCAAAACAGGCGTTAGATTTGGGCTTCTACATTTCAATATCTGGCATAGTTACGTTCAAAAATGCTGTTGAGTTGAAGGACGTTGTAAAAAAGCTCCCACTGGATAGGTTGTTGATCGAAACTGATTCTCCTTATTTGGCACCCGTACCACACCGAGGAAAAACCAATCAACCCGCATATGTACAGGATGTTGCTTATTACGTTGCTGATTTAAAAGGGATCAGTTATAAAGAGTTAGCACAAGCGACGACCAATAACTTCTACAAATTATTTAGTTTGGCGTCGCGCTCGGATGCAACACGATAAGTTACTACCCAAAGTTTTGCTTGGTCCAATGCTTAGGCGTGCGGAGCAAGCAGCAATTTGTTTGCAAATCGTCACCAGCAAACAATATGAAGTGACCGTACAGGTTGAAGGGTATCAGTGCCTTACTGAACAAAAAACCTTCAGGCTAGGCGAGTATTGTTTTTTAAAAATGCTCATTGTTAAGCCTAAATCAGGACTATTTGAAGCTGATACACCATTGCATTATCAGTTGTTACTAGATAATGATATTTATTCACTCGAAGCTGTTAGCTATACATCAGAGTCTTCTGCGCAGCTTGTAGTACCTGTGCAACTTGAGCAAGTCTTGCATGGTTCTTGTCGTAACCCACATCACCCCAGTCGGGATTCATTAGCCGCCGCGGATGATTTGTTTGAGCAAAATATAAAAGCAGGCAAACCGACACCAAGCTTACTTTTGATGTCCGGCGATCAAATTTATGCTGACGATGTGGCCGGTCCGATGCTATTGGCTATCAACCAGTTGGTCGCAATATTGGGGCTGTACAAAGAAGAAGCACATATTACTGAGCTGCCTGATGATATTCAGCAGCAGTTATATAACAGGCAACACTTTTTACCAAAAACGCCATGGCAAGATTGTTCTAGATTTAGCTTTAGTTATTGGTTTAAAAGGGGAGAAGCGCATTTTACCAGCCTTAGTGCGGGTAATCACTTGGTTTACTTTCAGGAGTTTATTGCCTGCTACTTACTAAACTTTAGTGCCACGAGTTGGCAGCTGATTGATTATAGCCAGTTGACGTATCAGGGAACCAATAACAAATCCCAAAAATCTTTTGCATCGCAGTATGAAGCCATCATGCAATTTGTGGAAGATTTACCAAAAGCACAGCGTTTGTTTGCGAATATTCCCACGTTGATGATGTTTGACGATCATGATGTAACGGATGACTGGAACCTGACAGCTAGATGGGAGCAGGCAATCGCCGCACACAAAAGCAGTCGTAGGATTATTAATAGTGGTTTATTGAGCTACTGGCTGTTTCAGGGACTAGGCAATGATGCAATGGCACAAAGTGGTAGCTTATGTGCTGAGTTTGAGCGAAGTTTGCACGTCGACCGGTGGCACTTTAAAGCCATGGATAAAGCCCTTAATCGGTTTGGAAACTGGCATTATTGTTTAGATACAATCCCCAAAGTTGTAGTACTTGATACGCGAACACATCGCTGGCGAAACGAGCAGAATTTTAATGAGCCAAGCGGTTTGTTAGATTGGGAAATGCTGATGGAGCTAGAAGATACCTTGGTGGATGAGCGAGAAGTTATTTTGGTGTCACCCGCACCGGTATTTGGTGTCAAATCCATCGAAGCTATACAATCTATCTTTAATTTCTGTGGTCAGCCGTTGTTGGTTGACGTTGAAAACTGGATGGCACATGAGGGATCGGCCAGAAAGTTGTTAGAAATATTTCGACGCGCAGATACCCCAAAAGAAACCATCATTCTATCCGGTGATGTGCACTACTCATTCTGTTTCTCTGTACAAAGTCGGTTTGGCAAACATGACAATAGAATATGGCAATTGACGGCATCAGGGATAAAAAATGAATTCCCTAAAACGTTAATTAAATGTTTGGATAAACTAGACTCAATTCTATACGCTCCATGGAGTCCGCTGAATTACTTCACTAAGCGCTGGCATATGGAGGTGAATAAGCACCCTTTACTCACACAGTCAGCTAAGCAGCCATACCTTATCTCCGATAGCGCTATTAGTTTAGTCACCCTTGAACAAGGCAAACTTGCTCGTTATCAATTATTGCATAATGACGGCAGGGTTAGAGAGTTCACGTTAGAGTAAACACGGTTGAGACTGACGCCAGTAATAGTGTGATGTTTTTCGTACCTCACACTGCATAACTTTTTGCTATATTTATTAAAACTCTTCTCATTCGGAACCATATGCATTTCAAATGGTGTTTATGCTTCGCGCTGCTACTTAATGTCGCTCATGCGGTACCACACTTTACGGATACGGCTCAGATCATGCGCCACTACGACTATAGCAGTGGGCTTAGTCAAGTCACGGTCACGGCATTGGCGCAAGATCAATTCGGCTATATTTGGATAGGCACCCAAGCGGGCCTCAATCGCTTTGATGGCCATGAATTTAAACAGTTTTCACCCAAGCAACAAGACCCCAAAAGCCTTGCAGGTGGCTTTGTAACGGATATATGTATTAGTGCAGATAAGGTTTGGATAGGGACTCGAACGGGTCTGAGCCTCTATCATAGCGGCAAAGGAACATTTACGTCATTTTTATCAGAGCAGCATGAAGATATCACATCAGATAGGGTTATTTCGCTTGATTGCAATGGACCTAATGTGGTGGTGTCTTCCGAGGATGGTGTTGTTTATCAAGTTAATCAGGGCACACTCGTGCCGAGCAAAGTGGCGCTGCCAGGGCGCTTTATCCGCAACGTAATTGAGCGCACTGATGGTTACTACTATCTGAGCGATCAAGGTTTAATGAAATTCTTAAAAGGTTCAGGTGAAACACAGTTATTGCTTGGTGGCGAATATGAAAAAATGAGCTTCTCGGCGCAGCGCATTGTGCTTATCAGCAAAATGCAGCAACTGATCTACTTTGATACTTTGTATGAAAGGGTACTTTGGTCTCGCAATTTTACCAATGACAACAGTGTGACATTACATAATGTTTCTGTAAGTGGAGATGAAGTGCTGGTGGCCAGCAGTAATGGCTTGTATTTACTCGATAGACAAGGGCAGCTTATTAATCATTGGTATAAAAGACCTCTGCAAACAGGCGGGCTTATGGACAATAATGTCATTACCGTGATGCGCGATTTAAATCAGGACCTTTGGTTAGGCACAGAAACAAGAGGACTACATTTTTTTAGTAAGCTGAGTGAATCATTTGGTCATGTTAGTCAGTTTAATTACCCGCAAGCACCGTTATTAAGCCCAGACATTAGAAGCTTTGCGATAGACAGTCAGGATAGACTTTGGTTTGCTACCTCTAGTGGGCTATATGCATTTGACGGCAAGGGATTTGTTGTGGCACATAAGTTATATCCTGCCTTAGCGCTACTGGATAAGAGCTTCATTACTCAAATTGCCTTTATCGATGGACAAATGTGGGTGACGACAAGAGGCAACGGCGTGATCAGGTTTGACATAGCTGGCGGTCAAGTAAATCACCTTAAACCTGATTTTGGCAATGGACCCGAGCTCACTTTTAACAGTTTGATAAAATATAATGGCGAGATTTTGATTAGCTCGCGCACGTCTGGCTTGCTTAAGTACGTGGAGCATGAGCACAGGGTTGAACCTTATTTCTCTTCGGCCGTTAAGGCGCCAACTCACGTTTCTTCTATGAAAAATATTGATGGTGCGTTGTGGTTTGGATCTATCGGAAATGGCTTATTCAAGTTTAAAGATGGTCAACTAGATAATATCAACACCCAAAACGGGTTAGTCTCAGATTTGGTGTTTATGCTAGAGCAAGACCAATATGGTAACGTCTGGATTGCCAGTGAATTGGGGCTATCTTTGGTTAACGCTGATTTTGAACTGGTACGTACTATTGGTCAAGAAAGTGGTTTAGTGAACAATGCTGTATGGGCGCTGGTTTATGATGGTTTTGATCATATGTGGGTGGGCAGTAGTGGGGGGCTGAGCCAAATACACACCGTCAATTTTGAGATACATAACTTCTCTCCAATAGATGGTATCCAAGACAATGAGTTCAACTATAACGCAGCTTGGCTAGCGCCAGACGGGCGTGTGTTTGTTGGTGGAGCAAAGGGCTTTAATCAGTTCTACCCACAAAAAGTTCGTGTAGATAAAAGTGAAAAACCATTGCTTGTGAGCAATATAGAGTTGTTGGGCAGAACATTACAGCCTAGTGTCGATGAGCACTTGAATACTTCCGCAGAGTTGGCCAAAGAGCTGCAACTGGCTCATGATGAGGATATTGTTTCATTGCAATACTCCAGTCTCGATTATGGTTCAGAGCAACAACAGTTCTATTATCGCGTATTGGGGTTGAGTGATAAATGGCTCAAGCTGGCCTCTGGCGTGCGGCAAGTAAATTTACTGCGTCTAGAACCCGGAGATTATACTGTTGAAGCCTATACATTGAACCGGTTTAATATCCAGTCACCTACGCACCGTTTTGTTATTAAGGTTAGCGCCCCATGGTGGTGGAATACCTATTCAAAGGCTGCGTATGCGCTGAGTATCTTACTGATAATATTGCTGATTGTTCAGGCCAGACAGCGTCGCTATCTGCAAATTATTCAGGCCAATAAAAAAATGCAAGACTTACAGCAGCGCCTTGAACTGTCATTGTGGGCCAGTGGTGATGAGCTATGGGATTGGCACTTAACAGATCATACCATATATCGTCATAGCGTTTCTCCAAGGGTAGATTACGGTGTCACACAGACTCGCATGACATTAGATGATTTAGGACAGTTCGTACACCCAGAAGACCGCCCGCATTTACAAGATAAAGTCGAGCTGTGTATACATGGTGAAGCACAAAGCTATGAGATAGCCATTCGAGTTAAAGATTTAGATGGTCATTGGGCTTGGGTACTTGATAGAGGTAAGGTGGTAAAGCGTGATAGCAATGGGCAGGCAATACGTATTGCTGGGGCGCTTAAAGACATAGCTGAATTAAAGCTACACCAAAATGCGCTACAAGCCCTGAATGAACAGCTAGAGATCAAAGTTGCTGTCCGAACGGATGAACTATACAAGAAAAACCAAAAGCTTGAACAGGCTATGCTAGAGCTTAAACACACCCAAGATGAGTTGATAGAAAGTGAGAAAATGGCATCTTTAGGTAGTTTAGTGGCGGGCATTGCTCATGAAATAAATACGCCGCTGGGTGTGGCATTAACCGCATTGACGTACAATGAAGAGAGCATGCAAAAAATTGAGAAAAAGCTGCAAAGCAAAACGCTTAGCCAAAAGGACCTCAGTAAATCATTGACCGAGCAGGCCCAAGGGTATCAATTGATATTTAGAAACTTAGATAGAGCGCAAAACTTGATAAGCAACTTTAAACAGGTTGCGGTAGACCAATCTAGTGAAATGAGTCGCCAAATCAATTTAAAAGCATACATTCAAGATGTTTTGACCTCTTTGGAACCTTTGACAAAAGGAAAAGATATTGAAATAAAAGTCACCGGTCGTGACGATATAGAAATCGAAACCTATGCGGGTGCTGTGTATCAAATTCTCACAAACTTGTTGAATAACTCGGTGATCCATGGGTTTGAGAAGCGCACAAATGGCACGGTTCATATTGACTTTGGGGTTGTTGAAGGTGGTTGGTATATAAATTATCAGGACAATGGTAATGGCATGTCACCAAGCATGCTTAAAACCGTTTTTGAACCATTTGTAACGAGTAAGCGCAGCCAAGGGGGCTGTGGCTTGGGTATGCATATAGTGTATAACTTGGTCACGCAACTATTAAAAGGAGAGATCCGCTGTTTTTCAGAACTAGGACAAGGGATCGAGGTAAAAATAAAGGTGCCAATTCACGAACTTGTAGAGTCGGAAACTGGCACCAAGGGCTAGTTAGTTAAAATTGATAACTAATGTGTTGAAAGAAGCGCACGTTGACATCTTGTTTAGCAGGGTTAATGTGTAGCTTAGTGGTAAAGGAATGGATCACACTTTCCACACTGTTCATAAACCTGCCATAGCCCATGTCTTTCTTGTTGGACGCGTGGGCCACGATAACAAAATTCATGGTATCAACGAGTTTTTCGCCATCCCACACTGATGTAATTTGTACTTCGTCACTTTCTGTATCAAAGCTGAGTTTTTGAAGCTCACTATTTTCGCTTGTTTTATCTATCTGGCTGTTACGTACTAATGGCAAACGGCCATCAGCAACGAAAGCACACAATGACAATTGTTTGTCTGCACAGCCTGAAAGGAAAATATCTTCGATATGCTTATAAAACTGACTATAGTCACCGGGACGTAATAGGTGTTGGTACTCTGTTTTAAGTGCCCGAGTGACTGGTAAACTAAATGTGGCATAGGTCATCTCAGAATGTTCATCAGGTAGTGAACAGTTTCTGGCCTGATACCTAGGGTACAAACTTCTTAGCTTGTAGCCATAGCTTTCTTTGTTACCTTTTGCTTTAGCGAAAATATCATAAGTTAAATGTTGGTGATCTCTGATCCTTAGAGCATTTTCGCCAATGTTCTTTGACGTCTCTAATAGTGCTTCCAGTGTACGCTTTACTTTGCCATGAAAGTGAGCTGCATTAGCTCTAATATCACTGCCAGTAGCTAGGAATAGCAGGGTGATCTTACGTGCTTTAACGCCTTCTTCCCAATATGATTTATGGGCTTCATGATATTTAGGGTTATAGAAAAACAGCATCTGCTTTTGGGTTTGCAGGCAATATGACTCCTCATGAAAACGCACGACGGGTAGTTTATCGTTGGCAATAAAGTGTACATTGTGAAGCTCATATTCGTCGCATAGTGCAAAAAGTTGACGTGCCAAGCGTTCATAACAACTTTGCAGGTCATCAAAGCAATCATAAAACTCTTCGCTTGGTTTGAACTCTGCGAGTATATACTGGTTGTTTCGCGCGTTAGTTGGAATATAGACGCGATTAAGTGTCATTGAAGCCATATATAATTGTCCTTGGATTACATCACTGTATGGCATCACTATAGAGTGGTTTTATGACTTTTTTATTGCGATAGAACAAAAAGTGTCATGAAATATTAAAGTCTGTGCTGAAAATTTGTGCTATCGCAAAATAATTATTCACATCTAAAGCAGGATTTGCTGTAAGTTCACGGTGGATTTTGTAATAATGCCGAAGTTATTCAGTGCTAAATTTCAGAGGAATGCATGCCCATGGCGGAAATAGAAAATCGCCCAACGAATTTTATTAGAACAATCATTGATGCTGATTTGGCTAGTGGTAAGCATCAACAAACGCACACGCGTTTCCCGCCTGAGCCAAATGGGTTTTTACATATTGGCCATGCTAAATCAATTTGCCTTAATTTTGGCATCGCACAAGACTACAAAGGTCTGTGTAATTTGCGTTTTGATGATACTAACCCAGAAAAAGAAGACATCAATTACGTAAAGTCGATTCAGGAAGATGTTAGCTGGTTAGGCTTTAAGTGGGATGGGGATATTTGTTACTCATCTAACTATTTTGATCAATTACATGGTTATGCCGTAGAGCTGATTGAGAAAGGTCTGGCTTATGTTTGTTTTCTTTCACCAGATCAAGCGCGTGAGTACCGTGGTACGTTAACCGAGCCTGGTAAAAACAGCCCATATCGTGACACGCCAGTTGAAGAGAACCTCGCATTATTTGAGAAAATGCGCAAAGGTGAATTCAAAGAAGGTGAATGTGTGTTGCGTGCAAAAATTGATATGGCCAGCTCATTCATGGTGTTGCGTGACCCTATCATCTATCGCATTCGTTTTGCGCATCACCACCAAACAGGTGATAAGTGGTGTATTTACCCGATGTATGACTTTACGCACTGTATTTCTGATGCGTTAGAGGGGATCACTCACTCATTATGTACGCTTGAGTTCCAAGACAACCGTCGTTTATATGACTGGGTGTTGGACAATATTAGCATTGACTGTCACCCGCAGCAGATTGAGTTCTCACGCTTAAATCTTGAATACACCGTGATGTCTAAGCGCAAGCTTAACGAATTGGTTGTTAACGGCCATGTAGAAGGCTGGGATGATCCTCGTATGCCTACAATCGCAGGTTTGCGTCGTCGTGGTTATACGCCAGCATCTATCCGTGAGTTTTGTAAGCGTATCGGTATTACCAAGCAAGATAATATGGTCGAAATGGGCATGTTAGAAGCGTGTATTCGTGATGACCTCAACGAGAATGCGCCACGTGCTATGGCGGTATTAGATCCAATCAAAGTGGTAATTGAAAACTTTGAAGAAGGCAAAGTAGAGCATTTGGTTGCACCTAACCACCCAAGTGATGAGTCAATGGGTACCCGTGAGTTGCCATTCACTAGGGAGCTTTACATCGAACGTGAAGACTTCCGTGTTGAAGCAAATAAAAAGTTTAAGCGTTTAGTGTTAGGTAAAGAAGTACGTCTGCGTAACGCGTATGTGATTAAAGCCGAGCGTTTTGATGAAGATGCAGAGGGTAACATTACTACTTTATACTGTAGCTACGACGCTGACACATTGGGCAAAAACCCAAGTGATGGTCGTAAGGTTAAAGGAGTTATCCACTGGGTTTCTGCAACACATTGCATTGAAGCTCAGGTGCGTCAATACGATCGTTTGTTTAGTGTACCAAACCCAGCTACAGCAGAAGACTTTACACAGACACTTAACCCTGAGTCATTGGTTATTATCAACCAAGCTAAGTTAGAGCCATCTTTGGCCCAAGCTAAAGCAGAGCAGGGTTTCCAATTTGAGCGCATGGGTTATTACAGTCGTGATAACAAAGCGAGCGAGTTGGTATTCAACCAAACTGTGGGTTTAAGGGATTCTTGGGCGAAAATTGAAAACGCCTAAGTCAATCATTATTAAAAAAGGCCGAGTAATTCGGCCTTTTTTCGTCAGGTGAAAGCCACTATGAAACACCCGACCTCGGTCAAGCAAAGCGCCAAGTCCATCCATAATTTCTATATCAACGAACAACAATCAATCTATTTGTTGTCGCATCATGACGCAAAAAAGCATCGTCAGTGGCTGAATATTTGTAAAAAACAGCTCTCTATGCTCGGTTATCGTGATGTTGAGATCATAGGTTCTGGTGCATTTGGGTTTGTGTTTGCAGGGGTTAGCCCCGACAACCAAAAGTGGGTATTCAAATTTTCTCGCATTACTTTATCTCAAGCGGTACGTGACAGGCTTGAAGATGAAGCCTACATGCTTTCACAGATCCACAACCCCATGGTACCGAAGTTTTTTGCTTTTGAACGTGTTAAAAAGCAAGGTATCTTAATGATGGAACGTGCTCCGGGAGAAGATTTAGAAAAAATATCCCTCAAGCGCGGTCGATTTTACCCCGATGAACTGGTTGCTTTGGCTTTGAAGCTGCGCAATGTACTGCGTGACCTACGTGCACATCGCAATGGTATGTCTCCTCAGCCGATTGTCCACGGTGACATTAAACCCTCAAATATTGTTTGGGATGAGAAGACGAAGAATTTTTCGCTGGTGGATTGGGGCAGCTCTGTATATGCACAAATAGATGAGCATGGCGAGCCTGTAGCCAGTAATATCATGGATTTGATGTCCTCTGATGTCGCCAGTACCAATGCTAGAATGGGTGATGTCTACTTCATTGGTGATGAACAAATGTCAGGGGCACAATCATCCCCACGCTTTGACGAGCAAGGGGTCGCATCAACCATTTATGCGCTCGCTAGTGCTCAATCTTGCCGTTTTGGTGCACAGGTTATTCCCGCTAAAAGCTTGGGCCTCCCCCAAGAGTTTGCCGCAGTGATCGATGCGATGTTAAGCAAAGACAAACGTACTCGAGATCAAGCAGGTGATTATTTTATGCGAAATATGCCAGCTATGGCGCGAGCATATTTACCTCGTTTGACCCGTAAAGACCCGAAAGCCAACATCCCATTTTGGGTGAGCAACACCGATGAGCAACCCGATACAGTGGTGTATAGCTCTCGGAAAGAGTTTTTACGTCGTGCCGATCATAACCAGCAGCTCCACGATGTAAATGACGCTCAACTAGATAGGTACTATAAAGAGTTTTTGTTTGATACGGGAGATATCGAGAAGGCGTTTCTTGCGTCAATCAGTCGCTTGGCGAAGTACCCTGTCGTGGGTGGGCTGAGCTTTCATTGGAAACAAGACTCTTTGTATATCGAATCGAGTTTAATTTTACACGACAGTGAATTACAAAAAGCGTTGACGGATGCCATTAATGCCACGGTAATGCTGGCACAGGGGATCACCCAAAAAGGCTTGTTCAAATGTTGCTTGTTTGATGCAAGGCAAACCATTCAGCTAGAGCGTGATGGAACAGGTGCCTTTATTTTTGATCAATTACCTCAACTGTCTTATTCGGTTGTGGATGTATCTAGCAACGAGTTGACTCGACCTCACAGTTACTTTGAAGATGGTAAAGACCCTGATGAGCAATTGCAGTTGCCAAAGAGCATCATTAAGTGTGTATTCGAATTAAACCAAATTCATCACACTGGTTGTATCATCTTTGAATCGTTAGAAAATCGTCTCAAAATACACCATTACTATCGGCTTTTGGATGCAAGCAAAGAAGCGCAATTTAAAGCGTTACTCAACCGCATCATGCAATATGCGATGAGCATTGAAGATGTAGGGGTGGCCGGATTTATGAAATTGCCATACAAGAACACCCGTGAGTTCAATTTATGTGCGCAACAAGGTGAGCATTATTACCCAAAAAATCCAAAAGCTGACACATTGAATCATTAATCTACCTATAAACATTTAGTAAGTTGAATTATTCGCCATTGCACTGGCGCGTTATTTTATTCAAAGTACCAGACATGTGAATTTTCAGGAGTCAAGGATATGGATAAACAACAACGACAAGATATTTTAACACTGAGCTGGAGCCTTCACGATGAAGTTGAGCAAGCCGTGCTTAAGCACCCAGCCAGTAAAACCGATAAAGAATGGCCACAGAAACAACGACTGCTATTGGCCGATATGGCACTACACCTATTACATACAGCGCTAAAGCCCGGTGAGCTGCAAACCGAAAAGCTCACGCATAATCTCAATGCGATTTTAACCTTGAGCGACGACTTTATTAGCCATGTGGATCTTAAAGCGGTATCAGACAAGTTATATCAAGTAGAGGCAGAGCATGAGTCGTAAAATTGATCTCACTAGTGAACAACATGACGCCTTAGTATTACAGGCACAGCATTACTGTCGCAAAAATCTTGATTTAGACTTGGAGCAGTTTGACGCGGCGTTTTTGGTTGATTTTTTTATAGAACAAATTGGCAAGCAAGTTTATAACCGAGCGATAGACGATGCTAAATCACATTTAGAACAACATTTTGAGGTGCTGGCAGATAGGCTTTATGAGTTAGAAAAGTATTAAGAGTCTTTTTCACCCAAACCATTGTATGGATATGCCTAAATGCTTACACGAAGTATTAGGAGCTCAGCAGAGCATATTGGCTTTGCTGGGGATAGGCGCGTTTACCTTGTTCGGTTCGACAGCTATTTTTGTACTCATGCAATGGCAAACACCTCTACAACACTATGCTTGGTGGCAATATCTGTGTGGTGGCGTGTTAATCATTGATATCACCGCAGGGTGTGCCGCGAATTTCACTCGTGGAACAAACCAATATTATGCGTCCAATCTTCGTGCCCGATGGGTATTTATTTTAATTCATCTGCATCTAGTGGCTGTAGCGCTGCTTTTTGAGCAGCCATTGTTACCATCTTTGTTCTTTTGGCTATATGTAAGCGTGACAGCCTGTATTTTAAACCGTTTATTTGATATCCCAAAGCAGCCCTCATTGGCTCTACTGGTGGTGTGTGTTGGCCTACTGATAGTTAGTAGCTTAGATATGCTTTGGTGGTATAAATTGGTATGTGCGTTGTTTTTGATAAAAGTATGCTTTGCATTTGCAGTGAATCATTACCCAATAAAAAATCCGACCTGAGTCGGATTTTTTATTATTATATTGACCTTTATTCGTCAGGGCGATAGGTTTTTTTCATAATGTATACGTACGCATTAACGAAGGCGTTTTCCTGATACTTTTTAAGGCCTGTATCTTCAAAATCTATGGGCAAAGGATTGCGTTTCAGCTGCTCTTTTATTTCTGTAGGAGAAAGTAAGCGCACATCCAAACCTTCAATAAGCTGAATTGCCGCTTCCATTTTAAAACCTGTGGCGCTGCCTGCAAATTTGCCTTTAGGCGCGCGCTGGCGAATAGCCACAGAGTCGACTTGATAATCGGCCATTAATTTTGCAAAGTCGAACTGGAACTTACGCATTTGATCTGTTTCTTGTCCAACATTAGCTAGGGTAAAGCGTGTTTGGCGCACATCACGTATATCAAATACGTCATCTTCTTTAGTTAGCAGACATAACAGCACTTCGCTGCCTGTGATCTCAACGCCACATGTTCTCATTGTATATTTCCAATCATCAAATTAATTATCGACGGAGTATAGCAATCTCTCAGATAAAGCAAAAGCTTACAACATGATCTCAATGGCAATTGCACTGTGATCAGAGTAGCGAATATCTTCCTCGTCGCGTTTAGGGTCTAAGTGGGCATCATAATTATGATAGGTTAGGGATTTGAGCACGGATGCTTCATTGTTTGGGTTAAACTGCTGGGAGGCTAGGATATAATCTAACACGTTGCCTTCACCTTGGTAATAATGGCTGGCGGGCTTTTGAGTAAAACTATGCGCATTATCTGCAAAAGAAAAACTATCAAATAAACCTACGCTGTCGAAGCGATTATGGGTGTTAACTTGTAGTGGAAATGTTTGAGTCATAAACGATAGTGCTGGGCTTGTCAGATTGTCATTAAAATCACCCATAACTAAGGTGGCATGGCGCTGTTCACGCTGTGTTTTCAAAGCGTCGTAATACACGATTGAGGCTTCGAGTGAGCGTGAAATTTGCGACTGCATAGTACCTACGGTTTTGTGTAGCAGCGCCAGTAAGGGATCGTCTTGCTCCGAGCCGTCAACCATGTGTGCCATGGAGTGAACCCGTTGTGATTTAAAGTGAACGGCGTAGCAGGTGATAGGGCCAAAACCTGCTATCTCAATACAGCATTTCACCGGCGTGCGGTTAAAGCGAAACTGATGTTGATTGTTGAGGTACTCTAGCAGTTCAGGACAGGGCTCAAAGGCACAAACCTGTTGAAAAGGAAGTTTTGAGGCAATCGCCACAACAGGGTTAAACAGTACGTTTGGGTAGATTGCGTCTAGTTGAGGGGTATCAACCGTTGCGAAGTAGGGTAAGCCCATATCTTCACACAGAGATTTAAGTGCATCAATACTAAACACTTCTTGAAATACAATTAGTGTTGGATCAATGTGCTCGATAAGCCCCGTAACGAATTGAGTTTTAGACTGCCATTGGGTCTCATCATAGTGTTCACTTAGCTGATAAAACGAATATGGCGGTGCTGCAAAATTCAACAGGTTTAAAGAGGCAAAGCAATATCGCGTCGGTTTGGTCATGTTTTACTCACACAGGGACGTTAGGGTGCATAAATTTAACAATTTATTGAATCAATTTTAGTCTTTCCCTTGAATTTCGTCACGCGCACGGTCAAAATACTCGTCGGTTTGAAAGTCCCCAAGCACACGGTATGCTAAATCGCTGCCGGCGCCAATGCTTATTCGTAAAAGCGTTGTTGGGCACTCATTTTAAAAATTAATTTATTAATACATGTGATGCGTTGTAGGTGTCACCACTGTAAATAGGATTTATCATGCCAATTATTACCCTTCCTGACGGTAGTCAGCGTGTCTTTGAAAACCCAGTTTCAACATTACAAGTTGCTCAAGATATCGGCCCAGGCCTTGCTAAAGCAACTATTGCTGGGAGAGTGAATGGTGTGCGCGTTGATGCGTGCGATATTATCAATGAAGACGCACAGTTAGAAATCATAACAGCAAAAGACGAAGACGGTTTAGAGATTATCCGTCACTCTTGTGCGCACTTAATCGGTCACGCTATTAAGCAATTATTCCCTGACGTAAAAATGGCGATTGGTCCAACGATCGACAATGGCTTTTATTACGATGTTGATTTAGAGCACTCTCTAACGCAAGAAGACCTAGATGCCATTGAAAAGCGCATGCTTGAACTTGCGAAGACGAATTATGACGTTGTTAAGAAAACTGTTTCTTGGCAAGAAGCGCGCGAGACATTCGCTGCGCGTGGCGAAACCTATAAGATCGAAATCTTAGACGAGAATATCGACAAAGATGACAGACCTGGCCTATATCACCATGAAGAATACGTTGATATGTGTCGTGGTCCTCACGTGCCAAATATGAAGTTCTGCCAACACTTTAAAATTATGAAAGTGGCAGGTGCGTACTGGCGCGGTAACTCAGAAAACAAAATGCTGCAACGTATTTACGGGACAGCTTGGGCTGACAAAAAGCAGTTAAAAGCCTATTTGAAGCGTCTAGAAGAAGCAGAGAAACGTGATCACCGTAAAATTGGTAAAGCGTTAGACCTTTGGCACTGGCAAGAAGAAGCGCCGGGTATGGTGTTTTGGCACAACGATGGTTGGAGCATTTACCGCGAACTAGAAGACTTCGTACGTGAAAAGTTACGTGAATATAACTACGAAGAAGTTAAAGGCCCATTAATGATGGACCGCGCGTTATGGGAAAAATCAGGTCACTGGGACAAGTACGCAGATGCAATGTTCACCACTGAGTCGGAAAAACGCGAGTACGCGATTAAACCGATGAACTGTCCAGGACACGTACAAATCTTTAACCAAGGTTTGAAGTCATACCGTGATTTACCATTGCGTATGGCTGAGTTTGGCTGTTGTCACCGTAACGAACCGTCTGGTGCACTGCATGGCCTTATGCGCGTACGCGGCTTTACTCAAGATGATGCTCATATTTTCTGTACTGATGAACAAATCATGGATGAAGTGTCCGCTTGTATTAAGATGGTTTACGACACATACGAAACGTTCGGATTCGAGAAAATTGTCGTTAAGCTATCAACGCGTCCAGAAAAACGCATCGGTGAAGATGAAATGTGGGATAAAGCGGAGCTTGCTCTTGCTGAAGCACTTAAAACGAACAACATTGAGTTTGAATATTTACCAGGTGAAGGTGCGTTCTACGGTCCAAAGATCGAATTTACTTTGTATGATTGTTTGGAGCGTGCATGGCAGTGTGGTACTGTGCAGCTAGATTTTGCTCTGCCTGGTCGTTTAGGTGCAACTTATGTTGCTGAAAACAATGAACGTAAGACGCCGGTTATGATTCACCGCGCCATCTTGGGTTCAATCGAACGCTTTATCGGTATTCTTACAGAAGAATACGCTGGTTTATTCCCAACTTGGTTAGCACCTAAGCAAGTGGTAATTATGAATATTACCGATAAACAAGCAGATTATGTGCACGAAATCGTACAAAAGTTAAATAAACTTGGAATTAGAGCCTGTGCTGACTTGAGAAATGAGAAGATTGGCTTTAAAATTCGGGAGCATACTTTAAAACGTATACCTTACCTACTGGTTGTTGGTGACAAAGAAGTTGAGCAACAAGAAGTAGCAGTGAGAACGCGTAAGGGTGAAGACCTAGGCAAGTTCTCAGTCGAAGATTTTATCGCTAAACTCAGTGAAGAAATTAAACATCGACAGTAATACAACCTGCGTGTGGCACAAACATCTACGATTGTCATACGCAACATATTTTGATTTTCTTGGAGGAACGTACCATTAGAGGCGGAAAAAAAGGGCAAACTACAGCTCAAAAAAATCGTATCAATGAAGAAATAACTGCGAAAGAAGTTCGCTTATCTGGCGTTGAAGGTCAGGAAGCGAGCATTATGTCGTTAAAAGAAGCTCAAGCGATTGCTGATGAAGCAGGTGTGGATCTAGTTGAGATTAGTCCCAATGCTGAACCTCCTGTCTGTAAGGTAATGGACTACGGTAAGTTCCTTTTTGAAAAAGCAAAATTACAAAAAGAACAAAAGAAAAAGCAAAAGCAGATCCAAATTAAAGAGATCAAGTTCCGTCCTGGCACGGACGAGGGTGATTATCAGGTTAAGTTACGCAGCCTAAGAAAATTCTTAGAAGCGGGTGACAAAGCTAAAATCACTATTCGCTTCCGTGGTCGTGAAATGGCTCACCAAGAAATTGGTATCGAATTGCTAAACCGTGTTAAAACCGATTTAGAAGATTTAGCAGTTGTTGAATCATTCCCAAATCGTGTTGAAGGGCGTCAGATGGTTATGATGATGTCGCCTATTGCTAAAAAGTAATAAACACGGCATAATGCGCGCGAATTTAATGCAGGTCTAAAGTACCTTACGGTCACCTGCATTAACCGGTCTTAAAGAAAGGCGCGAGTCTTCACCGGAATTGGTTGTGAGTTAGGCCTTTAAAGTGGTGTTTACATCCGCCTGCTTGCATTGTTTAAAGCAATACATTTGGAGTTATTGCAATGGCTTATAAGCTAAAATCACACAGAGGCGCTGCTAAGCGTTTCAAAAAGACTGCTTCAGGCGGTTATAAGCGTAAACAGTCGCACCTTCGTCACATTCTGACTAAGAAGTCTTCTAAGCGTAAACTACACTTACGTGCTAAGTCTATGGTTCACAAAAACGACATTGGTCTTATCGACCGCATGTTACCATTCGCTTAATAGGGGATATCAGAAATGGCAAGAGTTAAACGCGGTGTTATCGCACGTGCACGTCACAAAAAAGTATTAAAGCAAGCTAAAGGTTACTACGGAGCACGTTCACGTGTTTACCGCGTAGCTTTCCAAGCAGTAACTAAAGCAGGTCAATACGCATACCGTGACCGTCGCGCGAAGAAACGTACTTTCCGTCAATTATGGATTGCACGTATCAACGCTGCAGCACGTCAAAACGGCCTTTCTTACAGCCGTTTCATCAATGGCCTTAAAAAGTCATCTGTTGAAATCGATCGTAAGATCCTAGCTGATATCGCAGTATACGACCAAGTAGCTTTCGCAGCATTAGTTGCTAAAGCAAAAGACGGTCTAGCTGCTTAATAAGCAACTAAGCTTATTTCCCGAAAAAGGAGCCTTTGGCTCCTTTTTTTGATCTTAACGATTCTTGATAAGTATTTTATCTAACCAACTAGTGCTGAGAATACGTTTAAGATAACCCATAAAGTAGGTTGGGAAGGTCACGTAATATCTAGGCTTGGCTTTCTTTGCTGTCAATGCATGTAATAGTTTTTTATAGACGGCTTGTGGTTCAAGGGTAAATGGCTGTGGCGCACGTTGTGCGGCGAGTCTATCCAATTGTGCTAAGTAGTCTTGTCTATGGGGGCTATCTTCGATATTAATGTTATCAACAAATGCTTGTTTTGCGTTTTCTCTAAACTTAGAGGCAATAGGGCCAGGCTCAATTAGACTGATCTGAATATCGGTGCCTATCAGCTCCATGCGTAGGGTATCGGTTAGACCTTCCAAGGCAAATTTGCTGGCATTATAAGCGCCTCTAAATGGTAGCGCCACAAGACCAAGCACTGATGAATTATGTATTATGCGACCAGAACCATGTGAACGCATATGCTTAATAGCGAGGTTTGTTAGGGTATGCCATGCAAAAAAGTTTGTTTCAAACTGTTGTTTCAATACTTTAGTGGGTAGGTCTTCGACCGCGCCTGGTTGCCCATAAGCACCATTATTAAACAAGGCATCTAACTTCCCGTCACATGACTTCAAGGCCTGTTCAAAGCCGTTAGCTATGCTTTGTTCATCATTCAAATCGAGTTGGATGCAGGTTAGTCCTTCGTGAGTTAACCTGTATACATCTTCTTGTTTTCTGCAAGAGGCGATAACATGAAAGCCAGCGTTGTGAAGTGCGTGAGCACAATAGTAGCCAATTCCTGTTGAGCACCCTGTAATGAGTATTGATGTCGTCATAAGTATCTTCTTAAGAAAAATAAAGCCTATTTGTGTGAGCGAGATGTTATTAGCTGCATATTTTTGTTGAATCACCGCACATTGTAAGATGTTAACTAAAATATTGATATAATTGTGCTATCTAGGCTGAAAATTGAGAAATAAAAATGATAGCAAGCATGATCATGTTAACCGCAAGCTTGTCATTAGATGCTCATTTGCCGCCGCTGGAGCCTTGGCAAGGGCAAAGCGAGCAATTGATGCAAATGAAAGGTCCTTTAACCACTGACTTTGAACTTAGTGAAGGCATGAACTCGCCTGATTATCAACAAACAATGGCGTTTGTTGAGCGTTTAGTGGCAGCAAATCCAACTCAATTTAAAGCAATTGACATAGGTTATAGCAAATCTGGGCGGGCAATAAAAATGCTGATCGCATCGGAGCAGAGCCACTTTACAGCTTCAATGTTAAAAAATAATCAAAAGCCGACTTTGCTGATCCAAGCGGGTATTCACGCTGGGGAAATTGATGGTAAAGATGCTGCGTTTATGATGCTCAGAGATATTGCACTAGGTAAGCGTAGAGATTTATTGAGCCAAGTAAATATCTTATTCGTACCAATCCTTAATGTGGATGGTCATGAGCGACGTAGTAAGTACAATAGGATCAATCAGCGTGGTCCGCTAGAGATGGGCTTTCGCACTAACGCCAATAATCTGAACTTGAATCGTGATTACACTAAGCTCGATACGCCAGAGGTTCAAGCAATTTTAAAAGTGATTGATGAGTATCAGCCAGCGCTTTACCTGGATGTGCATGTGACTGATGGTGCGGATTATCAATACGATATTACTTATGGCTTTAATCCCGAGTTTGCCAGTGAGTCACCAGCCATCGCGCGCGTGCTTGAGAGCCAGATAAAGCCTGTGATAGATAAGGCGCTAGAAAAACAAGGCCACATTCCGGGACCATTGGTATTTGCAATGGATAAGCGCGATTTTAAGAAGGGCATTGCTGGTTGGGTTGCTACACCACGTTTTTCCAATGGTTGGGGAGACTTAGCTGGCGTTCCCACTATTTTAGTTGAGAACCATTCTCTAAAACCCTATAAACAGCGGGTACTGGGGACCTACGTATTGTACGATGGCCTTATCTCGGCGTTGTCAAAGTACCATACGCAGTTAAACGGAGCCGTCGCCGCAGAACAAAATAATAGGCCACAGCAATTGGTCGTAAAAAGGGCGTATGCTAAGCAACCCGACACGATTTCGTTTAAAGGGATCAAATATAAGCATTTCCAAAGTGCTATTTCAGGACAAACTGAAGCAAAGTACCTCGGAGAGAAAATACAGTACGACGCCTTACCTATTTACTGGCAAAAGGAAGTTGTGACTAAGATTGACGTGCCAGACGCATTTTATATTCCTCCGGCATACCCTGAAATTGTAGAAAAGTTAAAACTTCACGGTATTAAAGTGGCAAGAGTCGAAGAAATGCCTGAACCGGTTGGTTCTTTGGTAAGCGCTAATGTCACCAGTTACGAGTTTGCAAAAGCACCTTTTGAAGGGCGGTTTATGGTATCAGCGTCTTTTAGTTTTGATAAAGTAGAAGCTCCAAAACTTGCAGGTTGGTATCAAGTTAGCACTGACCAAATCAGAGGTAAACTTGCTACACATTTGTTGCATCCTCAGGCACCTGATTCATTTTTTAGCTGGGGTGAGTTTAACACTATTTTTCAACGCACAGAGTATGTTGAAAATTATGCATTAGAGCCTTTTGCTCGTTCTATGTTAAAAGAGAACCCAGCGATAGCTTTAGAGTTTGATAGAAAGATCCGCGAAGATAAAGCGTTTGCAAACGACCCCAATGCGCGCATGGAGTGGTTGTATGCAAAGACACCATTTTATGATAAGGCTTATCTAAAATATCCTATTTTAATGTCGTTTAAGGGGGAATAAGGTGCAAGTATTAACAGTTCCAGTAACGCCATTTATGCAAAATGCGCGGTTTATTACATGCCCTGAAACGAGTAAAACAGCCATTGTTGACCCAGGCGGAGACGCAGATAAGCTGCTCAAATGTATTCATGATGGTCAGCTTAATATTGAATGCATATTACTCACGCATGGACATCTAGATCATGTTGGAGCGGCTGATGAGCTAAAAAAAGCGCTGGGTCTAGAAATTATAGGTCCACACCTAGATGAGAAGTTTTGGTTCGATGCGCTTCCTATGCAGTCGCAAATGTTTGGTTTTGCACCAAAGGCTGCATTCTATCCTGATCGCTGGCTGTCACACAAAGAGCCTGTTAGTGTGGGTAAAATGCAATTGGAAGTAAGACACTGCCCAGGCCACACACCAGGCCATGTGGTGTTTTATCATAGTGATTCTTCTCAAGTTATTGTAGGCGATGTGTTGTTTAAAGGGTCAGTGGGTCGCACTGACTTTCCTAAAGGTGATGCAAGCCAGTTAAAGCAATCTATACTGGAACAGTTGTTTACCTTGCCAGAAGAAACCGTGGTGTTATCAGGGCATGGTGAAAACACCACCATAGGCTTTGAAAAGTATAATAACCCATTTATGAGTGGACAGTATGGGTGATCATAGGGGCGGACAAATTGCTTGTCTGCATGTATAATTTTTTCCACTGACTAAAATTTAAAGAAAAAACAATGTCATTAAATCAGGTTGATCGCCAAATTTTGGCACTATTACAGCAAGACGCGAGCCTTTCAACGGCAGAAATAGCAGATAAAGTTGGGCTTTCTCAATCACCATGTTGGCGAAGAATTGCCAAATTAGAACAAGATGGCTATATCAAGGGTAAAGTTGCTCTATTGGATGAGAAACAACTTGGTTTTGATATGCTGGTATATGCACACGTGCGCTTGTCCAACCATGGCCGCAACAATCTAGCAGAGTTTGAAAAGCTTATCATGAGCTATGATGAAGTCACAGAATGTTACACCATGGCTGGCACGATGGACTTTATGCTAAGAATTATCTCTCGTGGTATAGAAGGGTATGAGTTGTTTGTGAGAGACAATTTACTCAACCTTGAATACGTTCAAGAAGTACATTCAAATGTGACCATGACGTGTGTTAAAAGAACGACTGCATTACCATTATAACGAGATATAATTTAGTTGTGTCGTGATACTGCTGTCAGTTTAATACATTTTAATCTAATTTGTTAAAAGCGCTGTGTTTTGTTAAAATCCAGCGCTTTTCTGTATGTTGTAAGAGGATGTGAATGTTTAATTTAATCAGCAAGGCGCCAAGCTCTGCTAAAAATGACATCTTATCTGGTTTAACTGTCGCACTTGCGCTAGTTCCAGAAGCGGTTGCATTTGCCTTTGTTGCGCAAGTTGATCCACTCGTTGGCTTATACGCTGCGTTTATTGTTGGTTTAATTACGTCAATCTTTGGCGGTCGTCCGGGTATGATCTCAGGCGCGACAGGTGCTCTGGCCGTTGTTATGGTGAGTCTTGTTGTTGAGCATGGTGTCGAATACCTGTTTGCCACGGTACTGCTGATGGGGATCCTGCAAGTGCTGGCAGGGGTCTTCAAGCTCGGAAAGTTCATTCGAATGGTACCACATCCTGTTATGTTGGGGTTTGTAAACGGCCTAGCAATTGTTATCTTCCTCGCGCAGCTAGGGCAGTTTAAAGTCTCTGATGCACAAGGTCAGCTGCAGTGGATGCAAGGCTCTCAACTGTATATCATGTTGGGCTTGGTAGCGCTGACGATGTTTATTATTCACTTTCTCCCTAAAGTGACCACAGCTATCCCCTCTTCGCTTGCCGCTATTTTAGTTGTTACTGGATTAGTTATTGGCCTAGACCTTGATGCACGAAACGTGCTGGATTATCTCAAAGATATGTCAGGGGATGTGAATGCGACCATTGCTGGCGGTTTCCCGCAGTTCCATATACCAATGGTGCCTTTTAACTGGGAAACATTTACTATTATTTTCCCCTATGCCTTAGTTCTCGCCGCAATTGGTTTAATTGAGTCGTTACTGACTCTAACATTAATAGATGAAATCACCGAAACACGTGGTAACAGTAATCGAGAGTGTATTGGTCAAGGCGCAGCGAATATGACTTGTGGTGTATTTGGAGCGATGGGCGGCTGTGCCATGATTGGCCAATCAATGATAAATATTAACTCGGGTGGGCGTAGTCGCCTGTCGGGTATTACAGCAGCGGTTCTGCTTTTAGGTTTCATTTTATTTGCTGCGAGTCTTATCGAGATGATCCCATTGGCAGCGCTTGTTGGCGTAATGTTTATGGTAGTATTGGGAACGTTTGAGTGGTCAAGTTTTAGACTAATGAAGCGTGTACCAAAAACTGATGCTTTCGTGATTGTATTAGTGTCTGGTGTGACGGTGATCACTGACCTTGCCATTGCGGTATGCGTTGGTGTGATAGTCTCTGCTTTGGTATTTGCATGGGAGCACGCGAAGCATATCTACACAAATAATTATATTGATGAAGAAGGCTCGAAGGTTTATGAGTTACATGGACCGCTGTTCTTTGGCTCGGTAAAGAATTTTGCTGATTTATTTGATGTAAACAGTGACCCTGCCGACGTTATTATTGAGTTTAAGTACAGCCGCGTTGCGGACCACAGTGCAATAGAAGCGATTGACAGCTTGGCTGAGCGTTATACCAAAGCTGGCAAGAAGCTTCATCTGAGACACTTGAGTCAAGATTGCCGCCAACTGTTAGAAAAAGCGCGAGATCTTGTCGAAGTCAATGTAATAGAAGACCCGAAATATAAGGTCGCCTCAGATAAACTTGCATAAATAACGCATAGAAAATCATTAAAAAAGGCACTTAGGTGCCTTTTTTATTTGCGCTGGACAGTAAGAAAACTAAGACAATTTACAGTGATCCTTTCAAGAGCACTGGGATATAATTAGAACAGAATACGAGGAGTTTAATAAGCTTTTGAAATGGCAAGCACTGGTCGATAATCGACAACGTTTTTTTTGGGTTTTACAAATAGCTGGCTGGTTGGGTTATGCACTAGTTAACTATATAGGCTCAAAAGTATTTGAAATGCGCGATATTTACGTGTTTGTTATCGTGCTGAATGCTTATGCAGGCTGTTTAATGACAGTACCATTGCGATATTTGTATCGCAAAATATGGAATGCTTCACCATGGGTACTGATACTCGTAGTATTTGGTGCTTCTTACGTAACAGGTACGTTATGGGCGGTTGTTCAAAAGTTTAACCTCTGGGAGATATACCGTCATGGTTATCGTCCTGAAGAGTGGTTTTATTATCTTCAGCAGGGGTTAGATTCAGTTTACATTGTACTGTGTTGGAGCGGCCTGTATTTCGGTATTAAATATTACCAGTTGCTACAAAGTGAGCGTCAAAAAGCGCTAAAAGCGAATACTATGGCGCATGAAGCGCAATTGAAGATGCTACGTTACCAGCTAAATCCTCACTTTTTATTTAACACGCTCAATGCGATTTCTACCTTGATTTTGGTCGAAGAGAATAAGGATGCAAACCTGATGGTCGCAAGGTTAAGCGACTTTTTACGTTATACCCTTAATACCGATCCGATCAAGAAAGTTGCGCTTGAACAAGAGCTACATGCTCTACAGTTGTATCTAGAAATTGAGAAGGTTCGTTTTGATGAGCGTCTGTCAATTGACATCGATGTCAGTGAAGAAGCAAAGCAAGCAATGGTACCGAGTTTGATTCTACAGCCCATTATCGAAAATTCTATTAAATATGCCATTGCCCATTTAGCAGAAGGCGGTAAGCTAGAGATCAAAGCTCAAGTTTTCGCCAATGAGCTGTTGCTAGAGGTAGGAGACAACGGTCCAGGTGCCGAATTAGATAATGGACAGCTTAAAAATGCCCAAGGTGTGGGTATTGCAAACACCATCGATAGACTAAAAACACTTTACGAAAATAATTATTCATTTGTGTTGTCACATAATGAACCAAATGGTTTAAAAGTGAATATTCGTGTTCCTTTTGAAAAGGCTAAGAAGTAATGAGCAAAATAAAAGCATTAATTGTCGACGATGAGCCCTTGGCAAGAAAAGGCCTAGCAGTGCGCTTACAGTCATTTTCGCAAATTGAAGTCGTAGAGTTATGCAGTGGTGGGCAACAAGCAATCGATGTGTGTCAGTCGCAAGATATAGATTTAGTTTTCTTAGATATCCAAATGCCAGGCATGAACGGTTTCGAGGTAGCAAGAGCATTGAGCGAGAGTATAAAGCCACTCCCTGCGATTGTATTCGTGACAGCATTTGATCAATACGCTGTTCAAGCGTTTGAGATTCATGCATTGGATTACATTTTAAAACCCGTTGATGACAACAGACTAAAACAGGCGGTGGAAAAAGTGCAAAGTTATTTAAAAACACAACAAGACAACGTGCATAAGAAAAAGCTGGCTAGCTTCGTGGCAGGTATTACAGGAAACAACTGCGAAGAGATTTTAAAGAAGCTCGCAACTGGTGATACATTAGTCGATAAAAAATACCCAGAGTCACTTGCTGTAAAAGAGCAGGGCGAAATTATTCGCGTATCGACAGCAACAATTCAGTGGATTGATGCCGCGGGCGATTATATGTGCTTGCATTGCAGTGACGGTCAAACGCACATTTTACGTAAAACGATGAAAGAGTTAGAACAAGAACTCGATCCAGCTCTGTTTGTTCGCGTTCATCGCTCGGCAATTGTTAACACAAAGCAGATCAGCAAACTGGTGACGCAAAGCAGTGGCGAATATTTGTTAGTGCTAGAAAATGGACAAGAACTTAAAGTGAGCCGCAGTTACCGAGATAAAGTTAAGGCTGCGTTGGCAAGCTAGTACAGGGTACTTGAGCAAACATTCGTTTAGTTGTGTACGCTATTTGGTAATTTATACTCTTCAAAACGCTGTGTTATTATTCGCGGTGGCGGCGATAGTTGTGACTTTTAATTTTATTTAGCGAATGTGAATGGTTTTGCTGTTTTCTTATTTATGCGTGAGTCTGGTTTTTGCTCTAAAAAATAGGGCAGCTTAAAGCCGCCCCAAATAAAAATACCAGTTATATGGTGACAATCTTCATGGTGTTGGTAGCACCAATCGTTTCCATCGCATCACCGTGTGTCAGAATGACGGTATCGCCTTTTGCAAGAGAGCCGGCCTCAACAAGTGTGTTCAGCGCATCACGTACCATGGTTTGATCTGAGCACTTTGTTGAATCGAAGAATACAGGATATACACCGCGATAAAGCGCAGTCTGGCCCAATGTACTTTTATGTCTAGATAGAGAGTAAATGGGTAAGCCAGAACTGATACGTGACATTAACTTGGCTGTTTTACCAGATTCGGTCAATGCAACGATAGCCTTTACACAGTCCAGATGGTTGGCAGCATACATAGCCGATAAAGCCAATGTTTCAGATGTATCGGAGAACATGCTATCCAAACGGTGTTTGGAGACGTGTATTTCTGGTTGAGACTCAGCACCAAGACACACGCGAGCCATTGTTGCTACGGTTTCTTCTGGGTAATCACCAGCAGCGGTTTCAGCTGAGAGCATAACTGCGTCAGTACCGTCTAATACAGCGTTGGCAACGTCCATAACCTCTGCTCGTGTAGGCATCGGATTGTCTATCATCGATTCCATCATTTGCGTGGCAGTGACTACGGTACGGTTTAATGAGCGAGCACGTCGAATGATCAACTTCTGCTTGCCCACTAATGCTGCATCGCCAATTTCAACACCCAAGTCGCCACGAGCAACCATGACAGCATCTGAAGCTAAGATAATATCGTCTACGGCTTCTTGAGTTTCTACTGCTTCTGCGCGTTCAATTTTAGCAAGTAGTTGCGCGTTTGAACCTGCCTTTTCAGCTAAAGAGCGTACATAACGCATATCATCACCACAACGAGGGAAAGATACAGCAATATAGTCCACGCCGATTTCCGCCGCTGTGATTAAGTCTTCTTTATCTTTTTCTGTAAACGCTGGGGCAGTTAGACCACCACCTAGGCGATTAATACCTTTGTTATTTGATAACACACCGCCTACGGTTACAGTAGTATGGACTAGGTGACCATCTACACTGTCAACCGCTAGCTGAATCAAGCCATCATTTAGCAACAATAAGTCACCCTTACTCACATCCTGTGGCAGCTCTTTGTAGTCAATACCTACCGATTCAACAGTACCTTGGCCTTTCTCCATTTTTGCATCAAGCGTGAATTTAGCGCCAACGTCTAATGTGACTTTACCTTCTTTAAAGGTAGACACGCGGATTTTTGGACCTTGTAAATCAGCTAATATAGCAACGTGTTTACCTAGCTTTTGTGCTATGTCACGTACTGCCTGTGCACGATCTTTATGATCCTGTGCAACACCATGGGAGAAATTCAGTCTGACCACATTGGCACCAGCTTGGATGATTTTTTCTAAATTGTTATCTCTGTCCGTTGCCGGTCCAAGTGTGGCTACGATTTTTGTGCGTCTAAGCATCAGGAGCTCCTGTAGGCCTATGTCCATAGGGTTATGTTATTTGTGCAAATCAGTTACAAGATCACTTGTTTGCAAACAAGTCTGTATAATGAGCATATTTGCTGCAAATTAACCGCGATAATTAGAAAGATTTAACTCAAAACTCTTTTTAACAGCGAGATTAAATTATATGATCTGTATGACATCATTATGACACCGGTGTCAGTGTAGGTCAATCACTGATATTATTGCCAAAAAGTTTACTTATGAGTGTTTTTTATGCCGCAAACGGCTAAAGTCGTTGGCAATACGTTATTATAATAAGTCGACTTCCGTCGATTGTCGCTGATTATTGCTGTGTTGATAGGTGAGATCAACAGTGTGTTGTGCAGTAGTTAGCCCTTAGCATCTAAAGGGGGCTAGGGTATAATGTTTTTGAAGTTTATATACTCACTATATTTGTAGTTACCGAGGAGGAAACTAAATGCAAGTTGCATTAGTTGGTTTGGGTGTGATGGGTAAAAACCTCGCGCTGAATCTTATCGAAAAGGGGTTAACACTTGTTGCCTATGACACAAACCCTGACGCGGGCGCTGAGTTAATTAGTTGTGCTCAATCTTTGGGCTTAGCAGAGCGTTTACACATAGTTTCAGATCTCGGTGATATGGTACGACGCCTAGAATCACCTCGTTCGATTTTATTACTAGTACCAGCTGGTGAGTTAGTTGATCGCGTGTGCACTGATTTAATTGAGGCTGGGGTCGCCAAAGAAGATATTATTGTGGACTGTGGCAACAGTAATTATAAAGACGGAATTACACGGAAGCTGAAATATCAGAATAAGTTTGAGTTTGCCACTATGGGTATCTCAGGCGGTGCAGAAGGAGCGCGCCATGGTCCAGCCATGATGGCCAGTGGCTCAGAAGGCGGATGGGAGCGTATTGAACCATGGTTTGAAAAAGTGGCTGCGAGCTACAACGGCGAGTCTTGTTTTGCACGCGTCGGGCAATCAGCCAGTGGTCATTTCGTAAAAATGGTACACAATGGCATTGAATATGCGCTGATGCAGCTAATTGCTGAGGTGTATCAATTGCTTCGTCATGGAACTGAGCGCTCACCAAAGGAAGTTGCTGCGATATTTGAACAGTGGTCTCAAGGGTCGTTAAACAGCTATTTATTATCTATCTCAAGCCATATTTTAAGCCTTGAAACGGAACAGTCAGAGCCTTTGGTTGATTTGATTGATAATAAAGTTGGTGCAAAAGGTACGGGACTGTGGACTGCACAGAATGCACTTGAGCTTGGTATTGCGGTACCATCACTAGTTGCCGCGGTGCAAGCCAGACACCTCACTAACACGATAGACACACACGCGGCCAAAGAAATGACTTATGCCAAAAAGGCAACCATAAAAGTGGACGTTGACCTTGATGAATTAAAAGATGCGTTTTACATGGCAAGCTTGCTGTGTTACCGCCAAGGTTTGGCACTTATTAAGGGCGCATCTCGTGAACACCAATGGAAAGTTGACTTAGCAAAAACGCTGCAAACTTGGAGAGCCGGTTGCATTATTCGTGCTGATTACTTGGATGATATTGCACAAGGCGTTGAATTTATAGATACGTTGGAAAAAGAATCTGCTGCGCTTCGTAAGGTAGCGGGGTTAGCTATGGCAAGCGGCTTGGCGTTCCCAGTGTTGTCTTCAACACAAACGTATATCGCAACATTGAGTACACCAAGTAACGGTCACCTAGTTCAGGCTCAGCGTGATTACTTTGGTGAGCACGGTATCAAGACTCATAGTGGTGAGACATGCCATATAACCGATCTAGTAGAGTTAGAATCGAAAGTACGTTGATTCGGTGCTATAGATGATAAAAGCCGGCATTTAGCCGGCTTTTTTGTTTAGCGAGTGAGTTCGCCACGCAAGTTGTCTTGCATCAAATGTCTTACCGTTTCAAGCTCGAGGTTTTGGCTGAACAAATAATGCAGTTTTGCAATACAAGCCTCAAGCGTCATATCATAGCCACTGAGTACGCCGCTATTGAGTAGCGCATTACCCGTTGCGTAGCCACCCATATTTACTTGCCCTTGAATACATTGCGTGAGGTTAATTATAACGACACCACGTTCACTGGCGGCTTTCAGTGCTGCCAAGAACTCACCTTGTTGGGGAGCATTGCCAACTCCAAAGCTAAGTAAGATCAGTGCCTTGATATTGCTATTGATAATACTGTTAATGATGTCAAGGCTGATCCCAGGGTACAGATATAAAATGCCAATCGGTTGTTGAACAACTGGGGTGATTTGTAAGGCCTGGTCAACATAGGGGCTCAATTTGCCTTCTTTGAGCTGAATATTAATACCCGACTGTGCCAACGGTTGCAGGTTCGGTGAGGCAAACGCGTCAAAGCCATCTGCGTGTGCTTTGGTTGCTCTGTTACCACGAAATAGCTTATTGTTGAAAAATAAACTGACCTCGGCAATCGGATAATTGGCAGCCAAGTACATAGCGTTTAGCAGATTAACTTGGCCATCAGAGCGCAATTGTGACAGCGGGATCTGTGAACCCGTTACAATCACGGGCTTGGTCAGGTTTTCAAACATAAAAGATAGCGCTGATGCTGTATATGCCATGGTATCTGTACCATGCAGAACAACAAAGCCATCGTATTGTTCATATTTTTCCTGAATATCGTCGGCTATCATCTGCCAATGTAATGGTGACATGTCTGATGAGTCTATCAGCGGACAATATTCATGGATATCAAACAGGGGCATTTCTTCGCGGGTGAACTCTGCATTGTTCTTTACGGTTTCCGTCAAGTAGCCTTCAGCAGGAATATAGCCACGACTAGATTGTTTCATACCTATAGTACCGCCAGTGTAAGCGATATATATTTTTTTTCTTTTCATAAAAAAGCCCAGAATATATTCTGGGCTTAGTATATCAATTGCTGACTTACTTTGGCAGTTTAGAAGCTTACTTCACATACTAAACAGCGTACATAAGTCCCATTGGGGTCATTAAATTGATTGAGCAGGTCAAGATTCTGTTCAACTTGAGATGTGATAGGTGATAGGTAACCACTTGCTAATTTGGCTACAGACGCATCAGGGGCTACCCCTGCAAGCGCTGATTTTACCGTAGCTGAACCCAAGAACTCACGAATTAGCTGCTCTTTCTCAGATAACTCTTGCTCAATTGTTATCACTTCATAGAAGTCTAAGTTTGCAAGCTTTGCTGCGGCCTCAATGGCATCCTTTTTATAACCTAGATTATCAATAAGACCGAACTCTTTAGCTTGTGTTGCTGTCCATACGCGGCCTTGAGCAACTTTATCAACCGCTTCTTTGGTCATATTACGTTCTTGCGCAACCAGTGAGATGAACTTGTCGTAAGAGTTCTCAACGCTAAGTTGGTAAATATCTACAAGTTGTTTATTAATTCCACGGGCGATAGACATACCGTTGAGTTCAGTTGTTGCCACCCCATCAGAGTGAATGCCCAGCTCTTTTAAGGAGTTCTCAAATGTTAGTATTGCCCCAAACACGCCAATAGACCCTGTGATTGTACTTGGTGCAGCCCAAATTTCATTCGTTGACGCTGCAATCCAGTAGCCACCTGACGCCGCTACTGAGCCCATCGAAGCAACCACAGGTTTACCTGCCGCTTTTATCGCTAGAATTTCATTACGAATGGTTTCTGATGCAAACATACTGCCGCCGCCTGAATCTATGCGAAGCACAACAGCTTTTACCTTGTCATTTAAGCGTGCTCTTTTAAGTAGCGCAGCTGTTGAGTCGCCACCAATTTTTCCAGCTTTTTGTTTACCGTCCACGATAGCACCACGTGCAACGATAACGGCTACCTTTTCAGTTATTGGGTTTTCAAACTGCACAGGCGGCTTGATCATTTCAAGATATTCATCGAAGGAAATTTGATTGAACGTTTTACCGCGCTTATCTAAGCCAACTAGTTCAATCAGTTCTGACTGTAGTTGCTGATCAGTTTTCAGCTCATCAACCCAACCGTTGTGCAATGCGTACTGTGCGAAGTCACCCTTAACAGCTTGTATTTTCATCCCGTAGTCATCGAGCGTTTCATCAAAATTATCTAACCCGAAAGGTCGTGCATCAGCTATCTCTTGTTTATATTGTTGCCACAATTCACCAAGCCATAAACGGTTTGCTTCTTTTGCAGCGTCAGACATGTCGTTGCGAATTAACGGTTCAATGGCCGATTTGTATGTACCAACACGGAAAATGTGCTGAGTGACTTTCAGCTTGTCTAATGCATCTTTGAAATAAAGCGGGTAAGAGGAGAAACCGCGTATCTTTACACTACCATAAGGGTGAAGTGAGATAGTATCGGCATGTGCGGCCAAATAATATTGTGCTTGTGAATAGTATGAGCCATGTGCGATTACTTTCTTGTCAGCGTTCTTGAACTCATCTAACGCTTGAGTTATGACTTCTAGCTTATCAAGGTGGCCACCATAGAGGTTCTCTAGGTCAAGCCAAAGCACCTGAATTCTATCATCTTTTTTGGCTCGGTTAATGACTTCTAAGACATCATCAAGCAGAATTTCGTGAGGCTCATCACCGGACTCACTGAGATCTTGAAATGCTGCGTCTAACGGGTCTATGTAGGTTAGTTCTTCAACCAGATACCCGTTTAAGTTTAACCTCAATACACTATTTTCAGAGACGGTGATTTCTTCCTTATCACTAAAAATCGCGATAATAGCGGCGACTATGATTATGAAAAAAATGATGTTTAAGACCAAACGGCGTGAAAAGTTTAAGCCGTGCCATAATGCTTTAAAAAATTTACCAATCAGATTCAAAACTAATCCTCATCAGAACGAACTGCTAATTATGATATGTAAACATCATAACTCAGTTTATATTTGGTTGTTACCTCAAAAACGTAACGAAGTATTTAACAACTTTGTTTAGGCCTAAAACTGAGCTGTTTATACTTAGAAAGAGCAAGTTAGCATAGATAATCAGCCTATAAACAAAAAATTTACTTTAACCGATGCTTGCTAAATCACAAAAAATTGTTAATGTTGCACAGGTTAGACCAGTTTGTCGGGGCAAGTAATGTTAGAAAAACAATTAGAATTAAAACACACTGAGCTGCGTAATCGCTTGGTGATGGGGTCGATGCACACAGGCCTAGAAGAAGGATGGCATAACCGTAAGCGTTTAAGTGCGTTTTACGAAGCCCGTGCTAAAGGCGGCACAGGATTATTAATCACTGGAGGATATAGTCCTAATTTGCGAGGTAAATTGACGCCAATATCGTCCTCGTTTAACACTTTATATGATGTAATCAAACATAAAGCGTACACACAAGCTGTTCATAAGCACGGTGCAAAGATTTGTCTGCAGTTACTACATGCAGGTCGCTATGCATATCATCCATTTAATGTGGCACCCAGTGCCATTAAAGCGCCCATTAATCCTTATAAGCCAAAAGCAATGTCAAAGGGCATGATCAAAAGCACGATAAAAGATTTTGCTCATTCAGCTAAATTAGCTCAAAAAGCCGGTTACGATGGTGTAGAGATAATGGGTTCAGAAGGCTACCTGATCAACGAGTTTATGGCTAATCACACCAATAAACGAGGCGATGAATACGGTGGTACTTTAGAAAATCGTATGCGCTTGGCGGTAGAAATTGTTAAAGCTGTGCGTGGTGCAGTGAAAGATAACTTCATCATCATTTTTAGATTATCGGTGATGGATTTGATCCCAAATGGGTCTACACCAGAGGAAGTAACCCTGCAAGCAAAGGCGTTAGAGGCGGCGGGTGTAGATATCTTAAACACGGGAATTGGCTGGCATGAAGCGAGAGTGCCAACCATCGCGAGTATGGTTCCGCCAGGCGCATTTAAAGAAGCTTCGAAGCGTCTAAAAGATGTGGTTGATATTCCTGTTATTGCAGTCAATAGGATCAATACCCCCGAGATTGCTAACAGTATTTTGCAAAACCAAGAAGCGGACCTTATCTCAATGGCGAGGCCTCTACTTGCTGATCCTGAGTTTTTCAACAAGTATGCCGCACAGCAAAGTGAACAGATTAATATTTGCATCGGCTGTAACCAAGGCTGTTTGGACCATGTGTTTAGAGGTAAGCGGGCCACGTGTTTGGTGAATCCTCAAGCTGGCTTTGAACTGGATTACCCATTGCAACCTGCTGCTAACAAAAAACGAGTGTTGGTTGTAGGCGCAGGACCTGCTGGACTATCTGCCAGTTATTATCTAGCGAGCAAAGGGCATGAGGTTAAACTTATAGATAAAAACGCTCAACTAGGCGGTCAATTCAACCTTGCGATGCGCATCCCTGGCAAAGAAGACTTCCAAAAAACTTTGGCTTATTACCTATCGGAGTTAAAGCGTCTTAATGTAGAAATGCAGTTAAACACTGAATATCAGGCCGATATGTCCCAGCAGTTTGATGATGTGGTGTTTGCTACAGGTGTTAGGCCTAGGCTTTCTAATATTGAGTGTAGTGACGACAAGCGCGTGTTCGCATATGATGAGGTGATCCGCAGAGAAGTTGAACTGGGTGACAAAATAGCGATATTGGGAGCAGGTGGTATTGGATTTGATATGGTTGCGTTTTTAGCAGAAAAAAGTGAACAATCTATTGAAGAATTTAAGCATCACTGGGGCATTGAATGTGAAGCTCAGCCGCTTAGAGACCCCCGTAAGTTGTACATGTTAAAACGTAGTCCTGGTCGTTTTGGTAGTGATCTGGGTAAAACGACGGGTTGGATACACAGGCAAGTTGCTAAGCAACATCAAGTTGAGCAAATTGCTGAATGTGAATATCTGGCATTTTCTGATAAAGGATTGCTTATCAAGCAAGCCGGAGAAGAGAAGTGGCTAGATGTTGATACGGTCATTGCATGTATAGGTCAAGTTTCCAATGATCAACTATTCGATAAGGAAGCATTGCCAGACAATCACCATGTGATAGGCGGGGCAAAACTTGCCAGTGCAATAGACGCCAAACGCGCCATATTTGAAGCGTTACAAGCGGCTCGGCTAATATAATAAGTTTCTGTTGCAAGAAACCTAGCTCAAAAGCGGTCTAGACTAATAACTATATTTATTATGGATTATTCGAAAGGCCGCTTATGCTTTGCAAACTCCACAACACCTATCAATATTTATTCGATAAAATACAAATACTCAACGGGCTTCCCGCTTTACTATTCAGACTGATACTCGCACCTGTAATGATAGTAGCAGGGTATAGCAAGCTCAATTTAGCGAATGATCAATTCAGCTTGCCCAGTAACTTATTGGCAGATCAAAATGTTGTAAATTGGTTTGGTAATGATCAGTGGGGTCTTGGGCTTCCTTTTCCTGAGCTGCTCGCATTTTTGGCGGGGTGGAGTGAGTTGCTGGGAGGTTGGCTACTTTTACTTGGCTTGTTTACGAGAGTCGTATCCATACCATTACTGTTTACCATGTTCATTGCTGCCACAACGGTGCATTGGGATAATGGTTGGTTTTCTGTGGCACCATCAAACCCACAAACCAGTGCTGCGTTGGCGTATAGCTGGTTGGGCGTACCTGCTGCGAAAGAGAGCTTAGAAAACAGCGCCGAGGTGAGTGAGCGCCTCGATAAAATTAAGTCATTGATAGAAACTCATGGATATCCGGATTACCTGTATGAAAAGGGGAGTGTAGTTATCTTGAACAACGGCATTGAGTTTGCCGCTATTTATTTTGCGATGTTACTGAGTCTTATTTTTAGTGGTGGCGGAAGGTATGTCAGTATGGATTACTGGCTCAAACGGCAAGCAAAAAACAACTGTCTTGAAAAATAACAAAAAATCACATCATTGATAGATGATAGAGGCAGACGATGGTATTCTCACTGGCAACTAGATATCGCAATTAAGGTACGGTGTTATGGATGCCATTGAGCTACTTACTACTCGTCAATCAGACAGTAATTTATCTTTTCCTGGGCCCTCTCAAGCCCAACTAGAGATTATCAAAAAAGCCGCGTTGAAGGTGCCAGATCATGGTGGTCTAGCCCCTTGGAAATTTATTGTGGTGCAGGGCGAAGGTAGAGAAAGGTTAGGCGAAATTTATCATCAAGCAGCGGTCAGCGAGCATCAGGATGAGCGCACAATCAGTCGTGCCAAAGAGCTACCGCAGCGAGCGCCTATGATCATTATTGCTGTTAGCCCTTATCAAGAGCACCCGAAGGTGCCGAGAATTGAACAGATTGAGAGTGCAGCATGCAGTGTTTTTGCGATGCAGCAAGCCGCTTTTGCACAGCGTCTGTCTGGAGTTTGGAGAACGGGTTATTTTGCACAAAGCCCAAAAGTAAAATCTCTGCTAGGTTTAAACGAACAGGATGAAATTGTCGGCTATCTTTATTTGGGTACACCTACGGTTGCCTGTACAAAACCGGTACGCCACAAAGCTGAAACATTTTTTAGTGATTTATAAGGGCTAATAGCTATGTCATTACACGTTATTGAGCATCCATTAGTACAACACAAGCTCGCGTTACTCAGAGAGTATGGAATAAGTACAAAAAGTTTTCGTGAACTGGTAAGTGAAATAGGCACGCTGCTTACCTATGAAGCGACTAAAGATATGCCCTTGCAAGAACAGTCGATAAAGGGCTGGGAAGGTAACGATATTCAGGTATGTAAATTACAAGGTAAGAAAATTACCGTTGTGCCCATTTTGCGAGCGGGCCTTGGCATGATGGATGGTGTAATGGAGCTTATCCCGTCGGCCAAAGTCAGTGTTGTTGGCTTGCAACGCAATGAAGAAACGCTTGAGCCCGTACCATATTTTGAAAAGCTGGTGGGCAAAATAGATCAGCGTCTAAGCCTTGTTATTGACCCTATGCTGGCAACTGGAGGCTCCATGATAGCTACCATCGACATGCTTAAAAAGGCAGGGTGTACACACATTAAAGCGATTGTATTAGTCGCAGCACCTGAGGGAGTCAAAGCAACACTGGATGCGCACCCCGATATTGAAATATATACGGCTGCATTAGATAGTCATTTGAATGAGCATGGTTATATTGTTCCCGGCCTTGGTGACGCTGGAGACAAGATATTCGGCACCGTGTAAATGGTGAAGGTAGTAAGTTAGCATAGTTTTAAAGGTGGCAACGATGCAATGCAAATTAGTTGATGTATTTAGCAAACAAAAATTGCAAGGCAATGGATTAGCGATATTTCACGATTGTCAGGGCCTAAGCAAAAGGCAAATGCAGGCATGGACGAGAGAGATGCGCCAGTTTGAGTCAATTTTTGTGGATACTAACGTCACACCTTATCGCGCATGGATCTTTACCATGGAGGAAGAACTGGACTTTGCAGGCCATCCTTTGATTGGACTGAGCTATTACTTACATCAGCAGTTTGGCACACCCAGTGATACACACACTTGGTCGATTGAGCTAAATCATAAGGTTGTTGAGTTGACTAGTCGTTGGCGGGGTAAGCATTTCTTGGCGGCTATGCATCAAGGTGCACCGGAATTGATCAATACTCTAAGCGCTAAGCAATCTGAACCTTTTTACGCGGCTTTAGGAATTGAACAATTGCAGCCGCAAGACTTGCCAGTACAGGTGATCAGTACTGGCCTTCCTTATTTAATTTTGCCGATTGAACATGGGTTGAGCAAAGTTTCATTTAGTACCAATAAGCTTGAATCGATGCTTGAGCAATATCAGGCAAAATTTTTATACCTTATTGATGTTAACAACTTCGAAGGCCGCACTTGGGACAACTTGGGTAGTGTTGAAGATATCGCAACTGGCAGTGCAGCAGGGCCAGTTGCAGCGTATCTATATCAGCAAGGTCTGACAACTGAGCCACACATTTCCATCCAACAAGGGCGGTTTGTGGATAGGCCTAGCGAGATTAAAGTGGAGCTAACGTGTGATGGCAAGGACATTGTGAATATTGTCGTCAGTGGCTATGTAACCCACGTCGGTGATTTTACATTAAGTGATTAACGTCAATGAAAGTGGTGTTGCTCAAATATGTTTTGAGAGTACTTATTTGGCCTGCTAGCTTCGGCTGGTTTGGGGTCAGCCTCATTAGTGTGTTTGTATATTTACGTGATCTAGATACTAATTTCACGGCTTTGATAAGCCTACTAGCGGCGCTAATTGGACTGATTTCTTTGTTGGTGATGTCTGTCGCTGCACTGCGTTACCCAAATGTTAGTTTATCTCACGTTTTGATTTCGCAAATGGGTTGTGGCGTTCTAGGCTATGTAATGTATGCAGGGGTGTTCAGTGAACCCTTGCTGGTATTAAGCGGGTTGAGCTTGTTGATTGCGGTGTGTATTTTAACCTTAGATCATTTATTTAACTCGAATAAATAGTGAGAGCGAGATCGCCCTCACGTTTAGCCCAATTACACTTTAAACTGCTCAAGCATATTTTCTTGCTCGGTGATTTTTTCAACTTGGCTCTGCATAGTATGATCCACCGTTTTTGCTTCATTAAACACCATATCCGAGATATTTCTTATTTCCATGGCATTGTTATTGACTTCGCTGACTACCTGTCGCTGCTCATTCAACATGTCTGCAATTTGCAGGTTAAGTTGTACAATATGTTCGATGGCGGCACGAATTGCTTGCAAAGAGTGACTGGTTTCATCCGCTTTGCCGACCGTTTTCTCAACCACGCTTTGACTTTGTTTCATAACCTGCACCGCGTTTACGGCGCCCGCTTGAAGTTGGTCAATCATGGACTTAATCTCAGTTGTGGCTTCTTGTGTGCGCTGTGCCAACGTACGTACTTCATCCGCTACAACGGCAAACCCACGGCCTGATTCGCCGGCACGCGCTGCTTCAATGGCTGCGTTTAAAGCCAACAGGTTGGTTTGTTCAGCAATACCATTGATAACTGACAGTATTTGTTCGATACCGCTGGTGGAGACTTCAAGATCATTGACCACATCAACGGCAGTTGAAATTTGTTCAGATAGATGCGCTATGGTATCTGTGGTTTGTGTGACAATTTTTTGCCCCTCAACTGCTGCACTATCCGTTTTTTGAATCGCTTCAGCGGCTTCTTGCGCGGAATTTGCTACTCGTTGCTCTGTTTCAGACATGTGTTCTGTGGCGGTGGTTAAGGAGGTAAGTGACTCAAGCTGCCTAGAAATTGCGTTACTTGATTGATTAGCACCTGAGGAGGTCTGCTTTGCATCTTCTAAAATCTCATGTCCCAAAACCTGTATATCAGCAATGAGTTGTTGCAAGCGTGCTGTGAATAAATTGAAGTTTTCTGCAAGAGATGAGAATTCTGGGTCGCTGTTGGTGTTAAGGCGTACGGTTAAGTCAGCATTGCCTTTGGCGATATTGGCCATAGCATCGTTGATGTCGGCAAGCGGTTTTAGCAGTAAGTTAATAACCAAAGATAACACGATAATACTGATGATAACGAATAGGGCAGTGAATAGTATCGAGTCTTGAGTGAGTTCAGAAACAGCTGAAAAGACTTTGCTCTTTTCTAAAGCAACGCCAACTAGCCAGTCAAAGCCATCTACTTTTTGAAAGTCTATTAGGTATTCTTTGCCGTCTAACGTAATGTGCTGAAGCTCTTGACTGAACGCGGTATTGCCTAAAAACTTACTGGCTTTATCGCCATTGAGAGCGACATCGGGGTGAGAGATGATGGTGCCGTCAGTACTGACCATAAATGCAAATCCAGCATTAAAGAGATTAAACGAGTTAATCATATTGCCAAGCTTCGCTAGGCTAACATCGTAGAATAATGCGCCATGAAAACGGCCTTGCTTAAATACAGGGGTGCCAATTGAAACGACGATCTCTTTACTGACTGAATCAGCATAGGGCGCCGTTACGATAAGCTCACCGGCATTCTTAGCGTCTGTATACCAAGGACGCTTGCGAGGATCCCATGTTGGCCCTGGGTTCCAAGATGGGTCACTGGCAACATATTTACCAGTGCTCTCTTCTCCATAACCTATTAATAGAAATTGTTCGGTGAGTTTTGGCTGTGACAAAATAGGGTATGCGTCTTGCAACGAGTCAGTGCTAGCCACCAGTGAAGTAGCCAGCGACGCTAAGTCAGTACTACCCTGCATTTGTGCCGTTACAGTGTTACTGATCCCTTGGATTATTTCGTTTACATTGTGGCTGACTTGTTGTTCTAAATTCGCTTTAATTGAGAAGTACTGCTTAAAGGATAAAACGCTGAGCGCTAGAAACAGGACTAACGAGGATACAATAACAATTTTGTGTTTGAACTTCACGGCACATCTCCAACACCCGACATCATATAAATGTAAAACATTAACAAAAACTTGCAATGTTAGTTTCAGTTTAATGTACCAGATATCGTGAAACTTTAAATAGCAAACTCCCAATAGTTTACACATTGCTGTAATAACTTTGTTACGTTTTGTGCATGCGTGTATATTGGCTCTTACTCAGTGTCGAGGGTTAGTCCTGGTGGAGTAATTCGTTATTACGCTCGTATTTAACAGAAAATGAAGCGTTAACGTGGTCAAAAATGGTACTAAAGTCTGATTAAAGGTGTGTTCAGATTGGTCCTTTATACTTTAAAAACAAGTTGTGTTTTTTAGAATAATTACAGAGGTTACCATGACAAAACTTAGAGCTTTATTACCCTTGGCGGCGGCAGTAGCATTAGCTGCATGTGGTGGCGGCAGCTCAGATAGTGGTTCGAATACCCCACAGCCGACCCCTTCAGATAAAACCACCATGACACTGGGAGTGTCTGATGCAGCAGTAAGCAATGTCAGTGCGGTAAACATTGTGATTGACGGTATCGTAATGAAAAAAGGCGATTCACAGCAAACCTTTGAAACCAAAGATGAGGATGGAAATCCAATTTCAATTAACCTACTTGATTACACGGGCGATCAAGTTTTTCCATTGTTAGCAGATGTAGAACTAGAAGCTGGTGAATATGAATGGTTACGAGCCAATATTGTAAACGGTACGAGCGTGGAAAATCTGTCTTTGGGATCGCACCTTACATACAATAATGACGTGCAAGTAGCACTTGATGTAAGAAGAAAAGGAAACGATGGGGTGGGTGAAATTCAAATTAATAATGTAGTCGTCAACGAAGGCGATAACGCATTTGTATTGGAGTTTGATCTCAACCGTTCGTTAGTACTGCCTCAAAGTGGCACCACGGTGTATTTAAAGCCAACGACAATTCGTCTTGAGAATACACAGACCACGTTTACGGTTTCTGGCTCTGTTTCTGAGGCGTTGAAGCAAGCATGTATCGCCGATAATTCTGAACTTGCGCCAGCTGAAGGTGAGTACAAGCATGTAGTTTACTTGTACAGCGAACAAGCTGAACAACCGAGTGATATTTTCGAGACTGACCCAGTTGATGTAAATTCTCCAATTGCTACTGCGACGTTGGACGAGGACAATGAGTTTGCTATTGGCTTTATTACACCTGCAAACTACCAGATTGGATTCAGCTGTTTAGGTCACGTTGACGATCCTGAAGTTGACGATCCTGACTTCTCAATTTATCAGCAACAATCTATTGAGGTGAATGCTGATACTACGGTGACATTCGACAGCGCCTCTTAAGTAATTAAGATACCCCTTCGCTTCAATATAGAACCCAAAGGAAATCATACCCTTTGGGTGCTTTCTTTGTGTTTGTTTATTTATTGACCCTGTTATTGTTAGTGCTTGTAAAGTAGTGTAAAAATCATTGTTACGCTAATCTCATGTCAGTTATAAAGTTCAGCAGATAGATCTAAGTTATTGCGCCATTGCGTATTAATCTTTGTAGTTCAAACCTCGTAATGGGTCTAAGCTCAAATCCAAATGACACAATTAAGCAAAGTTAAACGAAGGAATACCATGAAGTCTCGCTCATTATTAGCGTTTATATTTTTTTATATTGTCGTGGCGTCAAATACGCTGCAGGCGAATGAGAAACGACCTGCTACCGATGTTATTACAGCGCCAGTCGCGTTTGTGGCAACGCTAGACACGATTGAAGCGATTGGAACCAGTGAAGCGCATCGCTCTGTAATTTTGTTTCCTGCTGTGGCAGATAGAGTTACAAAAGTGAATTTTCAAAGTGCCACTATTGTGAGTAAGGGAGATATTCTATTTCAGCTTGATGATAGAAAGGAGCAGGCCCAAGCAAAACAAGCGCAAATTCAGCTGGATAATGCAAAACGCGATTTACTTCGACTGCAAAGCAGCATAAAGAATGGCGCAACGACGCAAAGCGCACTAGATGATGCACAGACCAAAGTAGCGCTTGCAGAGGTTGCGCTAACACAAGCGCAAAATGATATAGCAGATCACAAAGTGGTCGCACCTTTTTCAGGTGTGGTCGGACTGACAGATATTGAAGCGGGGGATTGGGTAACAAACCAAACCAGGTTGACAACACTAGATGATCGTTCAACTTTGTATATTGACTTTTATGCACCAGAACAGGCTATTGATCTAATTAAAGAGAGTACACATGTACGCGTGTCCCCATGGTATGACAGCCAAAGCCAACTCGACGCCGAGATAGCCCATGTAGACTCGCGAATAGACATCGCAAGTCGTACCATCCGTATCAAGGCTGCAATAGACAATTCGCGCGATAAATTTATTCCCGGTATGAGCTTTAAAGTTGCTCTAATGAACATCGGTAAACGATATCCTGCCATACCGGAAGCCGCATTAATGTGGGGCCCTACAGGACCATATATTTGGATTGCTGAGCAAGGCATAGCAAAACGCGTTGACGTTCAGGTCATTCAACGTCAAAAAAACCATGTATTGGTGGATGGTGACATTACTGAGCAACAAATGTTAGTTGTTGAGGGAGTTCAACGACTACGCGAGGGGCAGTCTGTTAACCCACAAATAGCGAAGGTAAACTGATGGAGAATAAGCAACTGTTGGCAAGTATACATTCTGATTTACCCTCGCTGGCAATCCGCAGGCCTGTTCTGATTGTTGTGCTGAACCTACTGATTATCATTTCGGGTATTGCAGCGCTTGGCGGTGTTGAAGTAAGAGAGTTACCAGATGTAGACAGGCCTAGACTAACTGTATCCGCGTCTTTTCCTGGTGGCTCGCCTGAAACAGTTGATACTGAAGTAACCAGTAAATTAGAAGGTGCCGCAGCGCGTGTTTCGGGGGTTAAATCCATTAGAGCGCAAAGTGAAGAAAACTCTAGCCGAGTAGTGGTGGAGTTTCGCCCAGGGACCAATATCGAAGATGCTGCGAATGAAACCCGCGAAGCCGTTAGTCGAATTCAACGAGAGCTACCTGAAGAAGTGGAAAGAGTATCTATCATTAAGGCTGACAACAATGCCCAAGCGGTAGTCAGTCTAACAGTCAGTAGTGATAGCCTCGACTTGGAATCCCTCACGGCAAGAGTGGAACGTGATTTAGCGCCGCAGTTTTTGACGATTCCTGGTGTTGCTGATGTTCGTTTGAATGGTGATCGAGAGCGCGTATTACGGGTTGCCTTTGAACCAATCAAACTGACCAGTTATGGGCTATCTGTTGCGGATGTTGCATCGGTGCTAAAGCAAGCACCATTTGACGTGCCTGCGGGTAGTTTAAAGTCAGTCGATCAGCAACTTATTGTGAGGGCTGACGCCACATCTGTGACTGCTGAGCAAGTTAGCTCAATGGTTATCAGAGGTGATACACGCATTGGTGATATAGCGGCGGTTTATTTTGGTCCAGCAGATCCACGTAATATGGTGAGGCTAGATGGTAAGCCGGTCATAGGAGTTGAGGTGATTCGTCAGGCGCGCTCAAACACTATTGAGATTTCTGACGAAGTGCTGAAGCTTATCGAAAGGCAAAAGCTACGCTTTCCAGAGTTGAATATTACAGTTACTCAAGATGATGCTCAGTTTATTCGAGGATCGGTTGATGAAGTACTTCAGTCTTTATTAATTACGATTATGTTGGTGGTGATCACGCTGTGGGTTTTTATTGGCTCTTGGCGGGCGACTATAGTGCCAGCCATTGCTATTCCCATGTCGTTGATGGGGTCTGTGGCAATTATATGGTTGCTTGGGTTTTCCATAAATATACTGACTCTGCTAGCACTTGTACTCGCTACTGGGTTAATAGTGGATGATGCGATTGTTGTGAGTGAAAACATTCAAAGACGTAAAGCGCAAGGTTTGGCTAGCCGAGCGGCAGCGGTATTAGGAACGCGTGAGGTGTTTTTTGCGGTGATTGCGACAACGGCAGTACTGGTGGCTGTTTTTGTGCCAATTGCGTTCTTGCCCTCTACTGCAGGGCGTTTATTTAGAGAGTTTGGTGGAGTCTTGGCAGGTGCCGTCATCATTTCTTCCTTCGTAGCCCTGTCTTTAGTTCCTGCGTTGACTTCTCGTCTACCCAAGAAAAACTCACAAAGGGCAAATATCTTAAGTCGTTTTGGACAAAAGTGTGTGGTGACTTATGGCAATCTAATCGGTTGGGTGCTCAATCATGCTTGGTTAACTTTGTTGATATGTATGGTGAGTGCATTAGCTTCGGGGCTCTTATACACACAAATTGAAAGTGAATTATTACCCGACGAAGATAGAGGAAATATTCGTATTTTTGCGCGAGGTCCTGATGGCGTTGGACTCAACTTTATGGACCGTCAGGCTAAAGCTATGGAAGACGTGCTCTTACCGTATGTTGAGCAGCAAGAAATTGAGTCGATATACACAGTAGTGGGGCAGTGGGATCCCAACATTGTGTTTATTACCGTACCACTTAAAGACTGGTCTGAACGAGAGTTTACTCAACAGCAGATCATTAACAAAATAAGAGGACCGCTTGGTCAAATACCAGGTGCACCAGCGCGTCCGTTTGGTTCCAACAGCCTCAACTTGCGTGGTCAAGGCGGGGGCATTGAGCTGGCCCTGTTAGGTGATGATTACTTGAAAATTTTTAGGGCGGCTGAGCTGTTTAGCGCAGAGCTAGAGCGTGCTTATCCCCAGTTCAGTAAAGCGGATATTTCCTATCAACCTTCACAACCTCAACTACGAGTGAATATCGATCGCCGTAGAGCAGAGGAGTTGGGGGTGGAGCTTGCAGATATCGCAATAACGTTGCGCGCGGCGATAAACGGCGATGACGTCGCTGATTTGAACGTGGGAGACCAATCAATACCGATTATTCTCCAAGCGCAAAATTACGTGGTACAGACACCTGCGGACTTAGCAAATCTATATGTTAACACTCGTAATGGGAAATTGGTGCCTTTAGCTAGTGTTGCAACGTTAAGTGAAGAAGGCGTGGCTGCAGAGCTTGAGCGTTTCGCGCAGCGAAGAGCGATTGAGATGGATTTAGAGTTACCGACAGAGATGACGATGAGTGAGGCGGTGGAGATATTGCGCTCATTGGCACATGAAAAGTTGCCAGCTGGGATTGATTTGGCGTTCAAAGGAGAAGCATTGACCTTTGAAGAAACCGCTTATGAAGTGATGCTTACTTATGTTCTTGCTTTTGTAATAGTGCTATTGGTTTTAGCGGCGCAGTTTGAAAGTGTGAACAGTGCAGTTGTGGTTATGATAACCGTACCCTTTGGCATTGCTGCGGCTATTCTTGCGTTGGAACTATCAGGTACAAGCTTAAACATCTACTCTCAAATAGGGCTCGTGATGTTGATAGGCTTATTGGCTAAAAATGCGATATTGCTTGTGGAGTTTGCAGATCAATTACGAGATCATGGTCATGACGTAAGAACTGCAATTCAGCGCGCAGCTATGGTACGTTTTAGACCGATCACCATGACTTTGTTTTCAACGTTATTGGGGGCGTTACCACTTATATTGTCAGTGGGAGCAGGTGCTGAGGCACGCAATGCGATAGGCTGGGTTGTATTTGGCGGGCTAGGAATTTCGGTGTTTTACACCTTATTCTTAACTCCAGTCATTTATTTAGGCTTAGCACGATTTGCTAAACCAAGAGCGGATGAAACCAAGCGGTTGCAAAATGAATTGGCGCAGGCACAGGATATTTAACGAAGAGTCTCTAATTTAAGCAATTCAACTGCGTTGGTGGTATTTTCGCCGCCAGCGCGTTCGGCTCCACCTACCAAGTATATCCCTTCTTTGGTGGCTACAGCACCTAAACCGTGTCGGGTGCTAGTCATCGACAGTGGCAGTGTTTGCCATTTGTCTAGAGCAAAATCATATTGCCAGATATGGTTAAAGGTTTTGGTATGCATCATAGGTTTACCGAATTGGTTCATTGTATATTGGTACTGTTCACCGCCAAATACATAAATTTTATGACCCGTTAAAGCCGCTGCAATGCCAGAGCATGGCTTCGGCATTGGAGCAAGTTCAAACCACTTATCGGCTCGGTGGTCGTAGAAGTCGACTCGCGATTGATTGTTGTGTTGTTCATCTTGAATGCGTCCGCCGATAAAGATACAGCCTTTATCTAACTCAACACAGGCGCCGGAGTTTCTGGCTAATGGAAGAGGTGCGGCACTTTGCCACTGTGTTCCATCAAAAAATACATGGTCAGCCACATCCGTTAAATTACCGCTGGAGATACCCCGTCCCGAAATCACATGCACATTTCCCGAGATATTTGCGTACCCTGACTCCGCCTGAGGGTTGGGAAGAGGCTTGGCTTGATGCCAATGATTATCCAAGTGAGAAAGGACAAAGGTATCACCTCTTATTTGCCAAGGGTCTGCTTTACTGGCTGCAAAGCCACCAATGGCCATGATACCTTGTTGGCTGCTCACTAACCCTAGGTGATGTCGCTTTACCGGTAAGGTTGGGCCTAAACGCCAAACTTGTTTGCTAAGATCAAATAAGTAGCAATTATGTGATGCATTCATAATCCCCATGGTAGCTTGTTCGGAAGCGCTTTGTTCGAGGGCGCCAGCCACAACTATATGGTTCTCGTACAAACAGGGATAAATCTCTTGTAAGCGCTTCGGTAAACTTGGTTTATTCACCCAATTAGCTTTTTGTCTTGTTGTCAAAGCGGACGCCATTGATGTGCTTGCTAAAAGCCCTAGACATGCCAACTTGTTAATAAACGCCCGACGATCCATGCTTGTCCCTTAAAAATAAACACATAAAACATATCAAATATAGGACGGTTGGCAATAAATTTTGCACATCCTTGTAAATGAAAGTAAATAAAAGATATGTTATTTGTAAAGGATGAATTTCTGACATAAAAAAACCCACGCAGTGCGTGGGTTTTTCACGTTATTTAATTAAGCGTTTTCAAGTGCTGTACGTGGGTCAACATATTCCATATTGAAGCCTTCAGCTACTTCTTTACAAGTGATTTGACCGTTCAGCACGTTCAAGCCATCCATAAAGTGCTTGTCTTCAAGTAGTGCAGCTTTATAGCCTTTGTTTGCAAGCTTGATAATGTACGGTAGTGTCGCATTATTTAAAGCAAACGTTGAAGTGCGTGGCACAGCGCCTGGCATGTTAGCAACACAGTAGTGAACAACCTCATCAACAATGTATGTTGGCTCAGCATGTGTAGTTGCTTTAGAAGTTGCAATACAACCACCTTGGTCGATAGCAACGTCTACGATAGCTGCACCTGGCTTCATCGCTTTGATGTGCTCAGCAGTAACTAGCTTAGGAGCTGCAGCACCTGGGATAAGTACGCCACCGATTACAAGGTCAGCCTCTAGTACATGCTTCTCTAGCGCATCAGCCGTTGAGTAAACAGCTTTAGCTTGACTACCAAACTGTGCGTTAAGTGAACGTAAAACGTCGATGTTACGATCAAGAATTGTTACATCAGCACCTAAGCCCACAGCCATTTGAGCTGCGTTACGGCCAACCATACCACCGCCGATTACAACTACTTTTGCAGGTTCAACACCTGGCACGCCACCTAGCAACATACCACGGCCTTCGCGAGACTTCTCTAGCGCTTGTGCGCCAGCTTGGATAGACATACGTCCTGCAACTTCTGACATTGGTGCTAGAAGTGGTAAACCACCACGAGCATCAGTAACTGTTTCGTATGCGATACAGATAGATTTGCTCTTAACTAGATCTTCTGTTTGTGGAAGATCTGGTGCTAGGTGAAGGTAAGTGAATAGGATTTGACCTTCACGTAACATTGCGCGTTCAACAGCTTGAGGCTCTTTTACTTTTACGATCATATCTGCTTGAGCAAATACTTCCGCAGCTGTATTTAATACAGTAGCGCCAACTTCAACATAATCTTCATCAGTAAAACCGATGCCGATACCAGCATTGGTTTCAACGATAACTTGGTGGCCGTGGTTAATTAGTTCACGAACACTCGCAGGAACCATACCTACGCGGTACTCGTGGTTTTTAATTTCTTTAGGTACACCGATAATCATAATAAATCGCCTCTAAAATAGAACGGGATAAAATTTTCGACTATTATATATATGCATATCCAGTGTGTCCTACCTTTTTACATTGTTTCAGTAGTGATATACACTAATATAACTCACCAAACAGTAGAAAAAACTATATTAAATGCATCAACAATTAGATCGAATCGACAGGAAAATTTTAGTCGAATTACAAAAAGATGGTCGGATTTCTAATGTAGAACTCGCGCGGCGCATAGGTTTGAGCGCGACGCCGTGTTTAGAGCGGGTAAAAAAACTAGAACGCGAAGGCTATATTCGAGGTTATAAAGCGGTAGTGGATCCTGCTAAGCTTGGACAAGGACTGCTAGTTTACGTTGAAATTACCATAAACAAGAACTCACCGGATGTATTTGACCGCTTCAATCAAGCTGTGCGTCAGCATGATGAGATAATAGAATGCCATCTTGTTTCGGGAAATTTCGACTTCTTGCTTAAGACTCGAGTGACAGATATGTCTGAGTATCGTGGCGTACTCGGAGAAATTCTGTTGAAATTACCCAATGTCAGTGAGAGTCGTACCTATGTGGTGATGGAAGAAGTTAAGGGTGAAGAGGGTGAGGTGATAAAACCCTATGCACCATGAGCGATTTCTTGGTAAGGTGTGACAATAAATTGTTAATAAAAGAACAAAAATAGGGGAAAACGCCAGTATGCGTCTAAATGGTGTACAACGCCTCCTTGAAACTGGGTTAATTATCAGTACAGCAACAGCAATTTTCATTTTGTGTGCTTTGATTAGCTTTGACCCAGCTGATCCTGCATGGTCGCAAACCAGTGAATATGTTCAGGTTAAAAATATTACTGGCTCAGCGGGAGCTTGGGTAGCGGACATTCTGTTGGTGAGTCTAGGTTGGCTTGCTTTTTTGGTGCCTGCGGGTATTCAAGTTCTCGGTTACCTGCTGTTCAAAAAGCCCCATAAAATTCTACAGCTCGATTATACGACGTTGGGGCTACGTGTAATTGGCTTAACCTTATTTGTCACCTCAGCCAGCGCAATTAGCAGTATTAATTTTGATGATATATTTAGCGTCTCATCTGGCGGTGTAGTAGGGGATGTCGTAGCTGGGGCTATGATGCCAGCCTTTAATTTTACCGGTACATCTATTTTACTGCTGTGTTTCTTTTTTGCTGGTTTAACATTGCTAACAGGCGTGTCTTGGGTTGAATTTGTTGATTACCTAGGTGCAAAAGTGGTTCAGTTTTTCCGTTGGATATCAGGAAAGCTGGCGCAGCGACAATCGCGTTTATCTGGTGAAAATCATCAAGAACCAGAAGTAATTAATATTGCTGATAGTGCAATGGATAACGTACCTGAAGATAACGACTTTGATGTTCACATGGATGAACAACCTGAACCCGCACAAAAAACAAAGCTACTGAGTTTAAAAGATAAGTTGTTTGCGAAAAAAGCAGCTACAGATACGCAGCTGAGTCAGAGTCAACAGCAATCACGCCCAGATGTATTCGACGAACTAGATGATATTTTGGAGCAGGAGATTAATTTCTCAGCCATTGATGATGAAGGGTTTGATACTGCATCTGCACTGAATGCTCTGGACGAGTCCGCCGCTGAGCCTCAAGTAAAACAAACGACCGTTGTTTCTCCGGCAAGGCCACTAAAGCAGAATAAGCCAGAGCAAGCGCAATCTAGCTATACGCCACCGCCAACAGCCAAAGAAAAATTTGAGGCACTGCTTGAAGAGCGCCCACCAATGGACCCTTTACCTTCACTGGATTTGCTTGATAGACCCGATAAGCAAAAAAATCCGATTTCAAAAGAGGAATTGGACGCAGTATCACGTCTAGTTGAAGTCAAACTACTCGACTTTAATATTCAGGCAAGTGTGGTGGGTGTATATCCAGGTCCAGTTGTTACCCGCTTTGAATTAGATCTGGCGCCAGGTATTAAGGTGGCGAAAATTACCGGCCTTGCGAAAGACTTAGCACGTTCGTTGTCTGCGGTTAGCGTTCGTGTTGTTGAAGTGATCCCAGGTAAAACCTATGTCGGTCTTGAGCTGCCAAACAAACATCGTGAGATAGTGCGCTTGTCAGAGGTTATCAATGCACCTAAATTTGAACAAAACGCGTCACCGCTTACCATGGTGCTGGGTAAAGATATTGCAGGCCAGCCGGTGGTTGCTGACCTTGCAAAAATGCCACACCTGCTAGTTGCGGGTACAACTGGCTCGGGTAAGTCAGTGGGCGTTAATGTGATGATATTAAGCTTGCTCTACAAGTCACCGCCCGAAGATGTGCGAATGATTATGATTGACCCTAAAATGCTTGAACTATCAGTTTATGAGGGGATACCTCATTTATTGTGTGAGGTTGTTACTGACATGAAAGAAGCATCGAACGCATTGCGTTGGTGTGTCGGCGAGATGGAACGTCGCTATAAGTTAATGTCAGCGCTGGGCGTGCGTAATCTAAAAGGGTACAATCAAAAAGTGCTGGATGCCAAGGCTGCAGGCCACCCAATACTCGATCCATTGTTTAAAGATACAGATGGCATGGCAACGGGCCCAGAGGAGCTTGACAAGCTACCGAGTATTGTTGTGGTGATAGACGAGTTTGCTGACATGATGATGATCGTGGGTAAAAAAGTGGAAGAGCTGATAGCGCGTATTGCACAAAAAGCGCGTGCAGCGGGTATCCACTTAGTGCTAGCAACTCAGCGTCCTTCGGTTGATGTTATTACGGGTTTGATCAAGGCTAATATCCCAACTCGTATGGCGTTTCAGGTATCCAGTAAAATCGACTCAAGAACGATATTAGACCAACAAGGCGCAGAAAACCTGCTGGGTATGGGTGATATGCTGTATTTACCACCAGGCACAAGTGTTCCTATACGCGTGCATGGCGCGTTTGTAGATGATCATGAAGTACATGCGGTGGTGAGTGATTGGAAAGCGCGTGGTAAGCCGAACTACATTGAAGAGATTTTGTGTGGTGATGCGGCAGAAGATATTCTGTTACCTGGAGAAGCGCCTGAAGGAGGGGATGACGAGTCGGACCCACTTTATGACGAAGCGGTTGGGTTTGTTATCGAATCCGGTAAGGTCTCTGTGTCGAGCGTACAACGCAAATTACGTGTTGGCTATAACCGAGCTGCACGTTTAGTAGAACAAATGGAAGCATCTGGTGTTGTCAGTGCGCCAGGACATAATGGTGCCCGAGAAGTATTGGTACCTAGAGGTGGAGCAAATTAATGATTTTAAGTAAGTACCTAACCAAATCAGCTTTAGTTGTTTTAGGTTTAGCTTTTAGTGCAAATGTTTTGGCTGATGCGGCAAGTGAGCTTAAGGAGAAATTGAATTATATCAATACTTTCCAAGCGTCTTTCTCTCAGCAAGTATTAGATGAACAAGGTAACATATTACAACAAGGGATCGGCAATATTGCACTTGCTCACCCAATGAAAATTCGCTGGCAGCAAACCCAGCCTGATGAAACCCTTTTTGTATCCGATGGTAAAAAAGCTTATTACTACGATATGTTTGCTGAGCAAGTTACGGTGATGAACTCTGCTGGACTGGTTGATACAACGCCATTTGTACTTTTGACTACACGAGAAGACGAACAGTGGGCTAAGTATCAGGTGAACCACACAGATGTGGGATATCAAATAAAGCCCAGAGAGGGCGTTGAGTCTCAGGTTGAAATGCTCGAAGTGCAGTTTTCAAAGCAGCAGAGCCTAGATTCAGTGAGTGTAAAAGATGTATCAGGTCAAACATCAACATTTCGCTTCCATGATGGGCAGTTGAATAGGGAGTTAGAAGGCGCTTTGTTTAGCTTCACTGTTCCTCAGGGGGTGGTGGTTGATGATCAAACTCAAGGCGAGTAACAGTTTTGACGAGCCTAGGTTTTAATTTTGCACCCGATGTAAGACCCTTGGCCGCCAGAATGCGGCCAACTTGTCTTGAGCAGTACATTGGACAATCGCATATCCTCAGCCCTTCGCAGCCGCTCTATAAAGCCATTGCCGCTGGTCATTGTCACAGTTTGATCGTCTGGGGACCTCCTGGAGTTGGGAAAACTACACTTGCAGAAGTGATAGCTCATCACGCCAGCGCCGAGCTAACTCAATTGTCCGCCGTGACCTCAGGGGTAAAGGAAATACGTGAAGCTGTGCTTGAAGCTAAAGGGCGCTTGTCGCAAGGGCGTAGAACCTTGTTATTTGTTGATGAGGTGCACAGATTTAATAAGTCTCAACAAGATGCCTTTTTACCTTATATTGAAGATGGCACCTTTATCTTCATCGGGGCGACCACCGAAAACCCCAGCTTTGCTCTAAATAACGCTATTTTGTCACGCGCACGGGTTTACACTTTAAAGGCGCTAACAGAAGATGAACTTGTTAAAGTACTAACAAGGGCAATTGAGCTTGATGAGCAGCTTAAACAGCTTGTCATTGATATCCCAGAAAAAGCCCTTGTGGCGATAGCCAAAGCCAGCTCAGGTGATGCACGAAAGGCACTTAATTTGTTAGAGCAAGCCGTTGATTTGGCTGAGCGAAATGAAAATCGCGTGGTAATTGATTCTGATGTCCTGGCCCATGTATTGCCTAGCCATTTGGCCAAATACGACAAAGGCGGGGATATATATTACGACTTAATCTCCGCATTTCATAAGTCTGTTCGAGGTAGCAGCCCAGACGCCGCTTTGTATTGGTATTGTCGGATACTCGCAGGTGGAGGAGACCCACTTTATGTGGCTAGGCGACTACTGGCCATCGCCACTGAGGACATAGGCAACGCAGATCCTCGTGCGATGCAAGTGGCCCTTAACGCTTGGGACATTTATCAACGAGTTGGGCCAAGTGAGGGGGAGCGAGCAATTGCTCAAGCCACAATTTATTTAGCCAGCGCGGCAAAAAGTAATGCAGTTTATACGGCGTTTAATCAGGCCAAACAAGACGCGGCCAGTGATCCCGACTTTGAAGTTCCCTTGCACTTAAGAAATGCACCAACATCTTTGATGAAAGAGCTCGGTTATGGTGAACAGTACCGTTATGCCCATAACGAAAGCGGCGCGTTTGCTGCGGGTGAAAACTACTTTCCAGAGCAAATAAAAGATAGGCAATATTATCAGCCAACAGACCGTGGTCTTGAAAAGCAAATCAAATCTAAACTAGAGTATCTGCAACAGCAAAACCTACAAAGTGACATCAAAAGATATCAAAATGATTAAAATGTACCTAACAATTGCACTTGGTGGGGCAGCTGGTGCCTGTTTACGGTTCTTCATCAGTGATATGATGTTAAAACTGTTCGGTAAGGGATTCCCTTTTGGTACATTGACCGTTAATATTCTCGGTTCATTGTTAATGGGTGTTCTTTTCGGTTTAATAGAAAAACAAATTATTTCCGTTAGCCCAGCCAAGACTTTAATAGGAATTGGCTTTTTAGGCGCATTAACGACTTTTTCTACATTTTCAATGGACTCAGTGCTGCTATTGCAGCAAGGGCAGATTATGAAAATGGCTCTTAATGTCACACTCAACGTGGTTGTGTGTATTTTTATGGCTTGGTTGGGCCTTTGCTTGGTCATGCAAAAAGGTTAAATATAGCAAATGTTAGATTCAAAATACTTACGTCAAGACATTGCAGAAGCAGCAGCACGCTTAGCGAAGCGAGGCTTTGATCTGGATGTTGAAGCAATTACCGCGCTAGAAGAAAAGCGCAAAGCACTACAAACTCAAACTCAAGAACTACAAAGCGAGCGTAACAGCCGTTCCAAAGCCATTGGTCAAGCAAAAGCGAAAGGTGAAGACGTTCAACCTTTAATGGATGCAGTTGCCAACTTAGGCGATCAATTAAGTGCAGCAAAAGCTGAACAAGACCGTATTCTTGAGCAGTTAAATGATATCGCAATGGCTTTGCCTAATTTACCCGCTGAAGACGTGCCAGCAGGTAATGATGAAAGTGACAATGTTGAAATATTGAAGTGGGGTGAGCCTAAACAATATGACTTTGAAGTAAAAGATCATGTTGATTTGGGGGAAGCTTTGGGCAAAGGACTCGACTTTGAAGCAGGTGTTAAGCTCAGTGGTTCACGTTTTACTGTGATGCGTGGCGGTATCGCGCGCATGCACCGTGCCCTTGTACAGTTTATGTTAGACACCCACACCGACAAAAACGGGTATACAGAAATGTATGTGCCGTATTTGGTTAATAAAGACAGTCTTTATGGTACGGGCCAATTACCTAAGTTTGCTGAAGACTTGTTCCACACAAAAGGTTTGGTGAGCGACGAGGGTGTTGAGCAAGACGGCTTTAGCTTAATTCCAACAGCAGAGGTACCGCTAACAAACTGTGCACGTGACGAAATTTTCGATGAGAAAGAGCTACCAATTCGTATGACCGCGCATACACCATGTTTTAGAAGCGAAGCGGGCAGTTATGGTCGTGATACGCGTGGACTTATTCGCCAGCACCAATTTGATAAAGTTGAGCTTGTTCAGCTGGTTAAACCAGAAGATTCAATGGCTGCGCTAGAAGAGTTAACAGGCCATGCTGAGCAAATCTTACAAGCGCTAGAACTACCTTACCGCAAGGTTGTACTTTGTACGGGTGATATGGGCTTCGGCGCGACAAAAACTTACGACCTTGAGGTGTGGTTACCAGCTCAAAATACGTATCGTGAAATTTCTTCTTGCTCAAATATGTGGGACTTCCAAGCCCGTCGTATGCAGGCTAGATTCCGTCGTCAGGGTGAGAAAAAACCTGAACTACTACATACACTAAATGGCTCTGGGTTGGCTGTAGGGCGCACTTTAGTTGCTATCTTAGAGAACTACCAACGAGCAGATGGCAGTGTTGTAGTACCCAGTGTATTACGTCCTTATATGGGCAGTTTAGAAGTTATTAAATAACCTGACTTCGTACCAAAAATCATAAAAACGCCCGAAACGACTCGGGCGTTTTGTTTTGTATCGATATAGGCACAATCTCAATCTAAGTCGATCTGAAACTTTGCTTTTCCACATACTTTGTTAGTAGCCACCTCTATATAGCCACATATGAGGTGGCTAGACTGAGATGTATTAGATTTCAGAGTTAAATCACCAACCGCGTGGCCCTGTTGCGCAATAGCATCGTTAATCAGCTTTGCCGGTACAAAAATTTCTTTAGTACTTTTGGCTGCAACAGAAAATGTGTCTAATACCTCACTGTTCACTGTATAGAACTGCAAAGTCTCGTTGTGTTCGGTGCTATTTTTTATAACAACAGACACGCCGACAGGTGAAGGTTGGCAACCCATGAATGACATAGAAATTAGTAATACACTGACTAAATGAATAACTTTCATTTTTTACCTCATGGGTTGCTGAGAGAGTTAGTTAAGCCAATATAGCTGACCAGAAACTCTCTGATTTGACTTAACCTTATCGCGTACGCGCTCTATCAATGTATCATCTGAAGTATATACAATCGAGTCATTCCAATGCCAACAATCGCGTCCTTCTTTGTTATTGTGTAAGTCCATTTTTTGGTGTTCACTTTCTAAGTTTCCATCTCTGGCTACTTTATTTAGCTCTTCTTGTGACTTTTGCTCGTGCGCAGTAGCAAACTGATAGGCCCAAAACTCACTGATGTATTTGCTCATTAAGGCATTCCAAATAGCGTGTCTGAATGCATCGGACTCATCGCCGAGACCATTGAAGCCATATTCGTTATTTGTATAAGTATACGCTTTGTCTTTTGTTATATCGGTTATGTATGCGTTCGCTGGGCTTGCAACTACCAAAGCTTTTTCATAGGTATTTAAGCTGTTCCATTGAGAACGAATAACTTCATAAGAAGCTTGAATGCTAACAGAGCCTTGATTTAAAGCGTGCATCTGCCCTTGTTGAAAGCCGTTTGGCATGTTGTCGATTAAAGATACAATGTCTTCAACAGAAAGGTGTGGGTTTTGCTGCTTTGTTTGCTCAATAAATTCGTAGAATCGCGCCTTAGATTGAGAGTGCGGAAGTGATGCATACTTGGCGTTGCCCATTATTGAAGTTATATCGCTCTGCTGGAGTGCACTGCCCAGCTCGATACCTGAGGATAAATTTTCTTCATTCGCAAATGTGTAGTTAGCGGCAAGAGAAAGTGCAACACTCATTGTAATTACTGTTAGTTTTTTCATTTTCATTCCTTGTTATATTCCATTTGGTCCCGATATTGGGGTTTTATGTTATAATAATGGGGTGTTTTTGGTCAATTATTTTAATTTGTTGTTTCTTTGAGTTTTTGCCAATGATTTTTATGACTATTAGAGAGTGGATTTGTAGCACTTAGTGTCAATTGTATTTGCTTAGAGATGTGTCTATGAGTAGCGAATGCAGTGACTTCACTGTTAGAAGTTAACCGTCGGGTCGGTAGGGATACTTGTATAGAGTGTTACAGGGACATGGGCCTAAAGTTTAAGGAAATAGCCCTGCCAGGGATTTTAAATCAAACGATCTCTTATATAGTTAATATAGGAGGCGAAGTTATGAATAAACATCTATATGGTGAGAATCAACCAGTAGAGTCGCCTTGTGTGAGGAGCTGCTGTTTGAATGACAAAGATGTATGTTTAGGGTGTGGCAGAACGTTAGCTGAAATTCTCGCGTGGGGTAAGGCGGATACAGTGCAGCGTTTAAAGATATTAGAGTGCAGCGAGCGGCGAAAAAAGCATATCGCGGCACCAATATACACCAATACTCGATGTGTGAAGAGGTAAAACAGTGATGAAGCGATATCTCATCACTGTTTAAAAAGAGCGCTATTTGAATCGACAGGCATTGAGTTTAGGAACACTGCCATCCAATAACTTGGAAAAAGCCATTGCACCGCCAGCAGGTGCACCGACCGCTAATTTTGTGCCAGTTGTTGATACGCTAGAGACCGAGCACATCTGGTTATAGTAATCTTGATCACAACACTCATTATTCTCATTTTTTGCACCGGGTTCACACGACCAAGGACCTGCGATTTGGAATCGCTTTGTCGGATTTTGACTGGGCGGACAGGCACACACAATCTCATTATCCTTAATGTACCCGAGTCCAGGAAAGCTTTCTCCTTGGGTGCTATTAAAGCAAATACCACCATCACATTGCGCGCTATATGCTTCATCACTTGTTTGACCTGAGCAAGTATAAAACCCCATAGGTGGGCCCAATTTTTCTTCTTTTGGATTGTAGTCCGCTTCTAGTTGTCTTGGGGTGGCGTAGGTACTCACAGTAAACTCATCCTCTTTTCCTTGCAGTAGTAAGTCACACACATTTTTATCTTGACCATTTTCCTGATAATTAAATGATAAAGAGATACTCTGTTCATTTAGCACCTCGCATTTACAATAGGCGACACTATCTAGTGTCCAGCATGTTGCTGTTGCGCACAGTGCAAATCGATTGTATACATTGCCATCCGTTGGGCACTTAACTAGCGGTTGAGATGGTTGATAGCTGCTTTGAGAGCCTTGGGTTGTGGTGTTTGCAGCGTTGACTGTATATGTGCAAATAAGTCCTAAACACATGGCAATAATTTTTAGCATAATTATGTCCTTTTATGGCAAATGGCTTTGATAGAGCTCTTTAAATGTAGCGTATTAAAAATTCCTCACATTAATTTATGCTTCTAAATCTGAGCTGCCTTTTGAGTTGACAGGTTTGTACTATACTTTTGAACAATACTTCCTTAACTCAGTGTTATATGAACTATCTATGTGCAGTTACATTAATATTTTGCTTCATACATTGCCCTGTCATTGCTAGTGAAAAAAATGAACAGCAAGGTTTATTTTCACTCCCAGTGGAAGAGTTGTTGCAATTAGAGGTAACGGTTGCGGCTAGAAAAAGTGAACCCTGGCTGTCTTCTTCAGGAACTGTGTATGTCATCGGGAAAAGTGAAATTGAGAACTATGGCTGGCGTGACTTAAAGGAAATATTGGCGAGTATTCCAAACATGGATTATTTCTACCAGTGGAGTTGGCTACCAGGGGGGCAGCGAGGGTTTACGGGCAATATGTCGGGCACTTTAATGTTGATTGACGGTAGAGAAGTGCAAAATCTACTTGCCAATGAAGCGTTTATTATGAACAACTTTCCCGCGAGCAGGATTGAGCGAGTGGAGGTGTTGCAGGGGCCAAACTCTACGCTTTATGGAGGCAATGCAACGCAGGGGGTAATCAATGTCATAACGCGGTTGGGACAAGACGAAAGTGAGCTGAGCCTGATCGCCGCAGAGGCTGATACCAAGCATGCTCATTTACTCCTGAATCATCAATATGATCAGCTATCAGTGGCGTTAAGTGCAAGTTACTTTGAAAGTGCTCAGGACTATGAACAGTTGAGAGCCTTCGTGATGAATCCTAACGAGTTTAGTCGCAGCAGCAAAGATGCTCTGCGTGATCTTAATCCTGATAATTTCAGGAATGATGAACGAAACTATACGCTTGATGGTCGGATGAATTATCAAGACTTTTATGTCGGTGCGAATGTTAGCCGTTCGGAAAATGTTAGTGGCATTGAGGCGGTCACTTATGATTATGTCACCGGAGATGATTCTAGGCGTGGCTATGAGAATTATTACCTTGGCAAACGCATTGAACTAAACCCAAGGCTCAGTGGATTTTTTGAAGTGAGCTATTTTCGTGAGTATAAAGAAAAGGATAGACTTACAACGCAAGTCCCTGATGACGCGCAATCCTATGAAGACTTATTTCAGTACAACGAAAGGGAAGATATTGGACCATCTGACAGAGTGCGGGTTAACACGCAATGGCAGTATCAGATTGATGAGCAAACGGATTGGATTGTGGGGTACGATGGTTGGCGAACACACATAGGACGAAAAATAAAATATCGTAAAACAGATGAGAAAACCATTTTGTTTACGCCACCTGAGTGGGCACAAGATAAAGAAAAATCCGAGAAGCATGCATTATTTGCACAGTATTCGAAAACCTTTAATTGGCAGAGTAAAAGTTTAAAAATTAGCGCAGGGCTTAGGCATAACCAACAAGACTTTACCAACTCAGCCTATTTACCTAGGGCAAGTATTGTATATCAGCCTGATTCTTCTGAGGCATTTAAATTCACGTATGGAGAAGCGTTCAGGCCACCAACAATTTTTGAGTTTGACTTAGTGGTCGATGATGAACTGGACTCTCAAACCATGAAGATGAGTGAGTTAAACTGGAGCAAGAGCTTCAGCTGGAATGATATAACATTTGCCAACATTGCGGCTGTTTACCATATGAAAGCAGAAAACTTTTATGAAAAGATACTCGACCCAGAACTGGGGGTTTGGCAAACAAGAGTGACAGGAGAACATGCAATAACAGGCTTTGAAAATCAGCTAAAGTTTCAGGCAAACCATTGGCAAGGTCAGGTGAGTTATCGATTTGTACAGCCTGACAAGACAAGAGTGGGTGAAACAACAGAGGTTCTAGATATCCCTACGCATAAATTAAAAGTTGGGTTGGTTTATCGATTAAGTAAGACTTGGCGAGTGGCGGGCTTTATCGACCATTGGTCAAAAGTGAATACGCAAGCAAACGCACTTTTAGGCGGTGGTACAGTGGTGGAACAAATACCTAGTTGGACTACCGTAAATTTACATGTGTTCAGGCAAAGTCAGCGGTATTCGATAGGACTATATATTGAAAACCTGTTTGATAGAGACTACTACCATAGCAATGCTCGTGGCACTTCACCGGTTAAATATCTACAAGCTCCCAGAAATGTTCGCCTACAAATGAGATATAACTTTTAAAATAAAACAAGAAGTTGGCTGTGAGGTAGGTTGATAGAGAAAGGTGAAGGGACTGAGGTCCCTTCCCGATTTATCGTATGGCCTTTGGGTATAAAGTTGCGCTGGCGACGGTTTGGTCATAAACGTTGAAAATACCAAACCAGTTTTGCGAGTCTACCTCAATGACACCATTACCCTTAGTGGTAGTTTTAAACTGTTTTAACACACTTTGGTTGTCGCCGTAGTGAATGTCTGAATAAGACCAATTTTGTATGGTTGCCAACAAGCTATTGAGGTTATACAAAGCTCCATTGGTTTGGCTGATTGGTTCAAATAGTTCTATTGAACTCACTTTGCCTGAGTGGTGTAGCTCAATACTTTGTGAACAACCGGTAATATACGATACCTTATTATTGAAACCTATAAGCTTTAATAAAGATGAGTGGTGTTTGCTTACAAATTCATCGATGTTGGTTTGCCCTGTAAAGCATGGCATTTGATTCACCACCACAGACTTTTCAAGTTTGTCACCAATCGTTAGTCCTTCAAGTTGAGAGCGAATGAGATCATCACTTACTTTGATATTGACGCTTTGAACCTCATTGAAATACTTTTCAAGTGAAGCTTGCTGTTGCCTATCAATAAACTTTTGTACTGTTTGACTCTGATCGTTATGAACAAAATGAAAGCTGGGTTGCTCAGAGATAAGTTCAACTCGGTTGCGTAAATCGATTGGTAATAGAGAGCGGCTGTATTGATACCCAGTTAATTTGTCATTTTGAAAAATGAATGCGTTATCTCTACCAAGAAAAGCTATCTTGAGGGTGTCATTTACCGGCCATAATGCACTAAAGCGACCAACGTTTTTTTGAGCAGAGTCAAAATGACTACCGAGTGCAATACCAAAAGGCATGTTGTGAGTCACGTTAGTGTTTTTGATAGAAAGGGGGCTAACGGCATGTGGCTGGCTTCTAAACTTAAGAGTTGTGGTCGTATCAAGTGCCAGGTTACTTTCAAAATTGATAATCCTGCTATGCAAACGGTGTGCATACTTCTCATTGATTACAATGCCATTCTCACATGATTTAACAGGGAGAATCGATACATAGGAGTTTACAAACTGATCTTCATCGTATCGAAAAGAAACATGCTTAATCACATAATCACTGCCAGTTTCTGCCATTTTAGCTTGGATTTTTCCTAGCATACGCAGCTTAGCTTCTTCCTCGATTGTTTTTGCTGGTTTACCCGATATGTCTGTATAAAGTGAATATACGTTGACAGGTTTTTGGTTAGCATCGTGCGTACACTCACTGCTTTGATGATACAAAGTTGCTGCTTGAGAAGAAGCACACACAAAAGAAATGACAATAGTCATTTGGAGATGAACAAGAATTAAATTAAAAAACCTTTCTATACAATTATTTAAGGTTTTTCTGGGGAGTGTTTAGCTCCCCAGTGTTGTTACTTTTTCAATGAAATGGACTTGGCTTCGATATTAATTTTACCTTGCTTAAACAACCCACCAATGGCTTTTTTATAATTAGCCTTACTGGTTGCAAACGCTTTTTTGATTTGCTCGGGGTCTGATTTATCACCTAACGGCAAATATCCACCATTATCGTTTAGGGCCTGTAAGATTTGCTCTCCTAAATCAACTACTTTACCCATGCCAGGCTTTTCTAAAACAACATCAATTTTACCGTCTTCACGCACAGATTTGATGTAGCCTTTAAGTTTTTGGCCCATAAACATGCGTTTGAACACGGTATTAAAAAACACCACACCAAAGTGTTGCTCATTGATAATAACCTTATAGCCGAGGTCGGTTTTAGCGGCGACAATTAAGTCAACTTCCTCAAACTTACTGTAATTTGGCTCCGTTTTATTTAAAAACTTATTTAAATTGCTCGAAGCACACAAACGCTTGCTCGCATTGTCCAAATACAATCTGACTAAGTAGCTGTGGCCCTCACGCATTTTAGGCTTTTGTTCGTTAAATGGTGCCAATACGTCCTTATCAATACCTATGTCCATAAAAGCACCGACTGTAGACAAAGCTTTGACTCGAAGTAGCGCGAATTGACCCACTTGTGCTATTGGTGTTTTGGTTGTAGCAGTGGGGTGGCCTTGTGCGTCTTGGAAGATAAATACTTGAACGCTGTCTCCTGCTTCCAAATGTTCTTCTAACTCTTGTGCGGGTAAGAACACCTCACCTAACTCTTTGCCATCGAGATAAGCACCTTCAGCACACACTTCGCTGATCATTAATGAATTAATACTTCCTAACATGATTATTCCTCAGTTGGCTTTGGCTTACGGCGCAGCGGTGCGTTGCCATCAACATCAAATGGTGCAGGGATGGCTTTTTTAATTTTGGGCTTAGCTTTGGTGATTTTTTTAGGTGCTTTTTTCGCAGCAGGCTTTTTAGCAACGGTTTTTGTCACTTTTGGCTTCTTAGGTTTAAAGCCCTTAAACTTCGCTTCAAGACCGGTAATGCTGTCGAATTCAAGCTCATCGCTTAAATAATTCTTTATGGCAATAAAGCTGTTCCAGTCTTTCGGACCCACTAGAGAGATTGCTGTGCCTTTAAAGCCAGCTCGACCAGTACGGCCTATGCGGTGCACGTATTCTTCAGCCTGCTTGGGCAAGTCAAAATTAATAACATGAGTGACGCTCAATAGGTCAAGACCGCGAGAGGCTACATCGGTCGTTACCAGTACTTTAAACAGGCCACGGCTGAAAGCGTCCATGATGTCTAATCGTTTATTTTGCGCCAAATCTCCGGCCAAGGCTGTGGCTTTAATACCTTGCGCATTGAGCTGTTCACTAATGCGCACCGTGTCTGAACGTGTCGCGGTGAAAATGATACATTGTCCAACATCTGGCTGCGCCACAAAGTGTTGCAACAAAGTATCCTTGTGATCTAAATGATCAGCAAAATAGAGTGTTTGTTTGATGTCACCATGTTGTTGATGTGCATCACTTAGGATGATTTTTTTCGGTGCGCGCAGCAAATTACGCGATGTTACTTCGACCTGCGCATGATCAAGTGTTGCTGAGAACAATAGCGTTTGACGTAAACGGTGATTCGCTTCATCGTTTATTTTATTGAGTTGATCTGCAAATCCTAAGTCTAACATGCGGTCTGCTTCGTCAAAAATTAGCAACTCTAAGCCACCTAGTTGCAATGAACGCTGTTCCAAATGGTCTGCTATACGCCCAGGTGTGCCAATAACGATTTGTGGGTCTTTTCGTAGCGCTTTGATTTGATCATTGAAGTTTTCACCACCGAGTACTTTGACCACGCTGATACTTGTGCCTGCAATCAATAAGCGACACTGGCTGAATACTTGCGTCGCCAGCTCTCGTGTGGGAGCAATAATTAAAACACGTGGGTCGCGTTTACTCAGTGCTTTTTGTTTCATTACGCGATGCACGGCTGGCAATAAAAAAGCCAGAGTTTTACCTGAACCCGTTTTAGATTGTGCAAATACATCGTGCCCAGCAATTGCTGTGGGTACCGCTTGACTTTGGATCGTCGTCGGTTGTGTGATCCCCTGATGAGCAAGTTGTTTTTCCAGACGGGCCTCAATGCCTAATTCGGTAAAGTGCAAAGCGTTTTTCTCCAAAACTTAACTAATGATTAGCCGCACATTATAGCAAAGCTATGTACAGCTCCGATAGCAATAAAGTTGTTTGTGTAAAGGGTTTTTGCAATTAATACAAAAATCCGTAGAATACGCGCTCTAGCGCCGGATTTACGGTTCGGTTTGTGTGCTTCATGCGTTGTGCTTAATGCTTGAGGCGAAGTAAAAGCTGAAAATTAGGAAAACTTTATGTCTAAACCATTTGTGGTTTGTGCCATGTATAAATTCGTGTCACTACCTAACTTTGAACAAATTCGTCAACCATTGCTTAATGTTATGGAGCAAAATGAAGTACGAGGTACTTTGCTACTAGCTGCAGAAGGCATTAACGGTACCGTTGCAGGTAAACGAGAAAGCATTGATACTTTATTGGCATGGCTTGATAAACAGCCGGGTTTAGACAACATTGTGTACAAAGAGTCATACGATGAGACATGTCCTTTCTATCGCACCAAAGTAAAGCTTAAAAAAGAAATTGTTACTATGGGTGTGCAAGGTATTGACCCTCTGAAGGTTGTTGGTAGTTATGTTAAGCCTCAACAGTGGAATGAGCTGATCTCCGATCCTGAAGTGGTGGTAGTTGATACACGTAATGACTATGAAATCGAAATCGGTACATTTAAACACGCGATTGACCCAAACACGAAAACGTTCCGTGAATTCCCACAATGGGCAAAAGAAAACTTAGACCCAAGCAAACATAAAAAAGTAGCGATGTTCTGTACTGGCGGCATCCGCTGTGAAAAATCAACCGCATACATGAAAGAGCAGGGCTTTGAGGAAGTATATCACCTTGAAGGCGGAATCCTAAAGTACCTAGAAGACGTACCAAAAGAAGAGTCATTATGGGAAGGGGAATGCTTTGTGTTTGACAACCGTGTTGCGGTAGATCACGATTTACAAAAAGGCTCATATGAGCAATGTCACGCTTGCCGTATGCCTATCACTGAAGAAGAAATGCAACGTGAAGAATACATGGAAGGTGTTTCATGTCACCACTGCCATGAATCACTGACGGATGAGCAACGTGCTCGTTTTGCTGAGCGTCAAAAACAAATGCAGCTGGCTCAAGCCCGTGGCGAAGGTCACATAGGTCACGAAGCTCAAGAAGTATTACGTCAGCGCAAAGAGGCCAAACAGGCACAAAAACAAGCACAAAGAGCAAAGACTGCCTAACGTTATTTAGGATAGGTCAAAACCTAAAAAAAGCCTCAACATATGTTGAGGCTTTTTTGTTGTTTATGCGCGCAAATGTTCAGTTTTTGTATGGTTGTGCTCTTATACTAAAGTTTGTTAGGCTAATTGTGTCTCAAACAACAATAATAGATGGCGGTCATGGGCAATTTATTTTTAAAAGAACGCGAAAGCTGGTGGGTTTGGTGCATATGGGGGGCTGTAGGCTGTGTGCTAAGTGGCTACGTACTTGTATCGACCAAGCAGCAACATTTAGCCTTTGTTGTGCCTAGTCTATTAAGTGTTTTTATTACTGTTTGGATGAGTTATAGCAAGCGGTTTGAGTTTTTTCGAGCATTCAAAGTTTTACTCTTGGTGGCTGCAATTTCATGCGTTCCATCATTGGCCGATATTTTTTTACCTCTAAATGAACTCGCGGTATCGGCATTTAAAGCTGTATTGGTGTTGGTTTTTTTGGTTATTTTGTGCGTAGTTTGTGCTTGGTTAGCAAAACGACCTAAACAATATTATTGAAATAAGCAAAAAATTACCTTTCCCCCTTTACAGTCGCTACGAAAACCACTAATATGCGCGCCAACAACGGAGAGATGGCTGAGTGGTTGAAAGCACCGGTCTTGAAAACCGGCATACGTTAATAGCGTATCTAGGGTTCAAATCCCTATCTCTCCGCCACCTCATTCCCAAAACCGCCTTAACGGCGGTTTTTTTCGTTTGGAGGGCATTTATGTCAGCAGCAGTAGTAGTTAAACACGCTAGTTTGTGGATTGTATTTGGCTTCTTTTACCTAACTGGTTTAGAGATGGCATTGCGTTTGGCTATTGACGGTCAACAAGATCCAACCTTACTAAAAACTCTTGCCTTTACCTTTTTATTTAATTTGTTGGCCGCTCACTTGGTGACAAAATATGAAACGCTATGGCCAATGTTAGGTGCGATTGTTATTAGCCTGACTGGGGTTGTGGGCTTTGGGTTTTATTTTACGGATCGTCTGGTGGATTATAGTGTTGAGTTGGCGATAGGGCTTACGTTGAGTTTACCGTTTGCAACTTTTGTTATTCAGCAAGTAAAAAAGCGACATGTGGATAATGCGACTTGATCGCGTTTAAACTCATCCTTGGCTATGTTACACTGCGTCCCGTCTTTTAATAGAAACAAAAGTGAATTAACTTATGTCAGATTTATTTAATACAGATGCTGAAAAAGCAAGCTATGGTATTGGCTTACAAATGGGTGAGCAACTAAAAGCGAATCCATTCGAAGGCCTTAACTTGCATTCGGTATTTGAGGGAATGAAAGACGCATACGCTGGAGACGCGTTCCGTGTTGAGATCCCAGAGATCCAAGCTGCATTTGAAAAAATCAATGCTGAAATCCAAGCTCGTCGTGAAGAAGAAGCGAAAGTACTCGCTGCTGAAGGCATTGCATTTTTAGAAGAAAACGCAAAACGTGCTGAAATCACGGTTACTGAGTCAGGTCTTCAGTATGAAGTTATCGCAACAGGTGAAGGCGCAAAGCCAGCTGCTGATTCAAAGGTACGTGTTCATTATCACGGCACACTTATCAATGGGACTGTATTTGACAGCTCTTATGATCGTGGTCAACCAGCTGAATTCCCTGTAAACGGTGTTATTAAAGGTTGGACAGAAGCGTTACAGCTTATGCCTGCAGGTTCAAAGTGGCGTCTATACGTTCCACATGAGCTAGCATACGGTGAGCGTGGTGCAGGTGCTGCAATCGCGCCTTTCTCAACACTTGTATTTGATGTTGAGTTATTAGACGTATTGTAATCGTATACTAAACAGCTAATGTTTAATGTTAGAACCCAGCCCAGTGCTGGGTTTTTTATTTTTAGATGTGACATGTTTGGTAGTGATTTATGATACTTTTTTAGCGATACCACCAAACATGGTTTATTGATAATCCCAAAAACTACAAGACGTAATTACTTAACCAGAACTAGCGATACCAAGATATCGTAAGGTTAATTAAATAGAAAATACAGCTCAAGAAGGACATACAGTGATGCTACTTTGTGTAGCTCAAGGCGTAAAGGTAAAACAACCGCTTAATTTTAACTTGACTAAGTATTTTTAAAAAAAACAGAATTGCAATGTTTTTTAAACATATCAATTAACATTTTGTTTTATATATAGGGAAATATTATGAGAAAGTTCATTTTGTTAGGGATAGTCGTATTACTTTCAACGTCAAGCTTATTGTTCAGTTCATTAAGTGCTGCTGCAAATAAAATCGCGGTATGTAATTCATGCTCAGACCAGCAAATGCAAAATAGAGCCATACAGTACGCGCCCAATGGCGGAATAGTACACGTACTGGATATTAAGGGTAATAAGGTTAAAGCATTTGAAACGGTGCGTGAAGAAGGTCTAATAATGTATTGGCCAGCTCCAGTTCAAGACTCAGTTAGAACTGGAGCTGGCAAAACTGGCTAAAAATACGATTGATGATTTAGCTGCAGGTTATGTGAGTATTGACCATTTGCGGTCATATTTGGGAATGTACTCAGATATTAACTCTGCACATACTGTCGCGAAGTCTGTACAGCAAAAAGCTGCAATTCAACAGGCGCTAACAGAGTATTTCACAGGGAATATTGCTGGTGTTTTAACGTCAGCCGCTGTCAAACTAGGCACAGGCATTGTGAATCAGATATTGACGGTTAATATGGCAGTTAACGTGCGCTTTCCTAATGATGGAAGCACTTATAGTTTTATGTTTAAAGGAGTTATTGCAAACCTAAACGGCGATATAACCATTTCGTTTGAGCCGATTATTAACTCAGGCAGAGATAAAGGCGTTCGCTTAAATGAGTCAGGTAATTATGCTGACTATAGAGCTAGCGGCCCAAATGATGCACTACAAAGAATTTTACAGCACATGATCGCATCTGGAGTGAAAGTAACCATTGGAGACACTATCTATAGAGGTGGAAACGTGACCGTAACGCGAGTTATATGCAGCAATGAGCCACCTAAAGGTTGTGTTGCGGCTGAATAGTGAACTTCGGACTTGTATAAATATACAGCCACTTTTTAAATAGTGGCTGTATAGAAGCTCAATTGTTTAAATACACCTCGCAGGCTTAGGCAACCCAGCAATTTTGGTGGCCTGTTTGGCTGGGCCTTTAGGAAACAGTTTATATAAATACATGCTATTGCCTTTATCTTCACCCAGTGCTTTTGCCATCGCTTTGACCAGCATGCGAATTGCAGGGCTGGTATTATATTCCTCATAAAAGTCTCGAACAAAATTTACTACTTCCCAATGCGCATCAGTTAGCGTGATCCCTTCTTGTTCGGCGATGATAGGGGCCAGCTCCGTGCACCATTGTGTATGATCGAGTAAATAGCCTTGCTTATCGGTTTCGATGATTTGATTATTAAATTCCAGCATATATTACCAAGTAATTGATTTTTTCGCGTTGTCGACAAGCGCTACCCACTCAATATCGCTGATTAAATTAATGCCAGTATCAACGCTTATCGCGCGAGCGGTCGCACAGCTTTCCAGCATGTAGCACTTATCTGATAAACCCATGTATGAAGCGTGATCATAACAGGCGTCACCAATGAGTAACAGTGCATCATGACTCGCAATCAGCTTATCTAATTGTATTGTACTGTAATATGAGTAAGGCTTAGAAAGCATGTGTACAGTATTAATGTTCATAAATTGACGACCATATCTTGTTGTTGCAATAACGCTTGCTGCTGTGACTTACTCAGCACTGTGACAGGAATGCTAAATTGCTGTTGATTGAGCTGGTACTTTTGCATTGCTTCCTCACATACATACACTTGTTCAACATCGTATATTTCTAGGGTTTTGATTGTTTTGAAGTAATCTTTTAAACCCAGCTGAGCTGCGGACTGCTCTTTTTTAAGTGAGAGTAGGGCACTGTCGAGTAGCAGCCAAGAAACGTTTTGGTCAATGGCCGCGTATATCAGTGTTGTATCCAGTGCATCGCGAATGTTTAAGCCATCAAATGGGCTTTTATGACTAAGTATGAGTACATTTTTCATTTAAACTGCACCCACTTATCAGCCTTCGCGCTGAGCATGGCAAACTCTGCCAAGCCTGCGACTTTAAATAAACCGGTATGAGCAATATCAACGGCTCGCTTTTCGGCAGCAGTCACACACAGCATTAGTGGAATACCTTGATCTGATAATGTTTGCCAAATACTTTTGACATCGAGTTCATCGCTTGCAAGCTGCAAGTGTTCAGATGCGTGACTGACGGCGTCTTGATATAAAAAAATACAGTCAATCTGATGGCCACTTTGCAAAGCGGCGTGTGCAAAGCGAGAAAGATTTTGCAAACAATGTTGATCTGCAACACTCGTATGTAAGGATAATACAAATTTGCTCAAAATACGCCCATAAAAAAAGCCCCATAATAGGGGCTTAGTTTACCAGAACTAACTGGTTAGTCATCACTTGCACCTAAAAGAGCAAGTAGTGAAGTGAATAGGTTGTAGATATTTAGGTATAAGCCAACCGTAGCTAGTACATAGTTGGTTTCACCACCATTTACGATACGGCTTGTATCGTAAAGAATGAAACCTGACATCAATAGTACGATTGCTGCGTTTAATGCCATGAAAGCTACACTGCTACCGATAAACAAGTTAACTAAGCTTGAAATCACAACCACGATTAAACCAACCGTCAAAAAGCCGCCCATAAATGAGAAGTCTTTTTTCGTTGTTAAAGCGTATGCTGATAAGCCAAAGAAGATCAACGCGGTTGAGCCTAACGCTTGTGTAATTAACATTCCACCGTTTGGCATAGCAGCGTAGTGGTTAAGTAGTGGCCCTAAGCCAAAGCCCATGATACCGGTGAACAAAAACACTAAACCAATTGCAGATGATGAATTAGCTTTCTTATGAATAACGAAAATTAAGCCAAGACCAATTAGAGAACAAACAAGCCCTGTGAAGCGCGGTAACGCCATTGTCATTGATATCCCTGCCGTAACTGCACTAAATGCTAGTGTCATTGCAAGCAGAAAATATGTGTTCTTTAGTACCTTGTTAGTTTCAATGGTCGACATTACCGGCTTAGCGGTATCGTACGAGTGATTGAACGCCATGGTTAAACTCCTTAATGAACAAATGTTCCAATAAATAAACTGGATTAAGATTACCAAGAGTTATATGGTTCGGCAAACATTGTCGATCAAATAGAGTGCAGAAATCTAGAAAAGTTCCGTTTGCACTATAGAGTTGTTCTACATTTGAACAAATGTGAGGTTTTTTGAGCACTTAAACGTTTTTATGAAAAAAAAGCTTCACATTGGCGACAGTATTCCCTATTATTCGCCCCGCTGCGGAGAGATGGCTGAGCGGTTGAAAGCACCGGTCTTGAAAACCGGCATACGTTAATAGCGTATCTAGGGTTCAAATCCCTATCTCTCCGCCACTAAATTTTTGTATATAGCAACATTGCTATATACCCGCTTTTGGAGAGATGGCTGAGTGGTTGAAAGCACCGGTCTTGAAAACCGGCATACGTTAATAGCGTATCTAGGGTTCAAATCCCTATCTCTCCGCCACTATTCTTATGAATAGCAAGCCGCTGATTAGTCAGCGGCTTTTTTATTGCTTGCTGTTCGCTAAATTAGACCAAAGTCCACTTGTAGATATGTACATATGCGTCAAGCTCAAATGTGATGTATGACTTAAGGCTATCTTCAATATGAAACAACAACTCGCTAAAAGTGTCGCACTTTCATTCTTATCGCCGCTGTTTACTGGCTGTGTGCTGGGCTTGTACTTCACAATTTCAAACCAAGGAGGATTAAGCATTTTTTTAAGCTTACTCACTGGTGCGATTGTAAACGCTCATGTCGTTGGGCTATCCATGGCTTTGTTTGTAGTGCCTGGCTATTTGTTACTCTACAGAATTAACAAGGTTCACTATAGTGCAATATTAACATTGGGGATGCTTGGAGGTGCTATTTGTAGCTATCTATTTGCGGCCCAGAATGGCGCGGGGTTTGTCATTAACTCAGTCATGGCAACTATGGCTGCAGGGCTGTTTTTGTATGGCCTAAGACGTTTTGCATAATCACTTGCTCTATATTTAGCCAAGTAGCACTATATTTACGGATATTTAATACTTTTTCTCCAGAAAAGGTTTCATTTAATTGCCCGAAAGAGTACCTTAGACTTTTGTATGTTGTAACCGTGATTTATTAAATGCAGAAGCAAGATTTTTACCAGTCACTCGTAAAACAAGCACAGGCGCTCATCAGCGGTGAAAGAAATGTTATCGCGAATATGGCTAATCTTAGTGCCTTGTTATTTACTTCATTAGAAGACATTAACTGGGCTGGATTTTATCTCGTTGATAGTCCTGATGAGTTGGTTTTAGGCCCTTTTCAGGGGAACCCAGCGTGTATCCGCATTCCTGTAGGTAAAGGCGTCTGCGGCACTGCAGCCCATGCCAAAGAGACTCAACTGGTTGAGGATGTGCACGCGTTCGATGGCCATATAGCATGTGATGCAGCGTCAAATTCGGAAATTGTCATCCCAGTATTCAAAAACGGTGAAGTGTTCGCCGTTTTGGATATTGATAGCCCGAGCTTAGCGCGTTTTGATGAAGCGGATAGGGATGGATTACAAGCTTTGGTTCGTTGCTTTGAGTTGACGCTATCGTGAAAGATCTACTGAACGTACAAGATTACTTATTTTCTAACGCCGACGTGGGAGACTGGGAAGGTGAAGAGGAACATGTTGCTGAGACATTGAATGAGCTCATTCATTTTGCTTGGCAACAAATACCAGATGATCTCGAATGTGAAATCATCGATAATTTGATAAACGGTATATGGGAACATCTTCGTGGTGATTTGGCTTTATTAGAAGCTGAGTTTGAAGAGTTAACAGACTGGGTAACACACTATATCCAATCATCGTTAGATGAACAGATGTCATAAATAGGTTCAAAAATGGAAACCACAAACAAGCTAAAAGATATTAATGAGGTACTGGATTTTCTATATTCAGAATTCCCTCAGTGTTTTAAACAAAAAGACGGCATAAAGCCACTTAAGGTTGGTATCTTTAAAGATATCGCTGAGCGCATTGAGGGCTCAGACAAAGTGAGCAAAACTCAGGTACGCCAAGCACTGCGTAAATATACTTCGAACTGGCGTTATCTCGAAGCCGTGACCAAATACGAATTTCGTATCGACCTTGATGGAAACGATGCTGAAAAAGTAGAGCAGGAGCATATTGAACATGCTCAAAAAGCGCTTGAAGAAAGCCGTGCTAAAATGGCTAAACGCAAGAAACCACAACGTCCTCGTCAGGATGGTGAAACAAAATCTTACAAAAAGAAAGGTCCAGCGCATCCTCGCTCGGGTGACAAAAACGCTAGAGTTAACAAGAAGCCAGCACCGCAACAAGCAAAACGTAGTTCAGGAAAAGTTGAACCATTGCCAGCTAATGAGGTCAAGGTTAATAACAAAGTAAAAGTTAAGTTAGGCCAAGCACTTGTTAATGCAACTATTACTGAAGTGAACAAAGATGAAGTTCATGTTGAATTAGTAACAGGCATGCAAGTTAAAACTAAAGCAGATAGCCTATACATCGTTTAAGGAGTTGTGCGTATGAGTAAAAAGTTGACTCTCATTTCTGTTATCGCCGCGTTATTATCTGGAGCTACATTTGCAGCGTCAAATACCGTCACTGAGAAGGATATTCCGGTGCTTGCACCTGAAGTTCAGCATACAACGGCAAGCAAAAGGGTGACCAACTATTTTACTCGACAGCATTATAAGCGATTTAGTTTTGATGACGCTTTGTCGGAAGAGATATTTGACCGTTATATAGATTCGCTAGATTATAACCGATCAGTATTCCTGCAAAGCGACATTGAACAGTTTAAAAAATACGCTAAGCAATTCGATGACGCAATAAAAGGCGGCAAGTTAGATTTTGCTTATGAGTTATTTAACCTGAGCATGAAGCGTCGCTTTGAACGCTTTCAGTTTGCCATTTCTTTACTCGATAGCGAAATGAAGTTTGATAAACCCGATGCATTTTTCTATGACCGGGAAGATATTGAGTTCGCTAAGTCTAAAGCAGAACTCGACGAGTATTGGCGTCAACGCGTTAAATCTGATGCGCTACGCTTAAAACTGACGGGTAAAGAGTGGAAAGAAATTAAAGAAATTCTCACTAAGCGTTACAACAATACCTTGAAACGATTAGTACAAACCAACAGCGAAGATGTGTTTCAAGTGGTTATGAATTCCTTCGCGCGTAGCGTTGAAGCTCACACATCTTATCTATCTCCACGTCGTGCAGAACAGTTCAAGATGGATATGGATCTGGAACTTGAAGGAATAGGAGCGGTACTTGGTTATGACGAAGACTACACAGTTATTCGCTCCTTAGTTCCTGGCGGCCCAGCGGATAAATCTGAAAAAATCAAACCGGATGACCGTATTGTCGGTGTAGCCCAAGACCAAGAAGAGTTCGTCGATGTGATTGGTTGGCGCCTTGATGATGTGGTTGACCTTATCAAAGGACCAAAAGGGACAAAAGTTAGACTGCAATACCTTAAAGGTTCAGACACGCATGGCACACCCAAAGTTGTTGAAATAGTTCGTGACAAGATTCGTCTAGAAGATAGAGCAGCTAAATCAGAGATATTTGAGGCTAAATACTCAGACTTGACCAGTAAAATAGGTGTGATTGAAATTCCAAGCTTTTACAATAACCTATCTAAAGATGTGAAAGTAGAGCTCACTAAACTAAAAGAGCAAAACGTAGATGGCATTGTCATTGATTTACGCCAAAATGGTGGTGGTTCATTGTATGAAGCAACTCAGTTAACAGGTTTATTTATTGATCAGGGGCCAGTTGTTCAAATACACACGGCTTACAACCGAGTTGAGGAACAAAAAGACCGAGATGGCATTACATTTTACGATGGTCCTATGACTGTATTGGTAGATAGATACAGTGCCTCAGCGTCAGAGATTTTTGCTGCGGCTATTCAAGACTATGGACGAGGTGTAGTAATCGGTGAACAGACTTTTGGCAAAGGAACTGTTCAGCAACATCGTGGGTTAGCTAAAAATTATGATTTGTTCAGTAATGCGCTAGGCAGTGTAACTTACACCATTGCTAAGTTTTATCGAATAAATGGTGGAAGCACACAAAACAAAGGCGTAGTGCCGGACATTCTGTTACCTTCAGCGATTGACCCTGAGGAGTGGGGAGAAAGCCAAGAGGACAATGCTTTACCTTGGGACAGTATCAAACAGGCACGATATAATACATTGGATAACTTACAGCCTGTAGTTGAGTACATTCAGTCTAAACACGTTGCACGGGTAAAAAGTGAGCCTGAGTTTAAATATGTTTATGATGATATAGCTCGCTATAACGAGCAAAAAGAAGAAAAGAAGATTTCTTTGGTCGAGGCTGAACGTTTAAAAGAGAGAGATGAGGCAGAGCAACGTTCTTTGGTCCGTAACAATGAACGATTGAAAAGGCTGGGTTTAGAGCAGGTTGAAAAACTGGATGACTTACCAGAGGTGATCTCGGAGCTCGACCCCTATTTAGAGGAAGCAGCATTGATAACTCAAGACCTGATTTCCTTTGGCCGTTTAGCTAAGAATGATGTATAAGTATTGTCCAACATGAAGTTAAAAGGCGCTTAGGCGCCTTTTTTGTTACGACTTCGCTGATGAATTTGCTATGATTCACGCCAGTTAATATATGAATAACAACTAATAGTAATTATCACGACCTAAGGTTGTGCGTAAAATAATAATAAGCATGAGTCTCATGCATAGGAGAGTTCAGTTTGAAGCAACCTAAACAACCCTCATTTTTTGACGCGTTTTTACCCATCTCAGTTTTAGTCTGTTTACTTGGTGCCGCTGTTTATCTGTATGGTGACAATTCTTCATCTGGACCTAACCAGATAGCGCTACTATTCGCAACTTTTACTGCGGCTTTAATCGGCTTGAAAAATGGTTATACATGGAAAACCCTAGAAGAGGCGATGATAAAAGGGATCACGCTATCATTGGGGGCAATTTTGATCTTACTTATGGTAGGGGCCTTGATTGGCACATGGCTGTTATCAGGAACTGTACCAACGCTTATCTACTATGGCTTACAAATCATCAACCCGAGTTGGTTTTATGCCGCTAGTTGCCTTATCTGTGGCATTGTAGCAATGAGCATTGGTAGTTCTTGGACCACAGCTGCAACCATTGGTGTAGCATTGCTCGGAGTTGCAACGGGTCTAGGACTTGATCAGGTCGTAACAGCTGGGGCTGTTATTTCTGGTGCGTATTTTGGTGATAAATTAAGTCCACTCTCTGAAACAACTAACCTTGCCCCAGCGGTCGCTGGCAGTGATCTATTCGAACATATCCAACACATGCTTTGGACCACAGTACCTAGCTTTGTTATCGCGTTGATCATATTTACTTTTATGGGCTTCAGTGCAGATGTAAATAGCGATATAGGTCGAATTGAAGAGATAGTTGATATTTTACAAGGCAACTTTAATATTAACCCAGTAATGTTAGTTCCTCTATTGGTACTACTTGGGCTGGCTTTTAAAAAAATGCCTGCATTTCCAGCGATTTCAATCGGGGCAGTCGTTGGTGCGGTATGGGCGATGCTATTTCAAGGAGATCTTATTCTAAGCCAAATTGATGCATCGCAAGGCGAGTTGGTTGGCTACTTCAAGCTCGTTTGGGCAACATTTTATCAAGGCTTTACTGTCTCGACAGGTGACACCAAAATGGACGACCTACTCAGTGGTGGTGGTATGTCTAGCATGTTAACTACGACCTGGTTGGTTATGACTGCATTAATGTTTGGTGCCATTATGGAGAAAACAGGCCTACTGGAGATTTTTGTACGTAGTATTTTAAAAGTTGCCAAAAGCACGGGGTCATTGATTGCTTCAACAGTTGCAACGTGTATCGGCACAAACGTCATCGCAGCTGATCAGTACATTGCGATTGTTGTTCCTGGCCGTATGTTTAAAGAAGAATATGAAAAACGCGGTTTGAAACCAGTTAACTTATCACGCACTTTAGAAGATGGCGGCACCATCACAAGCCCGCTGATCCCATGGAATACCTGTGGTGCATATATGCAAAGTGTTTTATTGATCAATCCATTTGACTATGCAATATATGCATTCTTTAATTTAATAAATCCTTTGCTGGCGGTCATTTATGCGTACCTTGGTATTAAAATATTACGCATAAAGCCAAAACAAACAGAGCAGAGCGCTTAATCATGCCGCCCCGTTAGCTCGGGGCTTTTTTTTGAGGACATATTATGCAAACCAAACCTCAAGCTAAGTTTCTAAAAGACTACAAAGCACCTAGCCATCAGGTCGAACAATTAGAGCTTACTTTTGACCTACACCCAACACAAACTATAGTAACGGCGAGAGCGAAATATCTCGCGCTAGAAGCACACGACAGCCTTACACTAGATGGTGTTGATCTTAAACTTGTTTCTCTTAAAGTTAATGACAAAGCATTTGATGACTATCATTCTACGAGCACTACGCTCACACTGAATAGTTTGCCAAATGAGTTTGAGTTAGAAATAGTGACAGAAATCTCACCTCAGACAAATACCGCTTTAGAAGGGCTTTATTTATCAGGTGGGGCGTATTGTACGCAATGTGAGGCAGAAGGGTTTCGCAAAATCACCTATTTTCTAGACCGTCCGGATGTATTGACCGTATATACAGTGACCGTAATCGGTGAACAGTCGATGCCATCACTATTGTCTAATGGCAATAAGGTTGCGCAGGGCACGCTGGAAGGGGGACGTCATTACACAACTTGGCATGACCCATTCAAAAAACCTAGTTACTTATTTGCGCTTGTAGCTGGTGACTTTGACGAGTTGAAGGATGAATTCATTACCCGCTCAGGCCGTAAAGTTGAGTTGGTGCTGTTTGTGGATAAGGGCAACCTAGCAAAGGCACCTCATGCAATGGCATCGCTAAAGAATGCTATGAAGTGGGATGAGGAGCGGTTTAACCTAGAGTATGATCTTGATATCTATATGATAGTCGCAGTTGACTTCTTCAATATGGGAGCGATGGAAAATAAGGGGTTAAATGTATTCAACAGTGCGTGTGTGCTTGCAAATCAGCAAACGGCCACTGACAGAGATTATCACACCATAGAGTCTATCGTTGGCCATGAGTACTTTCATAACTGGACAGGTAATCGTGTCACTTGTCGAGATTGGTTCCAGCTTTCATTAAAAGAGGGGCTAACCGTATTCAGAGACCAAGAATTCAGCAGCGATCTTGGATCTCGAGGTCTGAACCGAATCGATGCGGTAATGGCAATGAGAATGCACCAATTTGCAGAAGATGCAGGTCCCATGGCGCACCCAATAAGACCCAATAAAGTTATTGAAATGAATAACTTTTATACAGTTACGGTGTATAACAAAGGTGCGGAAGTTATCCGCATGATGCATACCTTGTTAGGTGAGCAAAATTTCCAAAAAGGTATGCAGCTTTATTTTGAGCGCCATGACGGTCAGGCGGTTACTTGCGATGACTTTGTAGCAGCGATGCAGGATGCCAGCAAAATTGACTTAACTCAGTTTAAACTGTGGTACGAACAAGTTGGCACGCCTAGCTTGAAAGTTGTCACATCATTTGACGCAGAACTTAGCCAATATGTGTGTACTATCACTCAGCAAAATGCCAAACATGATCCGATACAAAGCCCATTGCATATTCCTTTTGCGATTGAGCTGTTGGACAAAGAAGGGCAAGCATTGCCACTTATTGTCAATGGTGAGCGCATCTCGAAGGTTATTAATTTAACTGAAAAGGAACAAACGATCACTTTTGAGCAAATCAAGGAATGCCCAGTGGCTGTATTGCTTGAAGACTTCTCTGCACCCGTTATTGTCAATTATGATTACCAACTTGGAGAGCTCATTCACATTATTGCACACGCAAGCAGTGATTATGCTAGGTGGGAGGCAGCACAACAAGCGTTTACATTGCAAATGAGGGAAGCTGTTACACAATTTGAACAAGGTCAGCCGATCAGGCTTTCTCACGCATTAATTGAAACGTTCGATAAGCTATTAAGTGAGCGTAAGGGCGACTTAGCACTTTTGGCAGAGCTGATCAGAGTACCTAGCTTTGATACTTTAGCAACAGCATTTGAGCAAGTGCCAGTCGAAGCGTTAAATGAGAGTATCGCTGAATTTGAACTGGCTATCGCCAGCGGCCTTCGTAGTACGTTAAAAGATACATTCACAGCATGTGTAGAAAATGGCGAACTGGATCACGAAGCTGTATCAGCTCGCGCCTTGAAAAACACTTGTCTGTACTATCTGGCAAAATGTGCGGATGAACAAGTACATGAATGGCTTGAATCGCAAAGAACGTCAGACAATATGACATTGATATTGGGAGCTTTGAAGGCTTCACTTAGTGCACAGTTGGCATCTTCTTCCGCTGCAATGAATGAGTTTGACTCGTGTTGGCGTCATGATTTGTTAGTCATGGACAAGTGGTTTGCGTTGCAAGCGACTCAAAAAGGTGATGATGCGATTAAGCATATTTATGATTTATACTCACATCCATGTTTTGACAAAGGAAACCCTAATAGGGTGAGGGCCTTAGTTGGTAGTTTCGCAAGAAACAACCCTGAACAGTTTCACCGGGTAGATGGTAAGGGCTACGAACTATTGGGAGATCTGTTAGTAGAGCTCAATGCGATTAATCCGCAAAATGCATCACGTATGATAACGCCATTTATGTCATGGAAGCGATTTGATGCGAAACGTCAGCAACTAATGAAATCTCAATTGCAACGTCTTGCTGCCATGAGTGATTTAAGTGATGACTTATATGAAAAAGTAGAGAAAGCGTTGAGCTAAACTTAAAAATGCAAGAGTATTTTTTTTCAATGTATCTGACATATGACGAATGTATGGAATATTACAAAGGGCATTATAAATATCTTCAAGTAGTCGAGGATGGCGGAAAAACAATCCGCTTTCCTGCGGTCCATATTCGTAAGTTTGTTTCATCGTTAGGTATTAGAGGACGGTTTAGATTATGTCTAGATGGCCAAAATGGCTTTGTTTCACTTGAAAAAATTGCTTAATCCGAAAATTTAACACTGTCATATTGTATTTTTGTTAAATGGGTTTGTTATAAACTTAAATTACGTGTTATAAATTATCTGGTAGGACGTCTTACCAAGAGTAAAATAGCGCCCTAAACGCTAAATAAGCACCGATTGAACGCGTTCCATTTGTAATTTTTATAATTCGCTTCTATCGTTACGACAACAAAAAACAACAACTTGATTAAAAAATACCCGCCAGAAGGGGGAGAAATAATGATAAAAAGATCGCTTTTTGTGAAAAACAAAATCATGCTCGGTCTTAGTGCAGCTGCTTTGTCTATGAGCAGTGCACCTTTACTTGCTGCAAGCTTTCAAGTCGGTGATTTTGACATCACGTTTGATTCAACATTTTCTTACGGACAGAGTATTCGTGTAGAAGATAGAGATTTTCAATACATAGGTAAGAGCAATCACCCTCGATTTGATTGGTCTGGCTATAACGCTTTGACTGGGAACACCATCTATAGCTCAAGTGAAGTTTGGGCTAACCCTGGTGCTTATTCAAATAATGGTGACGCAGGTAATTTAAATTTTGATTCAGGCGAGACCTTTTCGCAACTTGTTAAAGGAACACACGACTTAGCGATTAGTAAAGATAACTATGGTTTCTTCTCGCGCTTCATGTATTTCTATGACTTTGCGATGGAAGACGGCGATTTTGCGTACAGCAACCCTGTGTCAGGTGCAAAAGTTGACCCATGCGCTTTTGATGAAACAAAAGAGCAAGTTTGTTCAGACTTCCGTTTACTAGACGCGTTTGTATGGGCTGACTTTGATCTAAATGATGGTAAGAACCCTTTATCTGTTCGTTTAGGTCAGCAGGTAGTAAACTGGGGTGAAAGTACCTTAATTAGTCATGGTATCAACGTAAACCCAGTGGATATTGATCGCTTAAAAGCGCCAGGTTCAGAAGTTAAAGAAGCATTTATCCCTGTGGGTATGCTTTGGGCCTCATTGGGCATCACAGAAAATATTACGTTGGAAGGTTTTTACCAGTACGATTGGCATGAAACACGGCTGCCTGCGACGGGAAGCTATTTTTCTACCAACGATTTCGCATCTGCGAACGGATTTTCTCAAAACGTTCAGTTAGGTTTTACGTCTAACCCTGATATAGACTTGCAGCATTTAACAGACTCTCTTAACGCCTTACAAACAACTTGGTTAGGCGCACTGACTGCACAGGGTCTAGATGTGACTCAAGAAGGTGTGACAACGAGTCAATCAGCACAAAAGCTACTAGCACAGATGTATTTGGCGTATCCTACAAAAGTGGCCCTCAAGGGGAAAGGTGAAGCGGGTATAACTGAGCCAGAAGATGGCGGACAGTATGGCTTGCGCTTAGGTATTTACTCTCCGGAGCTAAACGACACTGAATTCGCATTGTATTACATCAATTATCATAGCCGCAGACCACTCATCTCTGGTAAGGCCTCAGATTTTACCAATGCAGGTGTTGCTCAAGATTTGGCTTATATCGCATCTAATACAATTACTGAAGATAACATCACCAATCTGAATGCCTTCACGCAAGCACAAATTGTTTATCCAGAAGACATCAAACTTTATGGTTTAAGCTTCAATACCGCGATAGGCGAAACGGCATTTTCTGGCGAATTTGCATTTCGTAAAGATGAACCTCTTCAAATCGATGACGTAGAGTTGCTATACGCCGGTATGGTTGAACAGTTAGCTGCAGCGGGACGCCGTGACGATTTCGCTGGCTTATCTCAATTGAGTGAAGGCGATACAGTTGCGTATGTAGGCGCAGGTGAAGTGGCGCAAGGGTATATTTTAAGAGATACCTTACAGGGCCAATTTACAGCGACTCATCTATTTGGTCCATCACTTGGTGCAGATAGCTGGGCAGTTGTTGGTGAAGTGGGTGCTGTAACTATCAAAGAGATGCCTACTTATGATCAGCTCCGCTTAAACGTCTCAGGTACGGGTCGAAGCGGCACGATAGAAGGTATTTCCGGCAAGGATTATGATTTATTGCACCAAGCTGTATCAAACGGGCCTGAGGTCAATCCATTCCCAACTTCATCAGCGTGGGGCTATCGACTAATCGCTAAAGCGGAGTACAACAACTTGTTTTCGGGTGTTAACTTCTCACCGAGAGTTGTTTTCTCGCACGATGTAAACGGTATTACACCTGATCCTATGTTCCTATTTATCGAGGATCGTAAATCGTTAGGTGTGACTTTGAATTTCAACTATCAAAATGCGTGGTCGTTTGACGTAGGCTACAACACGTTCTGGGGTGGTGGTGCCACTAATACATTCGCAGATCGTGATTTTGTCTCTTTTAACATCAAGTATTCAATTTAAGGGCTTTCAGTATGTTTAGAAAACCTACACTCATTGCCGCAACAATGATAACAATGCTATCGACAACAGGCGCGATGGCGAAAATGTCGGCTGAACAAGTAGCACGTTTAGGCGTTGATTTAACGCCAATTGGTGCTGAAAAAGCAGGTAATAAAGATGGTTCTATCCCTGCATGGGACGGTGGTATTACAAAGCCGCCAGCGAACTACAAACCAGGTATGCACCACCCAGATCCGTTCGCGGATGATAAAATTCTTTTCACAATTGATAAGTCAAATGTAGATAAATACAAAGAATTTTTAAGCCCAGGGCAAATAGCGATGTTTGAAACGTATCCAGATACGTTCAAGATGAACATCTACCCAACTCGCCGTAGTGCCTCATACCCACAGTTTGTTTATGACGCAACTAAGAAATATGCTTCTACAGCGGAGCTTATCGAAGGTGGTAATGGAATCAAAAATACCGCAATTGGTATTCCGTTTCCGGTTCCAAAAGACGGTTTAGAAGCTATCTGGAACCACTTGTTACGCTATCGTGGCCTTTCTATCGCGCGCTTTGGTGGCCAAGCAATGCCAACTGAATCTGGTGCATATAACTTGATCGGCTTTGATGAGAAGTTATTGGTTAAGTACTCAGCGACGGACGCGACACCTGAAGAGCTCAAAGAGTCGAACGTACTGTTTAAGTTCAAGCAAAAAGTAACAGAACCTGCACGATTGGCGGGTACTGCATTGCTTGTTCATGAGACGATGGACCAAATCCTGACTCCACGCCAAGCCTGGACTTACAACACTGGACAGCGCCGAGTTCGTCGAGCACCAAACGTAGCATATGATGCACCAGGAACAGCATCAGACAGCTTACGTACTACCGATGATTTCGATATGTTTAACGGTTCGCCAAACCGTTATGACTGGACTTTAAAAGGCAAGAAAGAGCTATATATTCCATACAATAGCTATAAGCTGCACAGTGATAAGCTAAAGTATGATGACATTTTAAAGCCAGGCCATATTAACCCTGAACATGTTAGGTACGAAAAACACCGTGTATGGGTTGTTGAAGCTAACCTCAAAGAAGGAACGCGTCATATTTATAAAAAACGTGTTTTCTACATTGATGAAGATAGCTGGCAAATTCACATTGCGGACCTATATGACAATCGCGATCAAATGTATCGTGTTGCGATGGCGCATGGACTTAACTATTACGAAGTGCCTACGCACTGGAGTACATTAGACGTATATTACGATCTAAATTCACGTCGCTATTTAGCGATTGGTTTGGATAATGAAGAACAGATGTACGATTTCAGTCAGTCATTCCAAGATAACGAGTTTACACAAAGTGCGCTGCGCCGTGAGGGTAAACGCTAATCTGGTTCTCAGCCAACTATTGCTAGCGGTCTTTGGATCGCTAGCAATTCTGTATTTTCGACGAGTTCTCGTCACCAGTCACCTTTATTTGAGTAGTTTCAGCATGTTAAAAACAACGATAGCGAGTGCGCTAATACTGTTTGGTGGCGTTGCCAGTGCACAAATCACCCCTCAGCCAGCGCTACAAGTTCAACACCCACAAAGAACATTGTTCACTGATATTGTGAACAGCGAGGGCACATTAATCGCTGTAGGTAAGCACGGTACTGTGGTAACCAGTACTGATGGCGAAACTTGGCAGCAGGCCAAAGTACCTGTGCAATCACTGCTAACAGCTGTTACATCGTTAGGAAGTGATAAATCTTGGGCATGTGGCCACGATAGCAGTATTTTGTTTAGCAGTGATCATGGCCAAACTTGGCAAATCCAACAATATTTACCACAGCAACAAAAACCTTGTTTAGATATAGAGTTTGTTGATGCAAACACGGGGTTTGCAATTGGTGCGTATGGCATGTTTTATCAAACCAACGATGGTGGCCAGAGCTGGAAAAAGCGTTTCATCGATGATTTTGTTCACCCTGATGATAAAGAGTATTTACAAGGCCTTAAAGAGGATGACCTTCAAGCTTACGAAGAAGAAACTAAGTTTATCCTACCGCATTTTAACCGTTTACTAATTCATGAAGGACATCTATATCTAGCTGGTGAAATGGGGTTGGTGGCATATAGCGAAGATATGGGCAAAAGCTGGCAAAGATTAGATGAATTTTACCCTGGATCATTTTTCTCAGTGGCTCCGTATGGTAATGAGCAAGTCGTCGTGGCTGGCTTACGGGGTAATGCTTTCATTGCCAACAGTGAAGAATTAGAATTTAGTCAAATAGACGTGCCAGTCAAAGCCACAATTAATTCAATCGTAAACTTCAATGGTAGCTTGTATCTACTTGCTAATAGCGGTTTCTTGTTTAGCTATGACAACGGGCAGGTCAAACGATCACAGTTAAGCAGCGGACATGCCATTCTATCAGCCGTTACATTTAAGAATAAGTTAGTTTTAGCCACCGAGAAAGGGCTAAAAATTTGGGAGGCTAAGAAGTAATGAAAGCCGTTTTAAATAAATTGGAATATGTAGTGTTCCGTCATCGTCTGGCCGTTGTTTTTCTGTTTACTATTCTGACGGGACTGTTAGGGTATAAAGCGACTCAGATCCAGCTAGATGCGTCTTTTAATAAAAATATTCCACTGCAGCATGAATATATGCAGTTGTATCTAAAACATGAAAAGCAATTTGGTGGCGCTAATAGCATTTTAATCTCTGTCTGTGACAAAGATGGAGATATTTTCAACCCAGACTTTTTCACACAATTGAAAGCTGTGCATGATCAATTGTATTTTATTCCCGGTGTTAATCGCCCGTTGGTTAACTCGATTTTCTCACCCAGCGCTAGGTTTGTCGAAGTGGTTGAGGATGGATTTGCTGGTGGCCCAATCATTCCTGCTAATTTTTCAGCAACAGAGCAAGGCCTTGCAGTTGTAAAACAAAATATCGAGAAAGCCAATGTAGTAGGGCGCATGATAGCCAGCGACTATAGCTGTGCTATGGTCAGTGCGCAGCTTATGGAAATAGACCCTCAAACTCAAGAAAAGCTCGACACATTGGCGTTTGCAAAAAAGTTAGAGTCGCAGATCCGCGAACCGCTTAGCACTGATAAAGTCAGTATTCATATCATCGGCTTTGCAAAAATGGCAGGCGATATCGCAGATGGTGCCAAAGGTGTAGTGCTGTTTTTTGCACTAGCGATAGCGTTCACATTTGTGATGGTTTGGCTATTTTGTAAGAGCTTCAAGCTGACATTATTGCCAATAGTTTGTTCTATTATTGCAGTTGTCTGGCAGATGGGTTTACTTGCTAGTCTTGGCTTTGGGCTCGATCCAATGTCGATTTTGGTGCCATTTTTGGTGTTTGCGATTGGTGTGAGCCATGGCGTGCAGATGATCAACTCCATTGGTAAGAAAGTCGCAGAGGGCGTTTCAAGCAAAGTTGCGGCTGAAGCAAGTTTCAAAGCGCTGTTGATCCCAGGTGGTATCGCTTTGTTGTCTGACACAGTTGGCTTTTTAACGCTGCTCGCCATAGATATTGGCATTATCAGAGAGCTTGCAATTACTGCCAGTTTAGGTGTAGCGGTGATTATCTTCACTAACTTATTGCTATTACCAATTTTAGCCTCTTACGTGAGCTCCAGCAAAATCAAGCGCTTAGATGATGGCAACTCTACTTCTCACGCGGTATTTACGAAGTTACGAGAAGCGCTGGTGTGTACTACAGACAAAAAGTGGGCACGTGTGATATTACTGGTCTCTGCTGTGCTGTTTGCGGTTGGTTATTGGTATTCTCAAAATATGCGTATAGGTGATTTACATGCTGGAGCGCCAGCGTTACATCAGGATGCGCGCTATAACCAAGATACCTTTTTGATCTCGGATCGTTACGCAATTTCGTCAGATATATTAAAAGTGATTGTCGAGGCCTACCCAGCGGCATGTACCGAGCATGACACGATGGAGCGCATCAGTCGTTTTCAGTGGCGCGTGGAAAACTTGTCAGGCGTGCAATCGGCAGTATCGCTAAGTTCAGTAGCTCAAGCTGTCAATGCGGGTTACAACGAAGGTAACCAAAAGTGGCAAATGTTACCTAGAAATAGTGCCTCTTTGGTGCAAGCAACGTCGCGTGTTGAGACCAGCACAGGATTACTCAATGGTGACTGCTCTGTCATGCCGATTATCATCTTTATGGATGATCACAAAGCCGAAACGATAGATCATGTAATCTCTAACATTAAGTTATTTGCAACAGAAGAAAACACAGACAATGTAAAATTCAAACTGGCATCAGGGCCAATTGGCGTGATGGCTGCAACCAATGAATCTGTCTCTGCGGCGCAATTGCCTATGATGATTTATGTGTACGGTGCAGTCATTATTTTATGCTTGTTAAGCTTTAGAAGTGTAAAAGCCACGATTGCCGTCGTCTTGCCATTGTACATCGTGTCAACGTTGGCGCAGGCATTGATGGTTAAATTGGAAATAGGCCTGACGGTATCTACATTACCTGTGATAGCGCTTGGTGTGGGTATTGGTGTTGACTACGGCATTTATATTTTGTCATCAATGATGGGGCAGTTGAAGCAAGGTATACCACTGGCGATTGCTTATCGTAACGCATTAGCGGAACGCGGTAGCGCAGTTTTGTTCACCGGTATCACTTTGGCCATAGGTGTGAGTACCTGGATCTTCTCCGCGCTTAAGTTCCAAGTTGACATGGGTATCCTGCTAACGTTCATGTTTTTGGTAAATATGCTCGGCGCAGTACTGTTATTACCCGCGATTGGCACTTTACTCTGGACCGACCAGAAAAAAAATCGTGAATAAATGTGCTCCTAAATCACCATGAATGGTCATTTATATCTATATTTTGTGAATAGATGAGCAAATAGCTGAAAAGCTTAAAATGTTTTCATCGAAAAGGCTGTTTATTAGCGTCAGAAAGGTTAAAATTCAACTGACTCCACGCTAATAAACAGCTGTACAAATAATCTACCGTTCAAAGGTGGTATAGATTAAGGAACACATATGACACAAAATGAAGGTCCAGCATCAGTTATCCTAGATAACGTATGTAAGTTGATCCACAAGAAAGTTCATGCAGAGAACGTGTCACTCGTTGAAACATTTGCCAAAGCCTTGTACAGCAATATGTCTAAAGAGGACTTGGCTAAACGTAACGATAGTGACCTGTATGGTGCTGCACTTAGTCTTTGGAACTCTCTCGAGAAGAACAACTCAGATGATGCGGTTATCCGTGTATTCAACCCTGAGGTTGCAAAAGATGGCTGGCAGTCATCTCACACAATCGTAGAGATTATTGCCAAAGATATGCCTTTCTTGGTTGACTCCGTACGCATGGCAATGAATCGTGAAAATATCGTTTCACACTTATTGTTACATTGCCCATTGAAGATCCAACGTGATGATGCCGGAAAAATCACTGCTATTTCTAACCTAAAGGCTGAACAGGAGTCGAGTTCGACAAAAACTGTGTTCTTTATTGAAATAGACCGTCAAACAGATAAAAAAGATATTGAGTCTTTTACCAAAGAGCTTGAATCTGTTCTACAAGACGTGTCGTTAGCGGTTGAAGACTGGTTGCCTATTCGTGACAAGTTAAAGTCAGTGATAAAAGAACTTCCAACGCGTCATTTCCAATGTGAAGAAAGTGAAGTAACCGAAACACTAGAATTCTTAGAATGGCTGACACAAGATAACTTTACATTTATGGGTTATCGCCAATATGATTTGTGTCCAGTTCAGGGTGACTATGAACTCAAGCATGTTGCTGATACGAGTCTAGGTTTGATGAAAAAGTCATCTGATGATCACGGTCGACTATTGTCAGAACTTCCTGAAGTTGCACGTAAAGAAGCACGTAGCAATAATTTGCTTATCCTTACAAAAACAAACTCGCTCTCTCGTGTACATCGCCCAGCGTATGTTGACTATGTTGGCATTAAGCGCTTTGATGATAAAGGCAATGTGGTAGGTGAAGACCGCTTTATCGGTTTATTCTCATCAAGCTTCTACAATAACAGCGCGGCAGACGTGCCTGTATTAAGAACCAAAATCGACCGAATCATGCAAATGTGTGATTTTGCACAAGGAACGCATGCCTACAAAGCTGTGCTTAATATTCTAGAAACTTATCCACGAGACGAACTTGTACAAGCTCGTGAGTCTGAGCTTTTAGAAGTGGCTACTGGTGTACTGCAAGTTCAAGAACGAAACATGTGTCGTTTATTTGTGCGCAAAGACACTTATGGTCGTTTCTTCTCTTGTATGGTTTACGTTCCAAGAGAGCGTTACAACACAGCACTTAGACGTGAAACTCAACAATTGTTGGCCAATGCGTTCCAATCAAAAGAAAAAGTTGAATTCACTACTTATTTCTCTGAGTCTACGCTTGCACGTACGCATTACACAGTGCGCGTAGCTGACAACAATATTGAATATAACGTGAAAGACATCGAAAATAACTTAGTTGAAGCCGCTCGTACGTGGGAAGATAAATTGCATGATGCGTTACTTGAAAGCGCAGGCGAAGCGCGTGGTAACGAGCTGTTTAGAAAGTACTCAACAGCATTCCCAGGTGCCTACAAAGATGTAGTTTTACCAAGCGCTTCAGTAGTCGATATTGAAAAACTAGAGCAGCTTGATGAGGACAACAAATTAGACATGTTGTTCTACCGTCCTCAAGAAGAAGCAAACTCACAAATTGTACGTCTGAGCTTGTTCCACAAAGATGTACCAATTCATTTATCTGATGTTATGCCTATGCTTGAAAACTTTGGCTTACGCGTAATTGGTGAAACGCCTTATGCGGTTAAGTCGAGTGATGGTCAAGTTAACTGGATCATGGACTTCTCAATGCTGTTAGACAGCAAAGGTATTTCAGACTTTAACAAAGTATCTGCACGTTTTCGTGCTGCCTTGACTAACGTGTGGCATAACCGCCTTGAAAACGACGGCTTTAATCGCTTGGTACTACTAGGTGGTTTAACTGGTCGTGAAGCGTCAATTCTAAGAGCATATGCTAAATACATGCGTCAGATAGGTGTGACTTTCTCACAAAGCTATATAGAAAGTACATTTGACCATTATCCGCACATCGCCGCTCAAATAGTTGATTTATTCGTTAAGAAGTTTTCACCAACTAAGCCAGCAGCTCAAAAAACAATCGATAAAACGATTGCTGATATTTACGCAGAGCTTGAAAACGTAGCAAACCTAGATGATGACCGAATCATTCGTTTATACGTTGATATGATCAATGCAACGCTGCGCACCAACTTCTTCCAAAAAGAGCAAGAAGGCAGCAACAAGTCATACGTATCATTTAAGATCAAATCAAGTGGCATTCCAGATATGCCATTGCCGCTACCTGCCTTTGAAATCTTTGTTTATTCACCGCGCGTTGAAGGTGTTCACCTACGTGGTGGTAAAGTTGCACGTGGTGGCTTACGTTGGTCAGACAGACGTGAAGATTTCCGTACCGAGGTACTGGGTTTAGTTAAAGCACAGCAAGTTAAAAACACCGTTATCGTGCCAGTTGGCTCGAAGGGTGGTTTTGTATGTAAACAACTACCTACAGACCGTGAAGCGTTCTTCAAAGAAGGTCAGGAATGTTACAAGATCTTTATTCGCGGTTTATTAGATATCACAGATAATATTGTTCACGGCGATATCGTGCCGCCGTTAAATGTTGTTCGCCATGACGAAGATGACCCGTATCTAGTAGTGGCAGCAGACAAAGGGACAGCAACGTTCTCTGATATTGCTAACGGTATTGCTGAAGATTATAACTTCTGGTTAGGTGATGCATTTGCTTCAGGTGGCTCTATTGGTTACGACCATAAGAAAATGGGTATCACCGCAAAAGGTGCTTGGGAGTCTGTAAAACGCCATTTCCGTGAAATGGATATTGATTGCCAAACTACTGATTTCACTGCTGTTGGTATTGGCGATATGGCCGGTGACGTATTTGGTAACGGTATGCTGTTGTCAAAACATATTCGTTTACAGGCTGCGTTTAACCACTTACATATTTTCATCGACCCAAATCCAGATGCAGCAAGCTCTTACAAAGAGCGCGAGCGTTTATTCGCGTTGCCACGTTCATCTTGGGAAGACTACGATAAGTCTTTAATTTCAGAGGGCGGTGGTATTTTCTCTCGAGCGGCGAAGTCGATCACTTTAACACCAGAGATGAAGAAAATGCTTGGCACTAAAAAAGCCAGCATGACCCCGAATGAACTTATTAAAGCGGTATTGATGATGCCATCTGATTTACTTTGGAACGGTGGTATCGGTACTTACATTAAACACTCTAAAGAGACCAATGCTGATGTTGGCGACCGCGCAAACGACGCGTTACGTATCAATGGCGCTGAATTGGGAGCGAAAATATTCGGTGAAGGTGGTAACTTAGGTGCGACACAACTTGGCCGTATTGAGTTTGCTAGTAAAGGCGGCCGTATCAATACTGACTTTATTGATAACGTGGGTGGTGTGGCTTGTTCAGATAACGAAGTTAACATCAAGATCTTGCTAAATGGCTTGGTTGCAGAGGGCGACTTAACCAAGAAGCAGCGTAATGAATTACTTTATTCAATGACCGATGAAGTGTCAGAGCTGGTATTGGCGGATTGTTATCGTCAAACTCATACTCTGTCTATTACTAAGTCAAAGGGCCCTGCAACACTTAAAGAAAAAGTTCGCTTTATTCATGCCCTAGAAAAAGAAGGCAAGTTAGACCGTACCATCGAGTTCTTACCTACGGATGAAGAGTTAGCAGAGCGTGCGGCAGCAGGTAAAGATCTTACGCGTCCTGAGCTTTCGGTGCTTGTTTCATACTCGAAAATGGTATTGAAAGAATCGTTAGTGGTTGATGATGTATCGGAAAACCCGTACTACCGTCAATTATTGGTGAATTCATTCCCAGTACCACTGCGTGAGAAGTTTAACGCAGCGATGGATAATCACCCTCTAAGAAAAGAGATTATCGCCACTAAGTTAGCAAACAACATTGTTAACGATATGGGTCTGAATTTCATGGTTCGCATGAATGAAGAAACAGGTGCAACTGATAGTGAAATTGCATTATGTTACTCAATTGCCAGCGCAATCTTCGAAATGAAGAGCACTTGGGGCGCGATTGCAGCACTGGATAACAAGATCCCAGCATCTGTCCAAACGGAAATGTTGTATCAGCTGCGTCGCACGGTTCGTCGTGCGACACGTTGGTTCTTACGCCATCGCAATAAAGCACTGACAATTGAACAGACTATCGAGTTCTTTGCGCCAGTGTTCAAAGATGTTAGCAAAAACTTGCATAGTTACATGGTTGAGAGCGAAAGTGCTGCGATTCTTGATAATGCTAAGAAGCTTGAGGAGCAGGGCGTACCAAGTGATATCGCAATGCGCATCGTGTCACTTTCAAGCCTATTCTCAGTGATGGATTTGGCAGAAGTAGCACATAATTCAGGTCGCAAAGTGGATGTTGTGTCACATACCTACTTTAAACTTGGTGCAAGTATGGGCCTACATTGGTTCTTGGATCAAATTACTGCACAACCTGTATCTAACCACTGGCAAGCGCTTGCTCGTGCATCATATCGTGAGGAGTTGGATTGGCAACAGCGTTCATTGTCAGAGGTTGTGTTGAACAGCTTTGATGGCGAACAAAACGATGTTAATGCACTTATTGAACAATGGATGGAATCCCAGTCTGCACTGTTACATCGTTGGCAGCAAATGCTGCAGGAGTTCAAGACCTCACAGAGTCATGACTTTGCTAAGTTCTCGGTGGCACTACGTGAGCTGATGTTACTAAGCCACAACTGTGACACTACCAAATAATTTTTAAATCGTTAAAATACCCCGGCCTTGCTGGGGTATTTTTTTATCTGCCTGTTGTTGCAGATGTATGTTACTTAGGATCTTTAAGGAGTTTTCATGTTTTATGATATTGCGCGTCGCTATATGTTTAGCCGTGATGCCGAGTGGGCGCACGAATTTGCATTAGATAATTTGCGCCGTTTTGCACACACACCGCTTAGTATGGCGTGGTCGCAATCTGTTGCTGATAAACCAGTAAACTTCCTTGGTTTAGAATTTAAAAATCCAGTTGGCCTTGCGGCTGGCTTAGATAAAAATGCTGAATGTATAGATGCATTTTCGCAAATGGGCTTTGGCTTTATTGAAGTTGGTACGGTAACCCCACGACCACAAGCCGGTAATGATAAACCTCGAATTTTTAGATTGCCACAAGCTCATGCCATAATTAACCGCATGGGTTTCAATAATAAAGGTGTTGATAATTTAGTGGCTAATGTAAAAGCGGCTAAATATGATGGGATCTTAGGGATCAACATTGGTAAAAATAAAGATACGCCAAATGAGCAGGGCAAGGATGACTATATCCACTGTATGCGTAAAGTATTTGAACATGCTTCTTATATTACCGTAAATATTTCTTCGCCAAACACTCCAGGGCTTCGCGATTTACAATATGGTGATGCGTTGGACGATTTACTACAAAGCTTGAAGAACGAGCAAATGGATCTCATTGCCAAGCATAGTAAATCTGTCCCCATGCTTGTGAAAATTGCGCCTGATATCGATGCTGTTCAAGTGGCGCAAATTGCTGAATCTTTAGTAAAAAACCGTATAGACGGGGTCATTGCAACCAACACTACGCTAGAGCGTGAGGCTGTGCAAGGTCAGCAGCATGCTCAAGAAGCGGGTGGTTTATCAGGGCGTCCCGTGAGAGAAAAATCAACATTTGTAGTGAGTGAACTAAAGCGTATCACTGAAGGAAAGCTACCTATTATTGGTGTGGGCGGGATAGATTCAGCCGAGTCGGCGAAGGAAAAACTTGACGCAGGTGCCTCACTTCTGCAAGTCTATACAGGCTTTATTTATGAAGGCCCTGCATTGGTAAAAAGGATCATTAACGGGTTATAAGGATCCGTTATATAACCAAATGATCGTAAACAAATTGTTCTTATAAATATTTTTACAGTTTGAAATTTTTCGTTATACTCCTGCGTACTATTCAAGAAAAGAAAATAGTAGGCAGGAGGTCAATTTTGCAAGCATCTAAAGAGTGGCAATGGGTTAGTTGTCGCCAGAGAAATCGTTTGCTTGTAGATTTAGGTGAAGAGTTAATTCTCTGCACCCCTTTTCGCTTGCGTCAGTTAACTCAAGACGCCTATTCAGACCCACATCTAAGTATCAACGAAGCTGCATATTACCAAAACGTTTTTACTTACTTACGTGGCTTTAATATTTGGTCCGAACCGCAATGCTGCCAAATTGCATTAAACGCCACAGCTGCCAAATTTTATTTATTGCCAGTACAGGCAAAGAGTTGGTTTTTTGAGTCATATACAGGTGATCAGCCTTGTACCGAAGCCATTGTGCGTTTACGCTCACCTCAACAAGAAGGTGACTTTTTCATTGTTGAACAAGTAGACGGGGCCTGTTTGTGCATCAGCTTGAGTCCACAGTTTGCTTTAGATGAAAACCTAGAGCTTGAACAATTCCAAGCTATTAAAGTTCTAAATAATCGCATCCACCCATTGATAAGTTGCAATAAAATTTCCCAAATGGCGTGATCAAGCTATCTCTAACCTATGTTATACTCGCGGGTAATTGAATATAAAGGGTTAGTACATTGCAATTTATCGCGCTCACATCTATTGGTATCGAACATCTCTTAGCAGAAGAAATTCAACAAGCAGGCCTTGAATTGGGTAAGCAAAGTGTTGGTTCAGTTCGATTCAATGCTGATAATCTAGCAGCTCAAAAGTTTTGTTTAACAACGCGTTTTGCCACACGCGTGATGTTATTGATCGACGAAAGTGAAGATATCAAAGACAAAGCAGCGTTGTATAAGTTTGCACGATTTCAAGCTTGGCAAGATTGGTTTGGTCCCACTCAGACTTTTGCTATCGAATTTAATGGCACCAATAACGAACTTAAAAACACGCAGTTTTCGGGTCTTGTGATTAAAGATGGTATCGTAGACTATTTTAATGACTTATATGAACAGCGTCCAAATGTCGACAAAACAGAGCCTAACATTCGTGTTATTGCCAAACTCAACAGGCAAAGTTGTTCACTGTATATAGATTATTCAGGTCCGCGCTTATCAGATAGAGGTTATCGTACTCGCCAAGGTAAAGCGCCGATTAGAGAACATTTAGCCGCTGCGCTGGTAAAACGAAGCGGTTGGTTAGACGACGCGTCTCGGCCATTATTTGATCCATGCTGTGGCTCAGGTACATTGCTAATTGAAGCGGCTTGTATGGCGAATAATATCTATCCTAACATCAATAGAGAGTTTGCTTTTAAGCGCTTACCAAGCTTTAGAAAAGCTAAGTTCGATGAGATTAAGGCGCAGGTAAAAGCTTCTGAAGTAGACAACACGCTTTGGATCATCGGATCGGATCTAGATGATAAAGTCATCAATATTGCACAGCAAAATGCGCAACGCGCCGGTGTTGGTGAGTATATTAAATTTTCTGTAAAGGATGCCAATGCCTTAAATAAGGTTGCAAAGCGTCCGGGTGTGATATTGAGCAACTTGCCATACGGGGAACGTTTAGGTTCGATGGCGGAACTGGTTAATTTATACCGAAATATGGGAATTGCTTTTAAGAAGCACTTCCAAGATTGGCGCTTGGCTTTACTCGGTACTGACGACAGTCTATTCAAACTACTTAAACTGTCACGAGATAAGCGCTACAAGTTCAAAAATGGTCCGATCGATGTAGAGTTAAATTTATACGAATTGAACGAACGCCAAGTCTCGCAAAATGAACAAAAAACAGGGCTCAACTTCGAAGGTTCTCAAGCCTTTGCTAACCGTTTAAAGAAGAACAGACAAGCACTGAAGAGCTGGCTTAAAAAAGAGCAGATCAATGCGTATCGCGTTTATGATGCAGACATTCCTGAATACAATGTCGCTGTAGATGTATACAATAATTCTGCGGTGATCTTCGAATATGCTGCACCTAAAGAAATAGACGATGCGGTTGCACAAAAGCGCCTACAAGACGTGATTACCCTAACGGCAGAGCAACTGAGTATTGCACCAGAAGATATAGCGGTAAAGGTACGTAAAAAGCAAAAAGGTGAGTCTCAATATACAGCGATGGATAAGCAACATCGCTATGACACGGTTGAAGAGTTTGGAGCCAAATTTAAGATTAACTTGTTTGACTATCTAGATACTGGATTGTTTTTGGATCATCGCCTCGCGCGTCGCTATATTCAGCAACATGCCAAAGACAAGCGCTTCTTAAACTTGTTTTCTTATACAGGCTCTGCATCAGTACACGCTGCTTTAGGTGGTGCAAAATCAGTTACGACTGTAGATATGTCGAAAACGTATTTAAAGTGGGCTGAAGAAAACTTTGCCTTGAATAATTTAAAAAATCCGCGTTACCGTTTTGAACAGGCCGATTGTTTAAAATGGTTAGAGCACGCTCAGGGCCAGTACGATCTAATATTTTTAGATCCTCCTACCTTTTCAAACTCTAAGAGAATGAAAGAAGTATTTGATGTGCAAAGAGATCACATTCAGCTATTAACTTGGGTTAAAAAGATCTTAAGTCCAAAAGGCACCCTTATTTTTTCCAATAATAAACGTGGTTTTAAAATGGATGAAGTTGGCTTGATGGGGTTGGGCTTAAAGGCGGAGAATATTTCACAGCAGACGCTATCACCTGATTTTAAGAGAAATAAGCAAATACACAACAGTTGGTTGATAACTCATGGCTAAATATATTCTGTATTTTACGCAAGGCTGCCATTTATGTGAACAAGCCCATGAGTTAGCAATACAAATTTTAAACGAAAGTGATATTGAGCACGTTGATATCGTTGATGACACTGTGCTAATGGAAGCTTATCAAACTTCAATCCCAGTAATAAAAAGAACACGTGACGGTCAGACTCTTTATTGGCCGTTCGAACTTGAACAAATTCAACAACTCGCAGAATAATATGGATTTAATCAGAATATCAAAAGCGCAATTAGCGTTTGGCACACACCCATTGCTAGATGATGCAGATGCCGTCATCGAAGCCGGGGAAAGGGTGTGTATTGTTGGCCGTAATGGTGCGGGCAAATCAACTTTACTCAAGGTACTAGACGGCGCAGTGCTGTTAGATGATGGTGAAATTAACCGCGTCGGTGAGTTGAAGGTGTCGCGCTTAGAGCAAGACCCACCAAAAGGGGCTGAAGGCTCCGTGTTTGATTATGTGGCGAATGGACTACCAGATATTGCTGAGCTTCTTATCGAGTTTAACCACGTAAGTGACGCACTACAAACGGATCAATCTCCATCGCTTTTGAATAAGTTAGAGAGGCTATCTAACAAGATTGAAGCGGCCGATGCGTGGCGTTTTGAAAGCCGTATTAAATTAGTTTTGAGTCAATTGGAATTGATACCAAACATGCGTCTTGAAAAGTTATCTGGTGGGTGGTTACGAAAAGTCGCTCTGGCCAAAGCGTTAGTCAGTGAGCCGGATTTACTGCTACTTGATGAGCCTACTAACCACTTAGACATGAACAGTGTTATCTGGCTTGAACAGTTTTTAAAAGAGTTCAAAGGCGGGATTGTATTTATATCGCATGATAGGGCATTTATACGCGCTGTGGCCACACGCATTCTAGATCTAGATCGTGGCAAGTTAGTTTCCTACCCAGGAAATTATGCAAAGTACTTAGAGCAAAAGGCACACGATTTAAAAGTCGAAGAAACACAAAATGCCTTATTTGATAAAAAGCTCGCCGAAGAAGAAGCTTGGATCAGACAAGGAATCAAAGCTCGCAGAACCCGTAATGAAGGGCGTGTTAGAGCCCTTAAAGCATTACGAAACGAGCGCAAGCAACGCGTTGAACAAGTTGGTAAAACTGACTTTAACATCGAAACTGCAGAACGCTCAGGCAAACTGGTATTTGAAGCACAGCATGTTCACCATGCCTTTAAAGACAAAGTTATTGCAAAGGACTTTTCTACGTTGGTGATGCGCGGTGACAGGGTTGGTTTGGTCGGCCCTAACGGTGTTGGTAAAACCACTTTGCTTAAGTTACTGTTTGGTCAGTTAGCTGCAGACCAAGGAAAAATTAAGCAGGGCGTTAATCTTGAAGTGGCATACTTTGATCAATACCGCGAAAAACTTGATGAAGAAGCGACCGTACAAGATAACGTTGCAGAGGGTAAGCAAGAGGTCATGATGGGTGGCCGCAGTCGTCACGTATTAGGCTATTTACAGGACTTTTTATTCCCGCCAGCCAGAGCTAGAACACCAGTAAAGGCGCTATCAGGGGGCGAGAAGAACCGTTTATTGTTAGCTAAGTTATTTTTAAAGCCATCAAATGTGTTGGTTTTAGATGAGCCAACAAATGATTTAGATATCGAAACATTGGAGCTGCTGGAAGATATTATCAATCAGTATCAAGGCACAATATTAATTGTCAGCCATGATAGGGAATTTATTGATAACACCTGTAACTCAGTGTGGGCCTTTGAAGGCAGCGGACAAATTACTGATATTGTGGGCGGCTATACGGATTACGAGCAGTATCTTGAGCACCGTCAGGCGCAAGCCAAAGAGCTTGAAAAGCAGCATAAGCAAGAAGCTGAAAAACAAGTCAAGCAGACAAAAGCCAGTAACAAAACAACTAAGTTGAGTTACAAATTAAAACTTGAATTGGAACAGTTGCCAAGTAAAGTAGAAGAACTCGAACAAGCATTGGAAAAACAGCAAGAAGTTGTCAATGCGCCGGACTTTTTTAAACAAGACTCACAAACTACACAAGGTGCGTTGAACGAATTGGCGGAGCTTGAGTCGAAGCTTGAGGCCGCGTTTGAGCGTTGGGAAGAATTAGAAGCATTACAGAATCAGTAGTAAGGATAAAAATGAAGCACACAGTTTTAGCTGCAAGCATTTTAGCTGGCCTAAGTGGTCAAGCCCTTGGAGCAACATATACATTATCTGAGCTTCCTCGCTATGAGGGAGCGAAGTACACATTTATTTCAGATGTGAACAATAAAGGTGAAATCATCGGTGCGGCATCGAGTAATTTTAACCTACCGATTGATATATCGTATATTGACTTTGAAGACGTTGATCTCAAAAATGCCTATGACAATACAAAAGAAAGCTTTGAAGCGATTGATGAAGAGATTTCTTTTACACTAGACGATATTAAAAATGGTGCTGCGGCAACAAATGCAGATGCAAACGCTTTCATGTTGAACTTCTTAAGCGCTCGTACCAACAATGCAAAATATCAGAAAATTCAGGACCGTGTAGCGTTACATATCGATGCTGTGTCTGCACAAGAACAAGTTTTGTTTGATGTGGAAACTCAAGCGACCAACGGTTTAACTCGCTCAGTATCAAACTACCTAACAGCAATTAGTGAAGATGGTGTGATTGTTGGATGGGGCTCTGCACCTTTTTCTAAAGAAACATTTACGCCGGAGGGAGAGTCTGACGCTGAGACATTCTTTGTTCGTGATTGGGCATCGAGAGGTATTGTGATCACCACACAAGGTGAAAAAATCACCTTGGCGCCAGAGTTTTCTGAGCACGGTGGTTTCAGCATGGCGACCGATATTAAAAAATTAGATGACGGTGGTTATTTAGTTGTGGGTCAAAGTAGCATTGGCATTCCTAAGAACCGTCAAACTAACTACGATGACAGTTGTGATGGAAAAGACGAGCCAATCGCGGTATGTGCTTGGCAGAGACAATTGTCTAGCCAATTTTATGACCTAAGAGCATTTCAGTGGAAGCTAGATGAGAACTTTGCAGTATTAAGTACCACAGACCTAGGTTTAGGCTTAACACCCAAAGATGATGAAAATGATGCTTTTGTTAGTGCTGCTTTGGCTGTTAATAAATCAGGTGTGGCAGTAGGTTACTCTCCATATCGTGAGGGCGATGATCTCTATCCGTATGGTGTAGCAGGCTACTTTGACGGTGGTGAGTTCAAACCATTTAAGACATTAGAAAATTGGTATGAATTAGGTAAAGCAACAGATATCAACAACAATAATATTGCTGTTGGTTACATGGCAGAGAATGTGCGGGGCTCTATCCTTGACCAGTATGCATTTTACTACGATTTAAATGAGAGCAAATATGTGCAGTTACCTTACTTTTTCAAAGGTTCAAAAACTGTAGCGACTGATATCAACGACGCGGGCTACATCATCGGGCAAGCGGAAATAGAGAAGAATAGTAGCAACCGCCGTAGAGAAGGCTTCATTTATAAAATAGGTGACGAAAAAGTCACCAATATAAACGACCTATTACCCTGTAAAGATAGTAATGGCGAAAACTATCCGTATACGATAGCCGAGGCGATAAAAATTACTGAATCTAACCACATCTATGCGATTGCCACTAAGACGGTAGAGCGAAGAGATAGGCTAGGTAACGTCACCAAAGACAGCAACGGTGAAATTGAGTATGAGACAGTGACGCTGCCGGTACTATTGACGCCAAATCCAGATGGGCAAGTTGAGGAGTGTGCACCTCCTGAGGCCGAAACTTATGAGCGTAAGTCTGGTAGTTGGTCGGCTTTAAGTTTGTTCGCGTTACCGCTTATATGGTTAAGGCGACGTAAGCTGACTCTGACTAGAGCTTCATCTTAATCTCACAATAAAAAAGCCCGAAAGGGCTTTTTTATTGTCTATGCTTTGTTGTTAAGAGCGCCTTGATGACCAGGCTCTGTTAACTGAGCGGCGCCACAAATAATCAATACCAAAATAGCCAATAACAGAGGCGATGCTCGCGCAAATCAAAGAGCCAACGATAAATGCAGGCCCAATGGTAGATAGGCTTTGTGATAGCCACTCCCAACTTGCTTCGAAATGGAAAGGCTGGGTTTCTTGGCCTAATGCGAGTACACCAACTAGATAAGAGCAATAGAAAATAGGTGGCATCGTTAATGGATTGGTTAGCCAAACCAAAGCCACAGAAAGCGGTAAATTTACGCGAAATGGAATCGCGAATGCAGCCGCAAGAACCATTTGAAAAGGAACAGGGATGAACGCAAAGAATAACCCCACGGAGAATGCCCCCCGAGCTGAGCGGCGATTTAAGTGCCATAAATTGGCGTCATGTAATAAACGACCAAAAATTTTCAATGACTTTTGCTGTTTGATCTTATTGTGATCAGGTAAAAAGCGTTGGATCGTTTTCTTAGCCATAGTTTGCAACCATATACTTCAGTTCTCTTGGGGTATGGGTTTACATCCGGCTGCTTGCTTACCGTATTTTTTTATGGACGGTGGCAGTTTTTTTGCAGCGTTTTGTTTCTTTTGCTCGTTGCCCGTTATTTTAAGCCGTTTTGGTTAGTTTTGTTAGGGTTTATTTTCGCTATTTTTGCAGTTCAGGTACATTACAGTTTGTTTTATAAACAGATTGATGTAAAAGCCACAGATTCTCAGTTAGTTAATGTAAGAGGTTTTGTCGAAAAACAACTCGGCCGTGATTACTTTCAAGTGCAGTTGACTCAAATTTCAAATCATCGAATCGCTAAGTTTCGTATTGTAAGAGCTAATGTTTCTATACCTTCGCCTCATCACTCTTCGCTCATTGGTACGTCTTTTTCCGCTTCCGCCAAGTTAAAGCCATATAGAAGCCGCAGCAACTTCGATAACTTTAATAATGAGTTGTATGCCTTTACTCGTCACGTTCAGTTTAAAGGGAGACTCTCGGAGGTGGTGTTAAGTGAAGCAACTTCACTCGGTTTCACTGAGGTATATCGAAGGTGGCTATGGCAAAGAATTAGCCATTTTAAACTAGGATGGCTTTATTACACCTTACTCAGTGGAGACAAATCTCATATTTCTTATGAAGATAAGCAAACTATGCAGCGCTTAGGGTTGAGCCACATGTTAGCCATATCAGGGCTACATGTGGGGATCGTATATGGTCTATTTTTCTACTCTAGCAAGTTGTTGGTTTTTTCGGTTGGCTTTTGTTTCAAAGTAAATAAACAACAATGGGATATTAATGGTATTCATGCTCTAACTGGTTTGTTTGGAGCTGGCTGCTATGTGCTGTTAAGTGGTTTTGGTGTCTCAGCATTGCGAGCTTTTACAATGTTGGCGGTGTTGGTGGCCGCTTATGTGTATGCCTGGCGTGTGGCAAATTATCGAAGTTTGCTTTTTGCGCTTTGTATTGTGCTATTTGTGGACCCTTTTTCATTATTAAATCCTGGCTTGTATTTTTCATTTATCGCAGTGTACGCGATTTTCGTAATAGCCAATTCTAGTACTGATAGCCACTTAAAGTCTCGTGGCTTTGTTTTTAAGCTACTGGTTTTGCAGTTGCTTCTTGGCGTTATTCTTGCGCCATTAAGTAGCTTTTATTTTTATGGTGTCAGTTTGGGGGCAATACTAACCAATTTAATCTTTATTCCACTACTGACTTTTCTGATGTTGCCTGCACTGTTACTTGTGCTTGTTATTCTGTGGCTTAACCTCGACATATCCTGGTATCACTTTTTTGATCTAACGGTTGACTGGCTACTGGCCCAATGCATAAATTTATTTGCCAATTCAGGTTGGTTGGAGACTGTACCTTTTACTTGGCCATTTTTAATTACCTTTTATCTGTCTATGTTATTGGGCGTACACTTTGTGTTGTGGCGCTGGCTTGGGGCTATCCCAGTGCTTGTAGGAGCCCTAAGCTGTGCCCTGAAACCTGATATTGTTTGGCAAATAGATGTTTTTGACGTGGGGCACGGAACCTCAGTCTTGGTGTCACACCACGGTCAGGGAGTGTTATATGATTTAGGTGCAAAATATTTTAATAGCTTCTCCTTGTTTGAACGTGTTGTAAAACCTTATTTGCAAAAACACCAGCTACGGCTTTCTCATGTAATTTTGAGTCATTCGGATCAAGACCATATTGGTGGTCTTAAGGAGCTTATTGACTACAGTGGCTACGCGCCTTTGGAAGCATTTCATAATTTAGACCCTCATTCGCACTGCAATATTAAGTCAATCACGTTCAATAAGCTGACGATAGAATCTTTGTGGCCCGTGCAAACAATGAATAGTGATAACAACAACTCGTGTGTGCTAAGGATTACAGATGGACGATTTTCTGTGTTGTTACCCGGTGATATTGAACACGCAGCTGAGCGCGCTCTAGTAGAGCACTATGGAGAAAAATTACGTAGTGACATTTTATTGGTGCCGCATCACGGTAGTAAAACATCTTCAAGTTGGGCCTTAATTCAGGCTGTTTCGCCCAATATCGCGATTTTATCTAGAAGTTTTTATTCCATGTGGCCCCTCCCACATGCTTCCGTCGTTGAGCGATATAACAAGCAGAAGATTAAACTGATAGACACTGCAACAGAGGGACATATTCGAGTACAAATTAGTCACTCCAACCTGTACTTAGAGTCGGCGAGAACATTACACCCTCATTGGTTTCTCTAACACACGGTAAATCGGATGAATGTTGACCAAAACAGCGACAAGGCTATGCTTTTGAAGTCAAACAATTGATTTTAGCCACATACCATTTTGTTTTTGTACAGTGCGCAAGTACAATGGGCGGGTTTTTTTATATCAGAGAGTTCATATGCAGCAAAGTGCCAAGCAGATCTACAAACGGCTACTTAAGTATACCTTCGATTATAAAGCGGTCGCTATACTTTCCATCGTAGGGATGTTGGGCTACGCCGCCATGGATGCTCTGTTTATCAAATTGATGCAGCCTTTTATTGATGACGGACTGACGCAGCGCAATACTGAAGTACTCACATGGGCACCGCTGGTGGTAATCGCTTTGGTGCTTGGGCGGGGTATCTTCAACTATATGGCGTCATACTGTTTGAGTTATGTCGGTTCTCAAGTTGTGAGAAAACTTAGGCAGCAATTGTTTGAACATCTGTTGTTTTTGCCTGTGTCATTTCATGACCAACACTCCAATGGTGACATGATCTCAAAAATCACTTTTGATACCGAGCAGGTTCAACAAGCAATAACTCGTGCGTTACAAGTGATGATAAGAGAAGGGGCGTTTGTCGTCTTTTTACTCGTAGTTATGTTTGATGCTAGCTGGCAGTTATCTTCTATTTTCTTAATTATTATTCCGATTGTTGCACTTATCGTGAATGTTGTTTCAAAGCGTTTTCGTAAGATATCCAAGAACATTCAAGATGCAATGGGAGAAGTAACTCGGGGCTCGGAGCAAATGCTTGCAGGGCATAAAGTTATCCACGGTTTTGAGGGGCACAATAAAGAGATAGAGCGTTTTGCTCAGGTTAATAATCACAATCGCCAGCAACGCGTTAAGATGGATGCAACCAGAGCACTTAGTGTCTCTGTCATTCAAATACTCGCCGCCAGTGCAATGGCATTGATCCTTGCAATTATAGCGATGCCATCGATGATAGATACAATCACATCGGGTACGTTTGTGGCGTTGCTTTCTTCTATGATGATGATGCTAAGACCCTTGAAGCAGTTGGCAAATGTGAACGGTGAATTACAACGTGGTATCGCGGCCGCGCAAAGTATATTTGAAATCTTAGATACACAGCTTGAGAAAGATACTGGCACGCTAGAATTGCCCTCGTGCACAGGCGAAATTGTGGTTGAGGGTGTAACTTTTTGCTATCCAACAAAAAAAGAGCCAGTTATCAGAGGTTTATCTTTGCATATCAAGCCTGGTGAGCGAGTAGCTTTAGTTGGGCGCTCAGGCTCTGGTAAATCAACATTGTCTAACTTATTGCCAAGATTTTACGACATAGAAATGGGCAGTATTTTACTCGATGGGCACCCGATTCAGGACTATACACTCAAAGCGTTACGCCGTCAGTTCTCTTTGGTATCTCAACAGGTTGTTTTGTTTAACGATACTATCGCCAATAACATCACATATGGTTTAGATACGCCACTATCAGAGCCGCAGTTAATCGAAGTAGCCAAGCAGGCTCATGTTTGGGAGTTTGTGGAGTCTTTGCCAGAGGGACTTAATACGCTAGTGGGTGAAAATGGCGTTATGCTTTCAGGCGGGCAGCGCCAGCGAATTGCTATTGCCCGCGCGATTGTGAAAAATGCACCTATTCTTATCTTAGATGAAGCCACTTCTGCATTGGATACAGAGTCTGAACGTCTTATTCAAGACGCATTGGACTCGTTGATGGTGGGAAAAACTTCAATTGTGATTGCACATCGTCTATCTACCATTGAGAAATCAGATCGCATCTATGTGCTTGAACAGGGCCAGATAGTTGAACAAGGTACGCATCAGCAATTGCTAGCGTCTGAAGGTATTTATGCAGCACTTTGCAAAATGCAACACGGGGCTTAAATGTGAACGTTATTGAACGTAGTTGGTACAAACCCAAAAGCCTGCTTACCTATCTTTTATTGCCTTTGAGCGCATTGTTTTGGCTGATTAGCTCATATCGTCGTTGGCGCTTCAAGTCTGGGCGTAGTCAGGTATTTAAGGCTCATGTTCCCGTCATTATTGTTGGTAATATAGGTATTGGTGGCAATGGCAAAACACCATTTGTGTTATGGTTGGTACCTTACCTACAAGAACTGGGCTTAAAAGTCGCGGTGATCAGCCGAGGGTATGGTTCTTGTGCACCCGAGTACCCGTATTTGGTTAGTCATGCAAGCACGGTGAAAGAGGCCGGTGATGAACCGTTTTTGCTCGCATCTCGCTTGCATTGTCCAGTTGTAATTGGCGCAAATAGACAAGCCAGTTGTGACTATATTAAACAAAACTGTGATGTAGATGTCATAGTTTCGGACGATGGTTTACAGCACTATAGCATGCACCGAGACTTAGAGCTGTGTATTGTTGATTCGCAGCGTCGTTTCGGAAATGGTTGCTTGTTACCAGCGGGGCCGCTCAGAGAATTACCGAGCCGTTTATCTGAGGTAGATCTTGTGATAGAAAATGGCGGACAGACTAAGCTTAGTTATCAGTTACACAATTCAGGTATCTACAGCGTAAAAAATAAGCAATCGTGTGATGACTATCAAAATAGCGGGGTTGCTGTGAGTGCAATTGGTAACCCTCAACGTTTTGAATCGAGTTTGCAGGCATACGGCATTGAGCTAAATGACTGCGTACATTTTAGGGACCACCATGCGTACAGTTTTGAAGATTTTAGCAAATATGCTGACAGCACCATTTTTATGACCGAGAAAGATGCCGTGAAATGTCAGGCTTTTTGCAAAGACAATTGGTACTATTTACGGGTAGATGCTAAGCCAAGCGAAGCATTGAAATCAAGATTAAAACAACTGCTAATACAAAAAGAGATTTATCATGGCGTTTGACAGAAAACTTTTAGAGATCCTTGCCTGCCCAGTTTGCAAAGGAAAGCTACAGTACGATAAAGAAAATAACGAGCTGATCAGCACCGCTGCTAAACTTGCGTATCCAATTCGAGAGGACATCCCAGTATTGCTTGAAAACGAAGCACGAGAATTGAGTTCAGATGAAGTTGAAAAGTGGCACTCATAATTACTTTCTATTTAAAACTTAACTTTGTCTTTCGTTAACATGGCTATGTGTGACATTCAGTTATTGGCTGATGAGCCTGAGTACGTTGTTGCAATTAAGGCAGCAGGTGTTAGTTTTCACAGTGAGAGTGGAATTGGCTTTGTTGCTCAGCTTGAGCAACAGCTTGATATTAAGCTCTATGCAGTGCATCGTTTGGATAAAGTAACATCTGGCTTACTGATCTTAGCGAAATCAAGTGCTGCAGCGAATAAACTGAGTGAGCTGTTTGCAACTAGGGCGGTTGATAAGGCTTATCTGGCGTTAATAACTGATAAACCAAAGAAAAAGCAAGGCTGGATCAAAGGTGATATGAGCAAATCCAGACGCGGTGCTTATAAGTTGTTAAAATCTACAGATAACCCAGCTGTGACACGTTTTTATAGCATGAGCTTAGAAAGTGGCTTAAGGGCTTGTGTTTTGAAGCCATTTACAGGTAAAACACATCAGCTCAGAGTCGCCCTAAAAAGCTTGTCAGCCCCCATCTTGGGTGATGAGCTTTATGGTGCAATGCCGAGCGATAGGGTGTACCTTCATGCTTATGCCTTACGTTTTATGTGGCAAGGTGACAGTAAAACTTATTATGCATTGCCTCAACCTATGGGGCAGTTTTCAAAATTAATTAATCATGTGGATTTTGCTAAATGGCAAAATCCTTGGCAGTTAGAGTGGTAATATGACTGATCAACAGACCCAGTTGCGTTTTGGCGGTATCCAACGTTTATATGGAGAGCAACAATGTGAGTGGCTGGCGCAGGCAAACTTTTGTGTTGTCGGCATAGGAGGTGTAGGTAGTTGGGTCGCTGAAGCGCTGGCACGAACGGGAGTTGGTAAAATTTGCTTAGTTGATCTCGACGATATCTGCGTGACCAATGTTAATCGTCAAATTCATGCATTATCGTCAACGATAGGTGAGCAAAAGATAGAGGCGATGGCCGAGCGGCTCAAGCAAATCAATCCCGCATGTGAAGTCTCATTGATTGATGACTTTATCACCCTAGATAACATCTTTGAGCATATTGTAGGTTTTGATTATGTTATTGACTGTATTGATGCGGTAAAGGAAAAGGCCGCACTCATCGCCCACTGTAAACGCCGCAAGCTCCCTATAATCACAACGGGTGGAGCAGGGGGCCAAACTGACCCAAGTCAGATCCAGTTTGGCGATGTGGCTAAGACGACTCAAGATCCCTTGTTGGCTAAAGTCAGATATCTACTTAGAAAAAACTACAATTATTCTACTAATCCAAAACGTAAGTTTGGTGTTGATTGTGTGTACTCGACAGAGCAACTAGTTTACCCAACTGAAAGCGGTGAAGTTTGTATGGCTAAACAGCAGGCCGATGGAAGCAAGAATATGGACTGTGCCACCGGATTTGGCTCTGCGACTATGGTTACAGGCACATTTGGTTTTTTCGCTGCATCAAGGGCTATCCGTAAGTATTTGGACAAAAAAGTGAAGCAAACCTGTGAGTGATTAAGTTGGAATCACTAGGTCGATTTTAATTTTTTGGTGGGGTAATTACACAAATAAAAACAACAATGAGCGGTGTGCTATGATCTTATTTTCTTCAATGTTGCACCGCTAAGCAAATGCCATATTTCTTCATGTTGTTCATTGTATATTCTATGCTGGTTGTGTCGATGGCAAGAGCCGAGCACATCAGAGTAGTGACAGAACATTTGGAACCCTATCAGGCGCAGAAAAAGAACGGCGAATTAGGCGGTTTCATGACTGAGATCGTCAAGGCGATGTTTTCCTTGACTGGTGATAGTTACAACATCGAAGTTATGCCTTGGGCGAGGGCCTATGAAACGGCTTTACATGAGTCAAACGTTTTAATTTATTCAATTGTGCATACTAGGGCGCGTGATCAGCATTTTGAATGGGTTGGTGAAGTGCCTAGAGATACTATTTTTCTATGGGGGCTTAAAAGTCACTTTCCCGAAGAACGTAATTCACTCAGTTCACTTCATTCATTTAAGTACTTTGAAACTGCGGTGATCAGAGGCTCGAATACTGCGCAATATCTACAGTCACATTACTTTAAACATCTTGTCCCTGTCAGTTATGAAGAACAACTCTTAAAGTTGTTAGTACGAGAACGGGTAGCGCTTATCATGGGCACAGAACACTCGATACGAAATCATGCACAAAACGAAAGCGTAGATCCTGCTTCGTTAGTTAAAGTCGTAGAGTTGACAGAATTGAATGTGAGTATAGGCATTGCCTTTAATAAAAAATCCAATCCTTTGCTCATCCAGCGATACAAAGAGGCATTTCAACAACTGGATAGCACAGGAGCACTGCGTCGTATAAAAAGAGACTGGTATGCAAGGTCACCTTAAATTTAAAAATAAACGCGCGTTTGACACGCGCCGCTTCAGGTCAATTGCGCAATTTGCTTCTGAATTTTGTCTACAATTGCTTTAATACCATTGCCTCTGGATGGACTGAGGTGTTTAATTAATCCCAGAGACTCAAACTCTTGATAAGCGTCAATCTGTTTCGCTTCTGTAGGCGTTTTTCCATTGTACATAGCCAGTACAATAGCAAGCAGTCCCTTAACAATACGCGTGTCGGAATCGCCAACTAACAATAGGTTTTGCTGCTGCTCGTCCAATTCAATGTGTAACCACACGTTACTTTCACAGCCAGTGACTTTGGCTTGCTCTGTTTTTAAAACTTCAGGCAAAGCAGGAAGCTGTTTACCAAGCAACATGATTTCACGATAGCTTTGTTGCCAGCCTGATGTGTTAGAGAGTGTGTTATATATTTCTTGATAAGTCACAAATTTTATCCTTCGATCAGTTCAATACTATTTTGTAATGCACTGATAAAACAATCAATATCGTCTTTGTTATTGTAAAAAGCTAAACTAACCCGTATGGTGCCATTTAAATTGAGTGCTTGCATAAGTGGTTGCGTGCAATGATGGCCACTTCTCACGGCAACGCCATAACTGTTAAGCAACATCGCCAGATCATAGTGATGCTCTGACTTGTATGAAAAACTCACCGTACCAATGTTATTAACCAAGTCGCCATATAGCCTAACACCTTCAATCACGGATAATTGTTCGACTAAATATACGAATAATGCTTGTTCATATTGATGCATCTGTTGAAAATCGATGGCATTCAAATACTCTAATGCTGCACCAAACCCTAAAACAGCAGAAATGTTCGGCGTACCAGGCTCAAATTTAGCTGGCGCGTCTCGAAATGTGGTTTTTTCAAAACTGACATATTGGATCATTTCTCCACCCGTTTGGTAAACGGGTAGCGCATTGAGCAACGCGTATTTACCATACAATACGCCCAGCCCAGTAGGGCCAAGTGCCTTGTGTGCAGACAGCACATAAAAATCACAATCCAGCTGACGTAAGTCAGGACGCAAATGCAAAAATGCTTGTGCGCCATCTACCAAGGTAATTGCTCCAAACCTTTTTGCTTGGGCAACAAAAGTTTGTACATCTTGGATATTACCAAGTGTATTGGATGCGTGTGAGCAAGCAAATACCTTTGGCTGCCACTTTTTTATCGTCGCCAATGCTACATCTGGCTCGATAACACCGAGCTCATTAACCGGGATGACTTCTAATTTGGCACCAGTGCGTGCAGCTAACTGCTGCCAAGGAACAATGTTTGCGTGATGTTCAAGCGCGCTGATCAAAATGACATCGCCTGCATTCAGTTGTGAGGTCAAACCCGCAGCAACTAGATTTATACTCTGTGTTGCACCACTGGTCCAAACACATTCAGTTGCATTTACATTAAGAAAATGGGCCAATTTTTCACGCACGTTTTCGTATTCGGTTGTGGCGATTTCACTTAAAGTGTGTAAACCTCTGTGTACGTTCGCGTTATTTTTAGTATAAAACAGGTTAATCGCGTCGATCACCGCCTGAGGCTTTTGGCTGGTGGCTCCCGAATCCAAATAGACTAAAGGATGACCTTCGATGGCCTGCTTTAGAGTTGGGAAGTTTTTTCTCAGCTGTGCGATATCACTCATGCAAAGGTCCTTAGCTAAATCGAGCGGCGATTTTAATTAGATTTTACATTAATGCCAATAAAAAAGGCCGCACATGGCGGCCTTAATCCGATAATTACAGAATTATCTTTTTGATGTAGGCGTGTAATCACGCTTCGTGTAGCCAGTGTATAGCTGACGAGGACGACCAATTTTGTGCCCTGGCTGAGATAGCATTTCATCCCAGTGAGAGATCCAACCTACAGTGCGCGACATCGCGAAAATAACCGTGAACATGCTGGTAGGAATACCAATCGCTTTCAAGATGATGCCTGAATAGAAGTCTACGTTAGGGTAAAGCTTCTTCTCGATGAAGTATGGGTCTTCTAGAGCGATTTGCTCAAGCTTCATTGCAACATCTAGTAGTGGGTCTTGAATGTTTAATTCTTTAAGTACTTCGTGACAAGTTTCACGCATTACCGTTGCACGAGGGTCAAAGTTCTTATAAACACGGTGACCAAAACCCATTAGACGGAATGGATCGTTTTTGTCTTTTGCCTTGGCAACGTACTCGTCGATGCGATCTACCGAACCAATTTCTTCTAGCATGTTCAAGCAAGCTTCGTTTGCACCACCGTGAGCAGGGCCCCAAAGTGAAGCGATACCCGCAGCGATACAAGCGTATGGGTTTGCGCCAGAAGAACCCGCTAAACGTACCGTTGATGTTGATGCGTTTTGCTCGTGGTCAGCATGAAGCATGAAGATTTTGTCCATCGCTTTAGCAAGGATTGGGTTTACTTCGTACTTTTCAGCAGGCACAGAGAACATCATGTGTAGGAAGTTTTCTGCGTAGCTAAGGTCGTTGCGAGGGTAAACGAACGGCTGACCTACATTGTATTTGTACGCCATAGCTGCAATTGTCGGAAGCTTAGCAATTAAACGAACCGCGCTGCGATGACGTTGATCTGCATCTGAAATATCTAAATCATCGTGATAGAACGACGACAAGGCACCAACTACACCACAAAGCATGGCCATTGGGTGCGAGTCAACGCGGAAGCCTTGGAAAAATACTGCGATTTTCTCATGCAACATGGTGTTGCGTGTGATCTCATCTGCAAATTCAGCGTGTTGTTCAGCTGTCGGTAACTCACCTTTTAGTAAAAGATAACAAAGTTCGATGTAGTTAGAGTTGTCAGCAAGCTGTTCAATGGGGTAGCCGCGGTGTAACAATACGCCTTTCCCGCCGTCAATGTAGGTGATAGATGACTCGCACGAACCGGTAGACATAAAACCTGGATCATATGTGAAATGGCCGTGAGCACCTAGGGTACGAACATCAATTACATCTTGGCCCGCTGTGCCTGAGTATATCGGTAGCTCGATCGGATCGTGACCTTCAATATGTACTGTGGCTTTCTTATCTGCCATCTATTTATCTCCTATGAAATAACAATTCTGATTGTTATGTTGTGATTCTAATGTTAAGCAAATTCTGATCATTTTAACGTAAAACTGGGGTGGAAAGTCAATTTTTCTGAGAATTATGCAAATATGTATAATAAATATTCTGGCCAGTTTAAATATTATACCATTGGCTAATTCGCAAGCGTCTCAATCTAAACAAGAATTGTAAAAGCACTCACGGCCTTATATACTGTCAAAGGTTTTATACCGTATCGTCTGTGGGTAAACCTATTTTTACGAAAAACGGATGAGTCTTTTGGAAAAACAGGTTTATTTAGAGTGTGCCATTTGTGCATGTCGCGCAAATGGATTTTATAAAAACAAGTAGATGAGCTCCTTTGTGGGCAAGATGGGCAAGTAACTGTGAAAAAGCAAAGACCTGTAAATCTAGATCTTACGACTATATCTATGCCGGCAACGGCTAAAGCGTCGATTCTACACCGTGTTACTGGTGTGGCATTATTCTTCGCTTTGACTTTTGTCATTTGGGCTTGGTCTGAGTCTCTTTCTTCTCCTGAAGGGTTTGAATTTGTAAAGGGCCTATTTAGTGGCTTTATTGCAAAGTTCATTGCATGGGGCACCGTCAGCGTATTGGCGTATCACCTTATTGGTGGTATTCGTCATATGATCCAAGACATGGGTCATTGGGAAGAATTAGAGTCGGGCAATAGCAGCGCTAAAATTGCAATTGCACTTTCTGTGGTTGTAGCAATTCTAGCAGGAGTGTGGATATGGTCTTAAATCAAGCAACTCTCAAGCGTGACGGCGTACAAGATTACGTTTCATTGCGTACAACCGCATTAGTAATTGCAGCATATGCAGTATTTATTGTTGGTTATTTACTTCTAACACCAGAACTTACATTCGAAGCGTGGCAAGGTTTGTTTTCAAATCTAGCTGTTAAAGCTGCGACAATCGTTACTTTAGTGTGCATTATGGTACACACTCGTATCGGCTTATGGCAGGTATTAACAGACTATGTGAAGTGCTCAACAATGCGTTCAGTACTTGGCTTCGTATTAAACCTAATGGCTCTTGCTTACGTAGCAATTGGTCTGTTTGTTCTGTGGGGTGTTTAAGTGAAATATAATACTCGTGAATTTGATGCTGTAGTAATCGGTGCCGGTGGTGCTGGTATGCGTGCAGCGCTTGCGATTTCTGAATCTGGTAAAACTTGTGCTTTGATTTCAAAGGTTTTCCCAACTCGTTCTCACACAGTATCAGCGCAAGGTGGTATTACCGTAGCGCTCGGTAACTCGCACGAGGATAACTGGGAATGGCACATGTACGATACGGTAAAAGGTTCTGACTTTATCGGAGACCAAGATGCCATCGAATACATGTGTCAAACTGGTCCTGAAGCAATCACCGAATTAGAAAATATGGGTCTGCCATTTTCTCGTTTCGAGAACGGTCGCGTTTATCAGCGTCCTTTCGGTGGTCAATCAAAGAATTTTGGTGGTGAACAAGCGGCGCGTACAGCAGCTGCGGCGGACCGTACAGGTCATGCATTGCTTCACTGCTTATACCAGCAGAACGTTAAAAACAAAACTAACGTATTCTCTGAATGGTATGCATTGGATTTGGTAAAAAATGACAATGGTGATGTAGTTGGTTGTACAGCCATTGATATCGAATCAGGTGAAGTAACTTACTTCAAATCTAAAGCTGTTGTATTAGCAACGGGTGGTGCAGGTCGTATCTTCGCATCTACGACGAACGCTCACATTAACACTGGTGACGGTGTTGGTATGGCGACTCGCGCAGGCATTGCGATGCAAGATATGGAAATGTGGCAGTTCCACCCAACAGGTATTGCTGGTGCTGGTACGCTGGTTACTGAAGGTTGTCGTGGTGAGGGTGGTTACCTTCTAAATAAAGACGGCGAACGCTTCATGGAACGTTATGCTCCAAATGCTAAAGATTTAGCATCACGCGACGTTGTTGCTCGTTCAATGATGACTGAAATCCGCGAAGGACGTGGTTGTGATGGTCCTTGGGGTCCACATATTAAGCTGAAGCTTGATCACCTAGGTGAAGAAACGTTGAATCTACGTCTGCCTGGTGTTTGTGATCTGTCTAAGACATTTGCACACGTTGACCCTGCAAAAGAGCCAATTCCAGTTATCCCAACCTGTCACTACATGATGGGTGGTGTACCAACTAACGTTAACGGTCAAGTATTGAGCGTAGATGAAAATGGTAACGGCAAGCTGGTAGAAGGTTTATTCGCAGTAGGTGAGATTGCATGTGTATCTGTACACGGTGCAAACCGCTTAGGTGGTAACTCATTGCTAGACTTAGTTGTATTCGGTCGTGCTGCTGGTAACTTCTTGGGTCAATATCTTGCTGATGCGCAAATTTCTAAGCAAGCGTCTAGTGACGATGTTGATGCCGCGTTTGCACGCTTCAATCGCTGGGAAACTTCAGCAAAAGGTCAGGGTGAAGATCCTGTTCAGATCAAAAAAGATCTACAACAGTGTATGCAGCTTAACTTCTCGGTATTCCGTGAAGGTGACTCAATGGCAGAAGGTCTACAGCAGCTTAAAGAGATCCGTGAGCGTCTACAGCATGCGCGTCTTGATGATAAGTCTACTGAGTTCAACACTCAGCGTATCGAATGCCTAGAGCTTGATAACCTGATGGAAACTGCGTATTCAACAGCTGTTGCTGCTAACTTCCGTACGGAAAGTCGTGGCGCTCATTCACGTTTTGATTACCCAGATCGTGATGATGAAAACTGGTTATGCCACACGGTTTATAACCCAGTAACGGAAAGCATGAGCAAGCGTGAAGTTAACTACGCGCCTAAGACTCGTGAAGCATTCCCACCTAAAGCACGTACTTACTAGGAGCACAGCGATGGCAACTTTAGAATTATCTGTTTATCGTTATAATCCTGATGTGGACAATGCGCCACGTATGCAGGACTACAAGCTTGAAGTAGAAGAAGGTCGTGACATGATGGTGTTGGACGCGCTTTTACTTCTTAAAGAGCAAGATCCAACTTTATCTTTCCGTCGTTCGTGTCGTGAAGGTGTATGTGGTTCTGACGGTGTAAACATGAATGGCAAAAATGGCTTAGCATGTATTACTCCAATTTCAGCACTACAGAAAAATGGCAAAGGTAAAATCATTTTACGTCCATTACCAGGTCTTCCAGTAATTCGTGACTTAGTGATTGATATGAGCCAGTTTTACACTCAGTATGAGAAGGTTAAACCTTATCTTATCAATGACAAGCCAACGGGTGGCGAAGAGCGTCTTCAAACAATTGAAGAACGTGAAGAGCTAGATGGTTTGTACGAGTGTATTTTATGTGCGTGTTGTTCAACGTCATGTCCTTCGTTCTGGTGGAACCCAGACAAGTTCATCGGTCCTGCCGGTCTTCTACACGCCTATCGTTTCTTGGCTGATAGCCGCGATACAGCGACTGAAGAGCGTTTGGCTGACCTTGACGATGCGTTCAGCGTATTCCGCTGTCACGGTATCATGAACTGTGTTAGCGTATGTCCAAAGGGCTTGAATCCAACTAAAGCCATTGGTCAGATTAAATCTATGTTGTTAAATCGTTCGGTTTAATACATATTTAAATCCTTAGATGGCATGCATACGCATGCCATCTTGTTATTAATTAAATTTCTGCGCTAAAGAAAAGGGCTAATAAATGCACGAAGGTGTGATGAAGGCATGGCTAGAATCTTCGCATTTGTACGGCGGAAACGTAGCTTATGTAGAAGAGCTTTATGAAGCGTATCTTGATGATGCGACTTCAGTGCCAGAAGAGTGGCGAGAAGTGTTTGATCAACTTCCAAAAGTTGACGGTGTGGATGTCGATGTAAAGCATTCACAAGTAAGGCAGCAATTTGCTGATCTTGCAAAAAATAAACACAGAGAAGTAGTGGTTGCAGCGGACAGCACAAGTGATGCTAAACAAGTACGCGTACTGCAACTAATTAACGCATTTAGGTTTAGAGGCCACCAAAACGCTAATCTAGACCCACTTGGTTTGTGGAAACGTGAGCGAGTTCGTGACTTAGAACTTGGCTACCACGAGTTAACCGATGCGGATTTAGAAAAAGAATACAACGTTGGCTCTTTCGCCTGTGGCAAAGAGACGATGAAGCTTAAAGACTTATATTCAGCATTGAAAACCACCTATTGTGGTTCAGTGGGTGCTGAGTATATGCACATCACTTCTACAGAAGAAAAACGTTGGTTACAGCAGCGCCTAGAATCAACCTTCTCAAAGCCTAAATTTAGCAAAGAAACTAAGCTTCGTATTTTGAAAGGCCTTACAGCGGCAGATGGCTTAGAAAAGTACCTAGGGGCAAAATTCCCTGGTGCTAAGCGTTTCTCACTCGAAGGTGGTGATGCGCTAGTGCCTATGCTTAAAGAGCTAATTCATCGTGCAGGTGAAAGTGGTCAGCAAGAAGCCGTTATTGGTATGGCCCACCGTGGTCGTCTCAATGTACTAGTTAACGTATTGGGTAAAAATCCTCAGGTACTGTTCGACGAGTTTGCTGGTAAGTACGGCGAATTAGCAGGCTCTGGTGATGTAAAATATCACATGGGTTATTCGTCTGACTTTGCAACGCAGGGTGGTGACGTCCACATGGCGTTGGCATTCAACCCATCTCACCTAGAGATCGTTAACCCAGTAGTTATGGGCTCAGTGAGAGCACGCCTTGACCGCTTAGGGTGTAAGACTGGTTCTAAAGCACTACCAATCACCATTCACGGTGACTCTGCGATAGCAGGACAAGGTGTTGTACAAGAAACATTTAACTTGTCGCAAACCCGAGCATTTGGTGTAGGTGGTACAGTTCGTATCGTAGTAAACAACCAAGTTGGCTTTACCACATCAAAACAAGAAGATGTGCGTTCTACAGATTACTGTACAGACATTGCTAAAATGGTTCAGGCACCTATCTTCCATGTCAATTCTGATGACCCTGAAGCAGTTGCTTTTGTGACGCAAATCGCTCTAGATTTCCGTAACCAGTTCCGTCGTGATGTGGTTATTGATTTAGTGTGTTATCGCCGCCACGGTCACAACGAAGCTGATGAGCCTAATGCAACACAGCCGTTGATGTATCAGAAAATTAAAAAGCATCCTGTACCGCGTCAGCTATACGCAGACCAATTAGTGTCTGAAGGCGTTATCACAACAGATGACGCAAAAGCACTAAGCGACATGTATCGCAATGGTTTAGATCAAGGTGTGTGTGTGGTTGAAGAAATTAAGCCTGATACCAAACACTCATCTGACTGGTCTAAATTTGTTGGCCATGATTGGGATGTTGCGTACGATCCGAAACTGTCTGTAGAAAAGCTAACACAATTAGCAGAAAAAGTTTCCACTTACCCTGAAGAGCATAAAGCTCAGTCTCGCGTTAAGAAAATTTATGACGATCGTCAAGCTATGGCCAAAGGCGATAAGCAATTAGACTGGGGTATGGCAGAAACACTTGCTTATGCAACGTTAGTTGACGAAGGTGTAGATATTCGTATGACAGGCCAGGATTCTGGTCGTGGTACGTTCTTCCACCGTCATGCTGTAGTTCATAACCAAAAAGATGCGTCGACTTATTTACCACTTCAAAACGTGAGTGAAAATCAAGGCTCATTCGAAGTTTATGATTCAGTACTATCTGAAGAAGCGGTATTAGCATTCGAATATGGTTACGCAACGGCTGAACCTACTTCACTGGTACTTTGGGAAGCACAGTTTGGTGATTTCGCCAACGGTGCACAGGTTGTGTTTGACCAATTCCTAAGTTCAGGTGAACAAAAGTGGGGTCGTTTGTGTGGTCTAACTATGTTATTGCCTCACGGTTATGAAGGTCAGGGTCCAGAGCACAGCTCAGCGCGTTTAGAGCGATATTTACAACTGTGTGCAGACCATAATATGCAAGTGTGTGTGCCTTCAACACCAGCACAAGTTTATGCGATGTTACGTCGTCAATCGGTTCGTCCACTGCGTCGTCCTTTGATTGTTATGACACCTAAGTCATTACTGCGTCACCCGTTAGCGGTATCTTCACTAGAAGAATTAGCGGATGGTGTATTCCACAATATGATTGACGAAATCGATGATATCGATCCAGCTAATGTTAAGCGCGTAGTGTTCTGTAGTGGTAAAGTGTATTACGAACTGTTACAAGAGCGACGTAAGCAAGAACTGGATAATGTTGCGATTGTACGTGTAGAGCAGTTGTATCCGTTCCCACATCAAGAGATGGACGAGATTATGGCTCGTTATCAGCACGTGAAAGATTTCGTTTGGTGTCAAGAAGAGCCACAAAACCAAGGTGCTTGGTACTGCTCGCAACACCATTTCTGGGATGCAATCCCAGCAGGTGCGAATTTAACATATGCTGGCCGTAAAGCATCGGCAGCACCAGCGTGTGGCTACATGTCAACACATACCAAAGAACAAAACGCGTTAGTTGCTGACGCATTAACAATTAAGAAATAAGGGATAAGAGATGACAACCGAAATTAAGGTTCCTGTTCTTCCTGAGTCAGTTGCAGACGCTACTGTAGCAACTTGGCACGTTAGCGTTGGTGATACAGTAACTCGTGACCAAAACCTTGTAGATATTGAAACAGACAAGGTTGTATTAGAAGTTGTAGCGCCTGAAGATGGTGTGATCACTGAGATCAAGGAAACAGACGGTGCGACAGTGCTTGGTGAGCAAGTTATCGCAATTTTAGGTGCCGCTGACGAGAAAGCCAGCGCGCCTGCTCAATCAAATGAACAACCAGCAGCGTCATCATCGGCGCCAGCAGCAGAAGGTAAAGAAGTGGACATTAAAGTACCTGTACTTCCAGAATCAGTAGCAGACGCTACAATCGCAACTTGGCATGTTCAACCAGGTGAAGCGGTAAGCCGCGATCAAAATCTGGTTGATATTGAAACTGATAAAGTAGTATTAGAAGTTGTTGCACCAGAAGATGGTGTAATGGGTGAACATCTACATGCAGAAGGTGACACTGTACTTGGAGAGCAAGTGATCGGTAAGCTTAAAGCCGGTGCTGCTCCAGCTGCATCTTCAAGCGAAAAAACAGAGTCTAAATCAGAGTCTGCACCAGCTTCTTCAGATGAAAGTTCAGATGTGTTAACGCCATCAGTGCGTCGTCTTATCGCTGAAAAAGGCTTAGATGCTTCAAAAATCAAAGGTTCAGGTAAGGGTGGTCGCATCACTAAAGAAGATGTTGATGCATTCTTAAAAGCGCCTGCGGCAAAACCTGCTGCTGCAACGGCTTCTGCACCAGCTGCACCATTGGGTGAGCGTACACAAAAGCGTGTACCAATGACTCGCCTGCGTAAGACAATTGCGAATCGTCTACTTGAAGCGAAGAACTCAACAGCAATGTTGACTACTTTCAACGAAGTAAACATGAAACCTATCATGGACCTTCGTAAGCAGTACAAAGATGTATTTGAAGAGCGTCACGGTATTCGTTTAGGCTTCATGTCTTTTTATGTGAAAGCGGTAACTGAAGCTCTTAAGCGCTTCCCAGAAGTTAACGCGTCAATCGATGGTGATGATATTGTTTATCACAACTACTTCGATATCAGCATCGCTGTATCTACACCGCGTGGTCTTGTAACACCGGTACTACGTGACTGTGACAAGCTATCAGTTGCCGAAATTGAAAAAGGTATTCGTGAGCTGGCTCTCAAGGGCCGTGATGGTAAGTTAACTGTAGATGATATGACAGGTGGTAATTTCACTATCACTAACGGTGGTGTATTTGGTTCGCTACTTTCAACGCCAATCATCAATTTACCTCAGTCTTCAATCTTAGGTATGCACAAAATCCAAGACCGCCCAATGGCTGTCAACGGTAAAGTAGAAATCTTACCTATGATGTATTTGGCGCTGAGCTATGACCACCGTCAAATCGATGGTAAAGAATCAGTAGGCTTCTTAGTGACAATTAAAGAGCTATTAGAAGATCCTACACGTCTATTACTAGACGTATAATCATAATTGATTAGATATTAAGCTGTATGTTCGTTCATACAGCTTTTTTTTTTGCGCCTTTGGTCTAACTAGGGTTTTCATCCTAAGCCTTGGGATCTATACTAGGAGCGCAATTTGGGATAGCTGATTATTTGCATAAATATTCAGCTTTTTTAGTATAAGAAATTGGATAAAGCATCATGAATTTGCATGAGTATCAGGCAAAACAACTATTTGCCGACTATGGTTTGCCAGTATCTGAGGGTTTCGCTTGTGATACACCTCAAGAAGCGGTAGAAGCAGCTGCTAAAATCGGCGGCGACAAATGGGTAGTTAAATGTCAAGTACACGCCGGTGGCCGTGGTAAAGCAGGCGGTGTTAAGCTTGCTGACAGCAAAGAAGAAATTCGCGCATTCGCTGAGAACTGGTTAGGTAAAAACTTAGTAACTTACCAAACAGACGAAAAAGGTCAGCCAGTAGCTAAAATCTTAGTTGAAAGCTGCACAGACATCGCTAACGAATTATACCTAGGTGCTGTAGTAGACCGTGCAACTCGCAAAGTAGTTTTCATGGCATCTACTGAAGGTGGTGTTGAAATCGAAACTGTTGCAGAAGAAACACCAGAGCTAATTCATAAAGCTGAAATTGATCCACTAGTTGGCCCTCAGCCTTACCAAGGTCGTGAGTTAGGCTTCAAACTAGGTCTAAACCCAGCACAGATTAAACAGTTTGTTAAGATCTTTATGGGTCTTGCAACTATGTTTAACGACCACGATTTTGCACTACTAGAGATCAACCCTCTAGTAATCACTGATCAAGGCAACCTTCACTGTCTTGACGGTAAAATCGGTGTAGACGGTAACGCATTGTTCCGTCAGCCTAAAATTCGTGAATTCCACGATCCTTCACAAGAAGATGCACGTGAAGCACATGCGGCAAGCTTCGAGCTTAACTATGTTGCTCTAGATGGCAACGTAGGTTGTATGGTTAACGGTGCGGGCCTTGCGATGGGTACTATGGACATCGTAAACCTACACGGTGGTAAGCCAGCTAACTTCTTAGACGTAGGCGGCGGCGCGACTAAAGAACGTGTAGCTGAAGCATTCAAGATCATCCTTTCTGATGACAATGTTAAAGCAGTACTAGTTAACATCTTCGGTGGTATCGTACGTTGTGACATGATCGCAGAAGGTATCATCGGTGCAGTTAAAGAAGTTGGCGTACAAGTACCAGTAGTTGTACGTTTAGAAGGTACTAATGCTGAACTAGGTCGTGAAGTGCTAGCTAACTCTGACCTTGACATTATCGCTGCAGAATCACTAACAGATGCTGCACAGAAAGTTGTTGCTGCTGCGGAGGGCAAATAATGTCTGTATTAATTAATAAAGATACTAAAGTAATCTGTCAGGGTTTCACTGGCGGTCAAGGTACTTTCCACTCTGAGCAAGCTATCCAGTACGGTACGCAAATGGTTGGTGGTGTATCTCCTGGTAAAGGCGGTCAAACTCACCTAGGTCTACCTGTATTCAACACAGTACGTGAAGCTGTAGAATCAACTGGCGCAACTGCATCAGTAATCTACGTTCCAGCACCTTTTTGTAAAGATGCAATCTTAGAAGCTATCGATGCTGGTATCGAGCTTATTGTTTGTATCACTGAAGGCATCCCAACACTAGACATGGTTGACGTTAAAGTTAAGCTAGACCAAACTGGTGTTCGTATGATCGGCCCTAACTGCCCAGGTGTTATCACTCCGGGTGAAACTAAGATTGGTATCATGCCTGGTCACATCCACAAGCCTGGTAAAGTAGGTATCGTTTCTCGCTCAGGTACTTTAACGTACGAAGCGGTTAAACAAACTACTGACGCTGGCTTTGGTCAGTCTACGTGTGTTGGTATCGGTGGTGACCCAATTCCTGGTACTAACTTCATCGACGTACTAGAGATGTTCCAAAACGATCCTCAAACAGAGGCAATCGTAATGATTGGTGAGATCGGTGGTACAGCTGAAGAAGAAGCGGCTGAGTACATCAAGCACAACGTAACTAAGCCTGTAGTATCTTACATTGCTGGTGTAACTGCACCTGCTGGTAAGCGTATGGGTCACGCTGGTGCTATCATCGCAGGCGGTAAAGGTACTGCTGATGAGAAATTCGCAGCACTAGAAGAAGCAGGCGTTAAGACTGTTCGTTCATTAGCTGATATCGGTTCAGCACTTAAAGAAAAAGCGGGTTGGTAATCACCGCCTAGCTTTTTTAAAGTGAATAGCAAATGCCAGTCTTATGACTGGCATTTTTGTTTTTATATTCAGCTCTTTCGAGCACCCATGCAGACCTTCCTTTTCGTTAAGCTCACTCACGAAACTTGTACATAAACTGGATATAGATTTAAGGCGCAATACTGTAGGTATTTTGATCTTGAAGTTTACCTATGAATAATTATACTGTTTATATATACAGTATAATTTGTTTTATGTGACATGAGCAAGATCATTGACCTATTACAGCATCGACAGTGGGTATGGCAGGGGAGTAGTCAGGCTCATCAGCCGCCAGAGCGCGTTAGCACCTGTATTCCGTTGTTAGATATTAAGCTGCAAGGTGGTTTACCTAAGCGGGGAATGGTTGAAGTTCAGGCGGATAACGGTATTGGTGAATTACAGATCTGGTTGCCTTATTTACAGCAGCATCAACATTTAATTGTATTCATCAACCCTCCAGGGTGCGTCAACGCGCATCAGTTTTATCATTTAGGGTTTGAGCACAAACAGTTATTGGTCATAAATACTGGCACTGAGATTGATGCGTTATGGGCTGCTGAACAGTGTTTGAAGAGCAGCGCTTGTAGTGTAGTGCTATTGTGGCAGAGTGCTTTAAGTATCGCGCAGGCTAAGCGATTACAGCTCGCATCGGAGCAAGGTGGGTGTACATTGTTTTTATACAGGCCTCGATGTGAACAAAAGTTTTCATTACCTGTTGTGTTGTGTTTGCAACTGACAGGGCATCCACACGGCATTGCTGTGCAAATTAAAAAGCAAAGGGGGGGTTGGCCTCAGAAAAGCTTTATGCTTAGCTTGGCTGATTATTGGCCACAGTTAATCGCAGAACAAGGGGAAGCAAGTAATGTAACGCTTTTCCCAACGCCTATACGGTACGCAAAATGACTTTATGGCTATACCTACATTTTAAACATCTACAACTGGATAGCTTGGCATTATCAGATAACCCTGATCCTGTGGTGATTGTGAACGGCCATAGTAATAGAGTGGTACAGCTTTGCAAATTAGCTAAACAGTCAGGCATCACGCTAGGCATGGGTTTAGCCAGTGCAGCCAGTTTATCTGAACGATTACAGGTTATCGCTTACGATGAGCAAGCGGAAGAGGCGCGTTTGCAAGAGATTGCGCAGTGGTTATATCTCGTTACGGCCGATATTAGCCTGTTTCCACCTAATGGTATTTTGCTTAAGGTGAGTAATATGTTGTCGTTATATCAGGGGTTGTCTGCGTATTGGCAGCATATACAAACACATTTATCACATTTGGGCCTTGATTATCATTATGCGACGGGCTATTCGGCGCAAGCCGCAAGGCTGCTTGCAAAGGGGGGAACAGACATCATAACGGATGATGCTTCTTTATTGCAAAGCAGTATGAATGATTTTAATTTATCGCAAACAGACTTGTCTGAGCGTATTTGTGAGCAGCTAAGGCGAGTTAGAATTACTAAGCTTTCACAATTATTGTGTATTCCGGTGAGTGAGCTGGCAAAACGTTTTGATATTGAACTGGTACACTATGTGGGCCAGTTACAAGGACAACTAAAATATCCTTTAATATTTTATGTACCAGAGGAGCAGTTTTCCCGCCACCTTACCTTATTGTTTGAGCTTGAAAATCTGCAATGGCTTACAAAGCCGATTACAAAACTACTTGAACAGCTAGAATTGTTTTTGCAACAACGTAATAAGCAGGCTCAGCAAGTATCATTGATGTTGCAATTGCGAGATGAGGAGCCTGTATCGATACAGGTTGGCTCTACCGTAGGAGAAAGCCGTGCACATACATGGCTTTCTTTGCTTGAATTAAAGCTTTCTAATGTGTCACTTGATGCGCCTATTCAAGCAATTACTTTGTCTGCTGAGTATTTAGTGGATAATCAATGTGTAAATAATGACTTGTTTCAAATTCAGCAAGATAAATCAGCACGGCCCACTTTAATTGCAAAGCTACAAGCCAAGTTAGGTAAACGTTCAGTGCAGGGGGTTGAAATTGACTCAGATCACAGGCCAGAACGAGCCTTTCACTTTGTGGAGCCCTTACATTCGCATACACAGCCCGTGCGCATAAAAGGATTGCAGCGGCCCAGCATGTTATTGCCCAAAGTTGCTCCATTACAAGAAAAGGTGACTATCTATTTTGGACCCGAGCGGATCTGTACTGGCTGGTGGGATAATCAAGCGGTCACTCGTGACTACTATATTGCTCGTAGCGAGCTTGGAAAGTGGTTATGGATTTTCAAAGAACCATCACAACAATGGTTTGTACAGGGAGTGTTCTGCTAGTGAATACGGTTACACAGCAGGGCGCAGCCGCTAAAACGTGATTCATTTTGTGTGTTAACACTCAGATATGACTGAAATGATGGGCAGGAATCACTGATATATGAATACTGGCAAAGATGATAATTACCACTTCTATATAAAAGTTTCAGATTATAAATGTTCTTAATTGCTAATCGCTGTGTTTAATTGTTTAAGTAGATGTCCGGTTTTATCATAAACAAAAATAGAGTCACCAGAGCGTACTCGTACATAAGCAGGCTTGGCAGGATTTAGCCATAAATATCTGTCAAATGGGATGCTATTATCGATGTTCTTACCCACCTCAACATAGCATGGATAAGTGTTGTCACACCATTTCTCATCTAACCTTTGGCTTTTATGATTGGCCATATACCATGCGGGTCTATTAGCAATTTTTGTTTGCTTCGGCCAGTAAACGGCAATATCAAAGTGGCTTTCTGCAGGTTGCCAATATTGTTCTTGTTCAGATTTAAAGACAACGGGAGCCCAGTAATGTACATCAGCAATGTGGGTGGATAATAGGGCTGTTTGGTCAATGGTTAGTGGGTCGATATCTAGCTTCTCTGCCAAGATGCTTGCTAGTTTGTGTTTCTCGTCAATATGGCTATAACCACAATGAACAATAACTTTGGCATAGGGGTCAAGCGCAAACGTCTTATTGATGATATTTTCAGCGCCTTCTTTTTCTCTGTCATACATATACTTATCGTAGCTGACAAGAGTATAACCTAATTCTTTAGCAACACTTACCAACTCAGAGAATGCTGGGTCACGCAGATAAATGCCGCTTTGATTGGTCGCATAACCTTGTTTATTAATACGCAACTCGTCCTTTTGAGCCAGAGCCTCAAGTGCCAGATATGAATAGCCTTCGCTTTTTAGGCGTTTCAGCAGCTCCTTGGTAAGCCATCTGTGCTTTGGAATATGATGAGCCTCATTGACCATAAGCAACTTACGTTGCTTAGCAAGTGTTGTGATCTCATTAAGCGCATCGTAGGCGGTAAAGTTATATAAATCCTGCTGTTGTGAAATAGCCTGACCGAATTGGTACAGTTGCTCAGCATGCTCGTGTAAGCCAACGAAAGAAAAATAGGTCGCAATAAATTGATGGATTAAATCTCTAGATTGCGTGTTTAGCTCGTTTTCAATAAGCACACTTTTATGACGTTCGAACACCTCACCAACGTTCTTTTTCATACCTAAGTTAACTAAATCTTTTTGAATCGCAACTACTTCAGGGTGCAGCTTAATGGCGTTAGCATCTAAGGTGGTAAACAATATTAAAAGTAGTAAAACGACTCTGTTCATTATTTTTGCTCTCTTATGATTATAATTTGCAAGTTGTGTTTGTAACAGTGGTGTCGTGCCAAATCCCTTCTGTAGGGTCATAAGTACAATTGTTTGGTGCAGAACTTAAAATATCTTTATCCTGCCTATTCCACAAAGAGTTTGTGCAACTTAGGCGATATTCGCAAATACGGCATTTATCTATTTTATCTTTACTCATAGAAAAATAGGATTTTGCCTTGGGACTATTAATAACGTTGCTCAAATCAAAACTGTTTTCTGCCTTACCAAATAAATATAGATCAAAAGGGTGAGGGTAAACATATTTATTTTTATTGATGAAAATATTATCTGCGCGATAGGTACCAAGTTTGTTATGTCTACAGCTATATAAGTTTGATTGTAAGTGACTGCCTTTATGAACAATATCATTTGGAAGTGTAATAACTTCAACGCCATTAATTTCTGTTTTGTAGTCACTATTTGGCTGGGCTAAAAAGAAGTCTAGGTTATGGCGAATCCCAAAGTAAACATTTTCATTTTTAAGGTGTTTCGGAAGCAAAATACCGCATTGGTTAAAGCCGTGACGCTTAGCACTATTGAATATATCGGACGCGTTTTCATACGCTTGTTTACTATCGTTGGCAAAACTAACAATTAAACTATGCGTTGCCCTGTGCTTTCTTAACCACTTAGCAATGTTCTCAAACCAGTCTAAACGAGTATTCTCGCTGATTTCGATATAGAAGTTTCTGGTCTTTAACACGGGGCTTGGCTCAATGCTGATGGGTTGATATGCTACGAAGGACGGGACTTCTAATAGCCATTTGTTATGGCGCAAAAAGTCCAAGTAACTTTTTACGACATCAGCATGTGCACTAAATCGGATCAGTATGTCTTGATAGTTGGTCTTTTTACAGGTGGCGATATATTCAATAACCTCTATAACACTCAACGGTACGGATTGTACTTTTTCATCATGTAGGTGCATCAGAAGGGCTTTTTTATATCCTTTACACCATGTCACAGCGGGGTTTATTATTATTTTCATTATAATACCCCCTTAAAATGTGAATGGTTTCTTCGCTATATTCCCTGCGTACAGACAATCATAGTAGGTTAATGGATGTACACGGGAGATAGGTTTTGTTTGAAATAATAATATAAATGGCATGTTAATCCTCTTGCATCAGCCAATGAGCAACGGCTTCGGTAATTTTCAGGCCCGTTGCACTTTCTACCCAGCCCCATTGTCCAATAGGGTTTAATTCAATAAATACATATTCATTTTTTCTGGTCAATATCATATCGATAGCACCAAATACTAGGCCTAACTCGGCCATGAAGTTCAGTATTTTTTGTTGAATATCCTCTGGGAGTTGATAGGGGAAATAATTGATTTTCTGTAAATCAGATTCTCTAATATCGACTTTGTATTGGTGGTGTAAGTCAACTTCAGTGGCAGCGCTAAACAGTGTATTACCTACCACAGTGATCCTAAGTTCCAACAGGCGATCTACTCTAGCTTGCAGTAGGGTTGAGCAAAGCGCTAGGTGAGTAAAATCCTGAGTGTGTTCATCAGTGATAGCACTGGTAAAAACCATAGCAAACCCATAATGAGAAATGGGTGCTTTCATAATTCTTTTGGTTATAACATCGCCATTACAAGCGCTATAGAACTTATCAGCATTGGTTTTGCTCTGTGTAATGGTGGTGCTAGGAATGGTTAGTCCAACCTTTTTCGCTGTGCTCAATTGAACAATCGGGTTGTTTGCCTTGTCGTCACTCCATGGATTGTTCATCCATTGCGCTTCGGTGAGGCTTTCTAACCCTTTATATAAGGTTAAACATTCATCAACAATAAATCTTTGTTGATTCTCAGGTAACTGGCTGCTGGGTGTAATCGCACCTCGACGGCGAGCCCATACGGAGGTGACTTTATCGAGTTCTACAACACTTATACTGTTTACCCCTGATACATCTTCTATTTTTGAACCATTATTTAAATCATATTCAAAATGAATATTGGTGGGAATATCTTCACCATTTAAACGAAACCAAGGCTTATTATAGAAATTAAGAATATCTATAATTTCAGAAGTATTGGGTTCAATAAGTTGAGAAAGAATCAAGATCATAGTGTGTTATGCTCATTATCAGTATCAAAAAGCAGTACGATAAATACTACTGGCATAGGATGTAGGCTTACTTTTCAAGGTGTTACGCTGAGCAAGCCCAGAACAAGAATGGAACGGTATAATCTAGAAATGGTGCTCGGTCATACAATTCCATTCTTTATAGGGTTAACAAATCACTTAGAGGTGCCCGTTATCCCATTCAGTATCACAGACGCTTTTATCGCAGCTGTCTGTTAAGGTTGCTGTGTTTGAAGGAGCTAAGTTGCCACCCGATACTTGAGCGAGTAGCTCTTCAGAATCGATGGGTTCAAAAGTAGTAGGCGTGGTTTTCTCTGTCATCTTAATATTCCTTATTAAAACTAATATGGTTGAAATGACACTCTTTGCATGTTGCAAAGCTAGAACAAGTGAACATCTGTTCGAAAACGATAAACACTATACATCTGTTCATAGTGTCTGAAAGCGCAGCGCCGTGCTTTAAGATCAATTTAAGCCTTAAATTAACCTTTAGTCAACAAAATGGTAATCTTAATTTCACATTGGTGTTGTAGAGGTATTGTGAGCAGATAACTATGATGGGAGAGTATAAAAAACGGCTAAACGGCAAGCGCTTAGCTGTTTGAGTAGTTGCTATTATTAAGCGGTGAAGTGAGCTTCACCGCTTAATGTAGTTAGTTAAAAACTAAAATTCACTTTCGCGTAGTAGGTCATGCCATCAAAGCCGTAGGGCAATGCACGAAGTGGATAGCGCATCGCGCCATTGGTGATAAAGTTAAGTACTTCATCTTCGCCTAATTCATCAGGGGTTTCATCAAATAGGTTGTCGATACCAACAGACAGGTTAATGCTGTCATTGAGCTGGTAGCCCATGTTCACATCAACTAGCACTGCTGATTCAACGACACTGGTATCTCGCCAGTCGTTGGTGGGAGATAGGAAGTCGGGCAGTGCAATGTGTTTGCCTGCAAAGTAGGTCACCTCAGTTTCACCAAAGTAGTTGAATCTAAGTAATGAACTCCACTTATCTTGCTGATAATCGAACGTCAGTGTGGCGCGCTCTTGTGGTTGCCCATGAGTCAAGAAAGAACGACGTTGTTCATCCAGCGCGATACCCTCAGGGATCCCCGCAGGCGAATTTACTTTGTCAATCTCTGTTTTGTTCTTGTTGGCAGCAAAGGCAATGTCTAAATCACCACTGGCCAGTTCCATGGAGTAAGAGGCGATAAAATCAACCCCAGTTGTTGTTGAATCCAGCGAGTTAGAGAAGAAGTTACCCTGTACAGCACCTGTTGCAGCTAATGCCGCATTAGCCGCAGGGAAGTTTTGTAACTCTTCGCTGTCAACACCGATAAAGCTACCTAGGTTTATACGGTCATAGATTTTGATCTGATAAAAATCTAAGGTAATAGATAAATCGTTACTAGCATCCCAGGCAAAACCTAAGTTGTAGTTATCTGATGACTCAAGTTTTAGGCCATCAACGCCCAGCGCCGCCGGAAATGCTGAACCTGCAGTGGCGGTGTAAGAGGTAGCCAATGAGCCGTCGCCACCTAAGGTGGTGGTAAATGCCGTATAACCTGATTGTTGTAGCGAAGGTGCTCTGAAACCTGTTGATGCTGCCGCGCGTACAGCAAAATCTTCGGTGACTTCATAGCGAGTTGCCAGTTTCCAAATCGTGTCATCATTTGAGTTTGAAACGTCTTCATAACGTAGCGCAGCGCTCACTAACCAGTCTTCATTTAACAGCGTTTCAGCTTCAACGTATACCGCATAGCTTGAGCGGTCTGCTTTATTGGCTGCATCTGGTCTAAGCCCTTGATAAGCTTGAAAACCGCAGTCCGCGAAGACTTCAGGGTCGATAACTGATGGGAATGAGCGGTCAGCATTGGCGAGACCACAGGCGTATGAGGCAACTTCACCTGGTACAATTTCGTAGTTTTCTTTGCGGTATTCAGCGCCAATAGAAAGGTAAATCGGCTCGGCACCCGATCTATCAATAATACCTGTGATATCTAAGTTGGTTGTCCATTGGTCAAATCTAAAGCCTCCCGAGTAACCACCCTTAGGCCCCGCGTTGTCGGCAATATCTTGCGCCGAGGCATTTGGGTTGTCTGCTAAGTATTGGGCAGCGTATGAAGCATTAATAGTATTTGACGATGAGTAATCGTATTGGTTTTCACCATATACGCTTGATAGATCAAAGGTCCAATCAGGATTGATGTCGCCTTTGAAACCCACGGAAAAAGAAATATCTTGCGCTTCATTGTCGATTCTTGGCAAGAAACCATCTGGGTAAACCTGTGGGACGTTTCTTTCAGCGCGGTTAAAATCGCGATAAAAGCCATTACCAAAAGCGGTGCGATTCGAGAATCCCGCAAAAGAGTAAAGCTCTTTGTTGCCAACAGGCAGTGCGGCGTTATAGAACACAGACACAAACTCGGTGTCTGAGTTACCCTGACGCCAACGTACCTCATCTGATAACTCGCCCGGTGCGATTGTTGATGAACCGCCCGTGTCGCGTTCAGCTCGGTTAGTACCATCGCCGTCTCGGTATTCTAATGAGAGGTTAACAAATCCACCTTCATTGCCAATGTCAAAACCTCGGTTTAGGCCGAATGAGTAAGTGTCACCATCACCTTCACCCGTTGCACCACCTTGGAAGAAGCCAGTGGTCACCCCAGTGCTATCGTTCAGTGATAAGTTGATAACACCCGCAATCGCATCTGAGCCATAACGTGCAGCAGCACCATCTCTTAAAATTTCAACATTTTTAAGCGCCATTAATGGGATAGAGTTCATATCTGTGCCAGCAGCACCCGCACCTACGGTGCCTGACAGGCCAAATATTGCTTGTGTATGTCTGCGTTTCCCGTTGATCAACACCAAGGTTTGATCTGGCTGTAAACCGCGCAGCGTTGCAGGGCGGAATAGATCCGAGCCATCAGAGACTTGCGTTCGACTAAAGTTAAATGATGGCGCAATGGATTGTAGGCTTTGGCCCAGTTCGGTAAAGCCGCCTTTATTGAGCTGTTTAGTATCTAAAATATCGATTGGGGAGGTGGATTCGGTGGCGGTACGGTTTGACACTTTGGAACCAAGTACGGAAATGGTTTCAATGTTTTCGTCATTGGCTTGTTGGGCCATCGCGCAGGTGCTTGCAAATAAAGCAAGCGCCACTGGAGAAAATTTAATAGGTCCTGTCATAACTACTACTCTGTTGATTATTATTTATCTTAATTAATTTGCTGCGACAGCACGGTGTCATAAAAAAAAATGCGGTGCAATGACTTTGTTTTTAAATCAGAAATATTTAATAATTTTTTCTGTGGTTTTAAGCATGGTTATATTTTAGCCATAGAAGGTTCATCGTACCTTGCTTGAGGATCATTGATCTTTGCGCTTAAATACTGAATACTGTGTTTATGTACAGTATTTTGTTCTTGTCGTTTATGCGCTATGCCGAACTATTTTGTCAAAGTAACTTTTCGTTTTTACAAGGCGCTTCTCATCCAGAAGAGCTTATCAAGCAAGCCGACTTTTTGGCCTATGATGCGTTGGCTATTTGCGACGAATGTTCCGTGGCGGCAGTGGTACGAGCCCATCGAGCTATAAAAGATAATAAACTCACAATTAAGCTGATAGTTGGGAGCTTTTTTCAATATCAATCTTTACAGTTTGTGCTACTGAGTCCGAACCGCCAAGCTTATGCTGAGTTATGTCGCGTGATAAGCAATGCGAGAAAGCGTTGTGATAAAGGAAGTTATGAGTTGAGCCTGTGGGATATTATGTCGATAAAGCAGTGTTTCATCATTTGGCTTCCTACGTTTGATGAACAAGACATTCACTGGGGGGCGTGGTTTAAGCAGTATCACCAAGAGCGGGTCTGGCTAGGAGTGCAGCGCCACCTCCAGCATAACGACAAAGCTTATATTAATCACTGCAAGCAGCTTGCGAAGCAATATGCCATCACAATAACAGCCTGTGGCGGTGTATTGATGCATGTTAGTGAGCGGCAAAAACTACAACATACACTCACCGCGATTAGGCACAACTGTGCGGTACAAGAACTTGGTGAAAAGCTGCTATCAAATACTGAGCGAGCGCTGCGCAGCAAAGTTAAACTGAGCAAATTGTTTAGCGCTCAGTGGTTAAATACTGCGTGTGACATTGCTGCACGGTGCACTTTTGATTTAGGGCGTTTGCGATACGAATACCCGAGTGAGTTGGTGCCGCAAGGCCATACTGCAATGAGCTATTTGCGATGCTTGGTGAATGAGGGTAAACAGCTGCGCTTTGTTGATGGTGTGCCCGATGACATTGAAGCGTTGATTGAAAAAGAGCTTACACTGATTGAACAGCTGAATTATCCCTATTTCTTTTTAACCATTCACGATGTCGTGATGTTTGCTAAGCGACAAGGTATTTTATACCAAGGCCGAGGTTCTGCGGCTAACTCAGTGGTGTGTTACTGCTTGCAAATTACAGCGGTTGACCCTCGTCAGGTCTCGGTACTTTTTGAGCGTTTTATCAGTCAAGAGCGTAACGAACCACCCGATATTGATGTGGACTTTGAACATCAACGCCGTGAAGAAGTGATCCAATATATTTATCAAAAATATGGTCGGGAGCGGGCGGCACTGGCTGCAACGGTGATCACTTATCGGTTTAAAAGTGCTGTGCGAGACGTTGGCAAGGCCTTAGCGATGGATAGCACACAGCTGGATTACTTTATTAAGCAAGTAAATCGCCGCGACAGGTTGGTATCTTGGCAATCACAATTGCATGAGTTGGGCTTGGATGCAAACTCTTATCAAGGGCAGCTTTTTATTGAATTGGTGAATGAGATTTTGGGATTCCCCAGACACCTTTCTCAACATGTGGGTGGCTTTGTTATTTCATCAGGGCCTTTATATGAACTGGTGCCTGTTGAAAATGCAGCCATGGAAGCGCGTACCGTGATCCAATGGGATAAAGACGACCTAGAAAGTTTGTCTTTATTGAAGGTAGATATCTTAGCGCTGGGTATGTTGAGTGCAATAAGAAAGTGTTTTGACTCCATTGAACAGCACTTTGGCTACGCTTGGAACATTGTGGATATTACCCGTTTAGGGGATGACCCTCAGGTTTACGGCATGTTGCAAAAAGCCGATACGGTAGGCATTTTTCAAGTCGAATCCCGTGCCCAGATGAGCATGCTACCAAGGTTAAAACCCGCCTGTTACTACGATTTAGTAATACAAATTGCGATTGTACGCCCAGGTCCAATCCAAGGAGGTATGGTACATCCGTTTTTGCAACGCCGCGCAGGGGAGCAACCTGTGAGCTACCCCTCTGATGATGTGAAGTCTGTTCTATCTCGTACTTTAGGAGTGCCTATTTTTCAAGAGCAGGTCATTAAATTGGCTATGGTTGCGGCAGGGTTTAGTGGCGGAGAAGCGGATAAGTTGCGACGTGCAATGGCCTCATGGAAGAAAACGGGAGAGCTGTTACAGTTTAAAGATAAATTACTAAGCGGTATGCAGCAAAGGGGTTACTCACAGCGCTATGCTGAGCAAATATTTGCCCAAATCTGTGGTTTTGGCGAATATGGTTTTCCTGAGAGTCACTCGGCTTCTTTTGCTGTATTGGCCTATAGTTCAGCGTGGTTGAAATATTACTTTCCGGCGTTTTTCTATACTGCACTGTTAAATAGCCTGCCAATGGGGTTTTATAGTGCATCGCAATTATCTCAGGACGCACGGCGTCATGGTGTGGTTATATTGCCTGTTTGTGTCAATGCCTCTCATCATGATCATGAAGTTCTTCAATATGAACACAGTTTTGCAGTTCGTTTGGGGCTAAGAATGATAAAAGGATTGAAAACAGACGCGATCACAATACTGCTAAAGCGCCGCCCTGTAGGGGGCTATCAAAATATTCAGCAATTAAGCAAAGCAGGGGTGGACTCACATAGTATGGAACTACTGGCTTCAAGCAATGCTCTGGCGTGTTTTGCTGGTGGCCGCTATAGCGCAAGGTGGCAGTTGATGAATAAAGATATGGACTTACCCCTGTTTGCCAATAGCGATTGTTTCGAAGAGCTTGTGTTAGCACCACAGGGTGAGGGAAGTGAACTGGATAATGTGCTTGAGGATTACGCGGTAATGGGCCTGACGCTACATAAGCACCCAATTACACTATTGGATGAAGCTGGGCGGTTAGGGCGATTTACACGTATGGCGCAACTTAGCCGTATAGCGGATCAACAGCTTGTCACAGTGGTAGGCGTAGTGACGGGAAAACAAGCACCGGGCACCGCCGCAGGAGTTACATTTTTCACATTGGAAGATGATACTGGCAATATCAACGTGGTAGTGTGGTCAGAAACTGCACGGGCGCAGAAGCAGGCTTATCTGAGCGCCAAGATATTGGAGGTAAAAGGGGTGTTAGAGCGCAGTGGCGAAGTAATTCATGTTATCGCTGGTCGGCTGCTTGACCGCAGTGATTTATTACAGGATTTAAAAAGTGACTCTAGGCAATTTCATTAGTCTATAAAGTCTCATTTTATTGTTTTTAAAAACTAAATAATAAACAACTTGCCGAGAGCAAATGATTGACAGTGTACTTTCAAATGCTGAGGTGGCCATTAGCCCAGCTTTGTGTGCCAGACATCAAATGTAACATTTTGGTCGTAAAAAAAATGAGATTGGTCATTAATTTGTCTGTCTAAAAAAAATTTAGAAAAGCATTTGGTGTAGTAAATAACTTGTTGATTTTAAATTTTTATTTTTAATTTTGCTTGCGAAAACGGAAATTATACGCAGGAAAATGTTAGAAAAGTGTCGAATTGTACACCGCGTAAATATGTGATAGAACAATGCTGGTTAATTAAAACAATAACTTACACTACAACAGGGAAAAGCAAACAATGAAACCAATATTCACATTAAGTGCATTGTCAGCGGCCATGTTACTCGGTCAAACACAATTGGCAGTGGCAGCAGAAGAAAAAGTTGAGCGCATCGAAGTTACCGGCTCTCACATTAAACGTACGGATATGGAAGGTCCATCTCCAATTCAATCAATCTCAGCAGGCGACCTAGCCGCGACTGGCTCAACAGACCTCATCGGTGCGCTACAAAAGTTACCTGTATCAGGTGCGGGTACATTTAGTACGCAAGGCAACTCAAGTGACGATACAGCAAACGGTGGTTCGAGTGTTGCGCTCAGAGGCTTAGGCGCGTCTTCAACCTTGGTTTTAATTAATGGTCGCCGTGTGGCTGTGAGCCCATTCGCCAAAGATATCGAAACATCATTCGTTGACTTAAATACCATTCCAGTCTCTTCCGTAAAACGCATTGATATTCTAAAAGATGGTGCATCGGCAACGTATGGTTCGGATGCCGTAGCTGGGGTTATCAACATTATTTTGCGTAATGACATCGATGGCTTTGAACTATCCGGTAAAGTATCAGACACCGCTGATGGCGGTGGCGAAGAGCAGAACTTCACATTACTTTGGGGCTCATCGACTGATAAAGGCCAGCACAACTTTGCATTGGATTATTTCAAGCGTGGTGATGTGTTTTATGGTGATAGAGACTATACAGCTACTGCGGATCAGCGCTTTAGAGGCGGTAATAACTCTCTGAGTTCTTCAGGTTTTCCAGGTAGTGTAGAAGTGGTTAGAGGCATGCTGACTGATGAGCAGTGGGCACGACTGCCAGTGACTGGTACTGCGGATGACGGCACCCCAATTCGCCAAACTATTTTTGCTGATGTGTGGGGCAATGACACCTGTCCTGACGAAATGATTATCGGTGATATTTGCCGCTATGATTATGCACCGCACATGACCCTAATCCCATCTACGGAGCGTGTTAGCTTTAGCTATAACGGTGTACAGGAACTCACTGACGGCGTTGAAGGTTTTGCAGAGTTTGCAGCACAGCATGCTTCAACATTTATTCAAGGTGCGGGCAGCCCAAGCTTTACTGAATTGACTATGATGGGTGATAACCCAAATCATCCGCTGGCGAGTGATCCGTCACACTTCTTACATGGTGTAGATATTTCAATGCGCCGTCGTACTGTTGATATCGGTAATCGTAAAAAAGATGTGGATTCAGAATACTACCGCGCCGTAATCGGTGCACGTGGTAACTTTAAAGACTGGGATTGGGAAGTTGCGTATTCAACTATCCGTTCTAGCGCGGTTGAAAAAGGTTTTGATGGTTTCCCTAACAAGCGCTTAGCACAAGAAGCAATCGATATGGGTTTATGGAACCCGTTTGAACCAAGCACAAATACTGCCGAAGGGTTAGCTTATTTTGAAACAACCACAACGCGTTATGGCTCATCTACTATGCAATCAGTTGATGGTACGATTTCTGGTGAGTTATTTGAGCTGGGCGCAGGTTATGTTTCAGCGGCATTTGGTTTTGAGTCTCGCCGTGAAAAAATTGAAGATAATCCAGATTCACAATACCTAAGAGGTGAAATTTTTGGTACTGAAGCAACGCAAGCGAACGGTGATAGAGATAACACCGCAGTATTTGCTGAATTCAGTGTACCAGTACTGGACACTTTAGAGCTGCAATTAGCTGTTCGTCATGAAGACTACAGTGACTTTGGTACAACAACAGACCCCAAAGTGGCATTCCGCTGGGCACCAGTTGATTCATTAGTAGTACGTGGTTCATGGGGTACAGCATTTAGAGCACCATCACTTGTACAGCTTCATTTAGGCCGTACAGACGAATCACCTTCGGTTATAGATAAAGAACGTTGTCGTCAAACTGGCGCAGAAGCAGACTGTGAACCAACAGAGTACACAGCTGTGGTTGCAGGTAACAAAGAGTTACAGCCAGAGACATCTGAAAACTACAACTTAGGTGTAGTTTGGCAGGCGACGGATGATTTCAGTATTGGTGTTGATTACTGGAACTACGATCAAGACGATCTGATCAAGAAAATCGGCGCACAAAAACTAGTAGATTGTTGTGGTACTGATCCTAACTTAGTGGTTCGTGCGCCAATGCAGGGCAGCACTTTAGGCCGTATCTTAAGAATCAATGATACCTTCGTAAACATCGGTGGCCGAGACACAGATGGCTTTGACCTAAACCTAGCTTATGCGCTAACCACGCAAAGCATGGGTGAATTCAAGTTTACCTATAACCTGACCTATGCACTGAACTTTGAAGAGCAGTCTTTTGAAAGTGATGATGCAGGTAACACCAGTATTGTGGTAGAAGACTTAAATGGTGAACATGAGCATCCACAATACCGTTGGACGGCGGGTGTCGACTGGGCAAACAATGATTGGTTAGCAACCTTGAACGCCAACTACATTGATTCATACAATGACTTGGCGGACAGCGACGGTAACAAGTTTAAGATTGACTCGTGGACAACGTTTGATGCGACGGTAAGCTACATTGGTTTCAAAGACTTAACTTTGACACTGGGTGCGGCTAACTTGTTAAACGAAGAAGCGCCATTTGTGCCTTCGGATGCGATGGGCATCGATGCTAAAACGCACAGCACCCTTGGTCGTCAGGCTTACTTTAAGTTTGACTACAAGTTCTAATTACTAAACAACCAAAAAGTAACAAGCCCGGTATAGCCGGGCTTTTTTGTGTGTTGACAAACGTTTCGCTTTACTGACTATCGTTATTCGTTTGTTATCAATGCCGCTTCTTCAGGACGCAGGGTAAGCACTTCAAAGCCTGTATTAGTGACCAAAATAGTATGCTCAGTCTGTGCAGACAGGCCTTTATCTTTGGTTACCACGGTCCAGCCATCGGATTTTGTTTTAATCTTTGCGCTGCCCTGATTGATCATAGGTTCAATGGTAAATGTCATACCTGGTTGTAGTTTCATGCCGGTATTGGGTTTACCGTAATGCAAAACATTGGGTGCTTCATGCATTTGCTCACCGATACCATGACCGCAATATTCACGCACCACGCTATAACCATTTTGGTGAGCCAGTTTCGAAATAATATGACCAATATCGCCTAATCTGGCACCGGGTTTAACCAGCTTGATTGCTTGCCACATTGCCTGTTGTGTCACGGCGACCAGTTGCTTAGCAGCCTCGCTGGCATTGGGCATGACATACATTTTACTGGAGTCTGTAATAAAGCCATGCTTTTCAAGGGTAATGTCAAAGTTAACAATATCGGTATCTGATAGCACTTGAGCGTCGCTTGGTACACCATGACAAACCACATTATTGACAGAGCTATTAAGCGCAAACTGGTAGCCGTATTGACCTTTTGAAGCGGGGCGTGCATTCAATTCTTGCGTGATAAATTGATCAACGAGGTTGTTTACTTCCATGGTAGAGATACCGGGCTTTACAACCTCATCAAGCATGACAAACACCTGTGCTAATAGCTTGCCCGACTCACGCATCAAGGCAATTTGCTCATCACTTTTGATGATTACATCATTCATTGACCACACCTTGCTGTTTTAGGTGTTGTGTCAGCTCATCTTGAATAAGTTGAGAAAATGTTTTGTCTGGGTTGAGCTCGGCTAAACGACCCATTTTAATCCAAAACTCAGCTTGAGAGTTGATTGAACGAGACATCACATGCGATGCAGTGCGCAGCTCTTCATGAAGTTCTTCGGAAATTTTAACAATACCCAAAATATACGCCTTATATATGTTTTATATATAAAGTATATATTTATGGTGGAGGAAAGAAAAGGGGCACATTGGCCCCTTTACACAAATTAGTTATCTGACTGAGCCAATCCAAACGGATCATCAATACTATGACTTGGTTGTGTAAACCACTTTGCTCCCTGACTTGTCATGTAGAAGTGATCTTCAAGACGCACACCAAATTCATCGGGTATCACGAGCATAGGTTCATTACTAAAACACATACCTTTGGCCAGTGGTTGTGGGTTGTCTTTAACCAAATATGGCCATTCGTGAATATCCATACCAATGCCATGTCCTGTGCGATGCGGGCAGCCTGGTAAATCGTACTCAGGGCCAAGACCAACAGAGGCTAGGTAACTGCGGGCTGCGTGGTCAACATCACCACATGATTTGCCGATTTGAGCAGCTTCAAAAGCGGCGATTTGGGCATTTTTCTCATGTTGCCACATGGTGCGTTGACGCTCAGTTGCTTCACCAAAAACATAAGTACGGGTAATATCCGAGAGGTAACCTTCCAGCTTACAGCCGGTATCAACTAATACGATGTCGCCTTTTTTAAGCTCCTGTGGCTCTTTCACACCGTGTGGGAATGAACTGGCTTTACCAAACAATACAATACAGAAGTAACTTCCTGATGCGCCTACTTTTTTATGAGCTTGATTGATGAAAGCTTCTACCTCGGTTGTGGTGATCCCTTCATGTAACATGCTCGCAGTTGCTTTATGAACTGCCAAAGTCATATCCATAGCGCGTTGAATAAGTGCCAGCTCGTTGTCTGATTTATGCATACGACAATGTGCAGTCACTGGTTGGGCATTGACTAAATTAAGTTCGGGGGCGGCTTTTTGAATACCATCGGCAACAAAAAATGCGGTACTTTCATCAATACCAATGGTGGCGTTGGCGCTAATCCCCATTTTTTCTAACACTTGGGCAAATAGCGCATAAGGGCTTTGATGCTCTTGCCAATCGTTAATTGGCCCCTCCACAACTTGATAATCAAGTAGCGAGCCAATTTCAAACGTCGGGGCGATGAACTCAACGGCACCAGAGGCGGGTAAAATGGCACCAACCATCCGTTCACTGGCATACCACTGCATTCCTGTGAAGTATTTCAAGTTAGTACCCGCATTGAGATAGATAGCATCGATACCATGTTGCTGCATGTAACTTTGCGCTTTCTCAATACGTGTTAAATACTCATTATATTGAATGGCTTGCACACCCTGAGTCATATCTTTTAATGTATCGAGCGCTTGTTGCTGTGAATGTGTACCTATACCTATTGTTGTCATGTTTACTCCTAAAATCGATCGATTCGGTAGGGGGTTAGATCAAGCATGGGTTGTTCACCCATGCATAATTGGCCAACGAGTTTTGCGGTGATAGCAGCTTGAGTTAGGCCTAAATGCTGGTGGCCAAACGCAAATATCACATTGTTGTGCTTTGGAGACTGGCTGATAACGGGCAGAGAATCCGGTAATGAAGGGCGGCAACCCATCCAAGTTTGATGCACTTTACTTTGTTTAATGCCCTGAATAAGTTGCTGAGCATGGGTAAGTAACATGGTTGCTCGCTCTTGGCGCTCTGGTGCATCTAGCCCTGCAAACTCAACAGTACCAGCTAATCGTAACCCCGATTGCATAGGGGTGATGATAAACTGTCTCTCGGCAGATGCAACTGGACGAGACAAAGCACCTTGTTCATTCAACATGGCATGGTAACCACGTTCAGTGTCTAGGGGAACTTTAAAACCTAGTTGCTTTGAGAGGGTTTTGCTCCAAGCACCGGTACACAATACGATTTGCTCAAACGCTAGGCTTTCTCCCTGTTCGGTCAATAGCCTGACTTGATCAGAGCTGGGTAAGATCTCAGTAATCCCTGTGCGGGCAAAAACACCACCGTTTTCGACAAAGCGTTGATAAATATGCATACACAAAGCATGAGGGTCAACACTGTGGCCCACATCGCAAAACAGCAAGGCATGTCTTACATTGTCATTTAGAGAGGGCTCAAGAGCTTGGATTTCGCTCCCTTTTAACCACTTCACCGAGACACCTTGCGCTTTAAACGCCAGATACACCTGCTCGACCTGTTGTGTTGGGCTTGTTTCAAACGTAAGTAATGAGCCATTTTTAGTAATGAGCGAATCATAGTCGCCATCAGGTAATAGCTCTTGGTAAGCCGCTAATGCTGATTCATTGAGCGCTCTCAGTGCTAGCGTGTGTTTTTTAAATGAGGCGGGGCGCATATTTAAAAGAAAGCGTAAAAACCAAGGCCACATTTTCAATGCGTAGCGCCAGTCAATTCTTAGTGGGCCAAGTGGGTTGAAGAGCATGCTCGGCAAATTGGGGAGCAACTTTGCGTTGGCAAGTGGAAACACTTGTTCGGTTGCAAAATGCCCAGCATTGCCTTTTGAGCAGCGTTGCGCAATGCCTTCTGGGTCAAATAACGCGACTGAAAAGCCTAAATCCTGAAGCCTCTTGGCGGTACATAAGCCGATGATCCCAGCACCAATGACTGCAATATGTTGTTTTTTTTGGGCCATGCATTTTTCCTCTGCAGGACACAATTTGGAAGTCTGGTATACAAATTTCTCAAATTGTATCTGTGTATTTTAACCTTAGAGAAGAATTTTTTGTGCTTCACCAAATTTATTTAATTCTTTAATAATCATCTAGTTAAGGTTTTTTCTGTGTTCTTTCTAAGGTTAACAAAAATAATTTTTATATTTGAATATTGATTATTGTATACAATATACCTAAGATGGTAAACACAAAAACCAATGAGGAACAAATAAAATGATCGAATGGCAAGGGGTTTACCCAGCAGTTACCACTCAATTCTATGACGACGGTAGTATTAACTTTGATACAACAAAGAGCATGATAGATGCACTGATCAATGAAGGTGTACATGGCATCATCGTATTGGGTACTGTCGGAGAAAACTGTTCGCTACGTGCACAAGAAAAGCGCGAAGTTTTAAAAGCTGTAAAAGAAGTAGTCGCAGGCCGCGTTCCTCTACTTACTGGCGTTGCTGAAACGACGACTCAGTTTGCTATTGAATTTTGCCAAGATGCAGAAGAAATAGGCGTTGATGGCCTTATGGTACTTCCAGGGATGGTGTACCGCTCAACAGAGCGAGAAGCGATTTACCACTATCAACAAATAGCGCGCAGCATGTCTTTGCCAGTGATGATTTACAACAACCCAATAACATACGGTGTTGATGTTTCAATCGAAGGCATGAAGGTACTGGCGAATGAGGAAAATATTGTAGCGATTAAAGAAGCGACGACAGACACACGGCGCATCACGGAGCTACAAAACGCTTTTGCTGACAGGTTTATCATCTTCGGTGGTGTGGATGATATCGCGCTTGAGAGTTTGATGTTGGGTGCAACAGGTTGGATTTCAGGCCTTACCAACGTGTTCCCAAGAGAGTCTGTGGCTATCTACGAGCTGGCGCGTCAAGGACGTTATGAAGAAGCCAAAGAGATCTGGCGTTGGTTCTTACCTTTGCTTCGTCTAGATACTATCCCAACACTTGTACAATGTATTAAATACGCGGAGCAATTGGCGGGGAGAGGGTCAGAAGTAACCCGTGCACCGCGATTAAGTCTGCCTGAAGATGAAAAAGCGATGATCAATCGTTTATACGACGAAGCGATGACAACGCGTATTGATCTTAGTAAATTTAAACTGGATTAATATGTATGCGCAAAGGGACATTCTCATGTATTGACGGTCACACTTGTGGCAACCCTGTGCGCCTGATCACTAGTGGTCACCCCAATTTACGGGGTGACACAATGAGTGAAAAGCGTCAGCATTTTATGGCCGAGTTTGATTGGGTACGTCAGGCGTTAATGTTTGAGCCTAGAGGTCACGATATGATGTCTGGTTCATTTATTTATCCGCCCACAACCGATGATGGCGATGCGAGCATTTTGTTTGTTGAAACATCTGGCTGCCTACCTATGTGTGGTCATGGCACGATAGGTACGGTGACATTCGCTTTAGAGCACGGCCTTATTCAACCAACGCACAATAGTCAACTCAAGCTCGATACGCCAGCCGGCAGAGTAAATGTTGAATATTCAATGGAAGATGGGTTTGTACAATGGGTCAAGCTATTTAATGTGCCAGCATATCTTGCATATGAAAATGTCATGATAGAGGTGCCTGAATTAGGCAGCCTAAAAGTCGATATTTCCTATGGCGGTAATTTTTACATCATCGTTGAACCTCAGCCAAACTTTCCAGGAATCGAACAATGGAGTGCCGCCCAAATATTAAAACACAGCCCTAAAGTACGTGAAGTAATTAACCAGACACTACAGTGCGTTCACCCATTGGATGCAACGGTCAACGGAGCATCGCACGTACTTTGGACTGGACAGCCAAAACATGCCAATTCTAGTGCTGCCAATGCGGTGTTTTATGGTGATAAGGCGATTGACCGTTCACCTTGTGGCACAGGCACCAGTGCGAGAATGGCACAGCTATTTGCAAAAGGCAGGCTCAGCATTGGACAAGAATTTGTTCATGAGAGCTATATTGGCAGCCAGTTTGTAGGTTGTATAGAAGGCGTAACGGAAGTGGCTACAAAGCCAGCAATTTTACCGAGTATCCGAGGGTGGTCAAAAGTAACAGGTACTAGCAACATTAGCGTGGATGACAGTGATCCTTATGCTTTTGGCTTCCAAGTGATTTAAACCAAATGAAACAACAGGAGCAAACCATGGAGATAAGTGGTGCAAGTTATATCGCTGGACAATGGCAAATAGCCGAAAATGCACAGGCATTCTTTGGCTTTTCACCAAAGCACGACCAGCCATTAACAACCCCTATCTATGAAGCGACATCACAAATGCTGCAAGAGGCGATTGATGCATCGGCAAAAGCATTTGTAAGCTACAGACAAACAAGTTTTGCACAACGTGCCACATTTTTATTTGCAATTGCAGATGAAATAGAAGCGCTTGGCGAGGCCCTCATCCATGTGACACATGAAGAAACAAACTTGCCCATAGCTCGATTGCAAGGAGAAAGAGGGCGTACGCTCAATCAACTGCGCGCTTTTGCCCAAGCTTTGGAGCAAAGTCGTAATGGCGTTTTAGACTTAGCTCAGGAAGACTTGGCAGATCCCAGCCGTTCACCTTTGCCAAAGCCTTATACACAGTTGAATTATTTACCTGTAGGTGTTGTGGCGGTGTTTGGCGCATCAAACTTCCCCTATGCGTTTTCAACACTAGGTGGCGATACAGCGTCAGCGCTTGCAGCGGGTTGTCCGGTTATCATGAAAAGTCATACGGCACATCCTGCAACCAGTGAGCTTATGACCAAAGCCATTGACCGAGCAATTAGTAAGACCAACATGCCTGCTGGGGTGTTTTCAATGATCCAAGCGAAAAGCTACGATATCGCACACCAGTTGGTGGCTGCACCGTCAGTCAAGGCGGTTGGCTTTACAGGCTCGTTTAACGTTGCTCAAAAGCTAATGGATACTATCGCAAAGCGCGCAGAGCGTATCCCATTTTACGGTGAACTGGGCAGTATAAATCCACAGTTGATTTTCGACGAGCGTTTAGTACAACAGAGCGAATCGCTGGCGCAGCAATTATGTCAGTCTTTATTGATGGGCAATGGTCAATTTTGTACAAGTCCAGGGTTGTGGATCGTGCCAACAGGCAGCGAAACATTTATTGAAACTGTTAAGCAGCAGATCAACGGCAGTCAGTCAGATACGCTTTTATCCCCGAATATTGTTAACAGCTATAAGCAAAGTATTGAGCGCCTCAAAGCAACTTCGGGTGTTTCATTGTTGGCACAAGGGCATTTGCTGGAGTCGTTTCACGCCAATGCGCATCTATTTGCGACTGATGCCGACACCTATCTGGCAAATAGTGAATTACATGAGGAAGTATTTGGGCCGTGTGCAATGTTGGTGACGTATGAAAACGAAACACAACTCTCTGAGCTTGTGGATAACTTACAAGGGCAATTAACGGCGTCTATACATGGTACAGAAGGAGACTTCACAAACCATCATCAAGTGATCGAATCACTACAGTATAAAGTTGGAAGATTGATTGAAAATCAAATGCCAACAGGAGTTGAGGTGTGCCCGTCGATGAATCATGGCGGCCCATTTCCATCAAGCACGGATGTAAGGAGTACATCGGTTGGCCTCAATGCGATGCAGCGCTTTTTAAGGCCTTTATGCCGTCAAAGAGCAAACTGATTGTTGATAAATGTTAAGCAAAAAAAGACCCAGAGCAAAGGGATGCTCTGGGTTTAGGGGATGGCTCGTATGAGCCAATGCGTTACTTGAAAACACCTTCTATACATTAGGGAGAAGTAGAAAGTAATTTAAGTGTAGTTAACAATTCACAAAACTTACAAACATATGAAATATTTTTAAAGTCATTAAAAAACAGCGTGTTATTGTTTATATTCCTATTTAGTCTAAAAATAATCAAAAGATATCTTCAAGTTATACCCAAGTTATCAACTGGGCGTTGCTAACCAGATCCCGTGGTAAACTATTTTTGACTTTATTCTTTTGCCATTTGCCTAAACCAACAGGCGCACCGCAAAGGGTTAGAATAACTTCCCCTGTTTTTGTTGTGGGTTGTGCAAGACGGATGTCTTTTCCTTGAAAATAATCACACGCCTGTCGCTGGTCCATCGCCAGAGTATTGTCTGCGGCAAGGTGACCAAGGGCGGTTGCAAACTCATGCTCAAGACGTACCCCATTTTTGTGGGTTGTACCAATTTGTATGCCCAATCTGGCGTACTTAATCTTATTTTGCAGTTGCTCTAAAGCATCAGGAAACAGCCATAGCTCCTTATCTCGGGTCATTAACGTGCCGTTTAATGACTTGATGCCAAAGTGCTTTTTGATATACCCAAGAAATGAGACTTGCAGCTTAGCGTCGGTGGCAATAAACGGGAAAGCACCTTTTTTAAACTTTTGCTCGGGGTTTTCGACAGATCCTACCTTTTTAAACTTCGCGATAAAAAAACCTTCACTGTCGAAAATCTGTGGCCAAACATGCAAGTACCCTTGTTCAGTAGTTGCTCTTTGGGCACCATCAAACAGTTCATCTAGAGGTTCTACTTCTATGTGTCCTGCAAATTGTTCCAGTAAATATGTACACACAGCTTGGTTTTCGATAGGAGTGAGCGTACAAGTAGAATACACCAGCGTTCCACCGGGCTTGAGTGCAAAAAAAGCGCTGCGGATCAACTGCTTTTGAACCTCACTGATATCGATATTTGATTGCAGGGACCAGTTTTTTAATGCATCGGCATCTTTTCTAACCGTGCCTTCACCAGAGCAGGGTGCATCAAGCAAAATACTGTCAAAACACTCAAACATATAGTCGCCGAAAATCGTGCCATTGAAATGAGATAGCGCACAATTGGCAACACCCATGCGTTTCATATTGGCTGCAAGCACTTTAACACGAGATGATGATAGCTCATTGGCAATTAGAACGCCTTGATTGTTCATCATCGCTGCTAGTTGCGACGTTTTAGAACCAGGGGCTGCTGCCATATCTAATACACACAGGCTATGTTCAAGCGCGTCAGCCAAAGCCATAGGTGGCAACATAGAGCTTGCTTCTTGTACGTAAATACAACCACTTAGATGTAATTCGGTATTACCGATGGGTAAATTTTCCTCTTCGTCTTCAGGGCGCGTTAACCAAAACCCATTCTCGCACCAAGGTACAGGCTCAATCTGCCAATCATTGAGTTGGCAATATTGTTCAAACGCTGCTACTGACATTTTCAAGGTGTTGACGCGTACGCTACGGCGCAAAGGGCTCTGACAGGCCGTCACAAAATCTTCGATGTTAAGGTGATCAGGAATATAGCTCTTTACGTCTGCTAAAAAGGACTCTGGAATATAAGTAGAAGTATTCAAAAATATAACCTAGGCGATGAATTCACAGCAAAGCATTATTTTATCACTGTTTGGGGCAGGGCTAAAAGTTCTTTTAAAGCCCTGCGCTTAATGATTCGAGTGGAGGCTGAAACTAAACCTTGCCCATGATATTGACATATAAGTATGCAAACCAAGCGATAAATAAACAGCTACTAGCAAGCGCAAAAGCGATGGTTCGCATTAACAGATTTCGACACACGATATGTTCAAAGCAATGCCAGTAACGCGCAACAACAAAGAAGGTACTCACTACAAACCAAAAATGTCCCTCAATGTGCTGTTGATGTAACAAACACAGCAATACAATAAACAATGTTGATTGTTGAAACTGATTGTCATAACTATTACCCGCTAGAGTCGTTGTTATTTCGAAGTTATTTTTATGAACAAACTGAATATCAGATGCGGAAACACGCTTACGTTTGAACGCTGAAATCCGTAACGCAGTCGTCAGTAACCATAAAAAACACATTAGTAAAATTAAAAACATAATTGGATAGTGAACCCACATGCTATTGGCCTCCTGTTGAAATACTAACGTCACTTTACCTGAGTTATCATTCGCGTTAATGTGTCATTGATGACATTATTAAAGGTAAAACTGACAAGTGTATAACGTCGCTATTATTTGTCCTGAGGGTGCCTTAGCGACAGGTATCACGGGAGTAATAGATATCTTGAATGTTGCTAACATTTTGGCGAAAAAACCAATGTTTAGCTGGCAGTTGGTCGGGGTCGAAACACAAAGCGTCAAAACGAGTCAAGGGCTGACAATCGCTTGCGACCTTAAACTAGCCGACCTGCACAGTACGGATGTTATGCTGTGGATTGGCAGTCAATTCGAGGGGCCTCAAAAGTTATGGCGAGCATGTAGGGTATTCACTCCTTACCGTGAGCATATTAATGAATTAGCCCGAAGCAGTGAGTATACGATTGCAACCTGCACGTCCGTTTGCTACTTAGCAAGCAGTGGGTTTTTAGACCCGTATCATGTTACCAGCAGTTGGTGGCTTAAGGCTTTCTACCAGAGACATTTTCCACAGTTGAAAGTCTCTCAAGAGAAAGTGTATTTGCAAGATGGTAAGGTGATCACTTCAGGTGCGGCGCAATGTTATTTTACGATGATGCTCCACTTTATTCGCCAAACTTGTGGCATTGAGCTGGCGGATAAGTTGTCATCGTGGCTTGCTATTCCTGAGCTGACCACATCGCAACAACCTTATATGCAAATAGGCGCCTTTGAACTGCATCAGGACGAACGTTTACTCGCGCTACAAAACTATATAAAAAACAACCTATCAGCACCATTAACCGTAGAGCAAATGGCTAAGCAGTTGAGTGTTAGCGAGCGAACTTTGATACGACGATTTCAAAAACAAATAGGCCTGACACCGTCAAATTACGTTAGGCTGGCTAGGTTAGAAAAAGCAAAGCAACTACTGCGTACAACGCGAATAAATACTGGTGATGTAGTGGAGCAAGTTGGCTATCAGGATATTGGCTCGTTTAATCGTATATTTAAGGAGCAGTATGGTAAAACACTTAACGAATACAGGGCACAATTTTGCTAAGGGATCAGATACTTTGCCAGAGCTTTGTTAGGTGAGTCGTGCTATAGTGTTTCGCGATATTTCACGAGGTAACTTATGGCTAGTGTAGTTAATCATTTTCTAGGTGATTCTGAACTGTTATTAAACGCGGTTGGCGAAGGGATTTACGGCTTTGATCTGTCTGGTAATGCGGTGTTTGTTAACCCTGCGGCTGAGCGCATGACTGGGTGGCGAGCACAGGAGTTACTGGGGAAGAAAATTCATCAGTATCATCACCATAGCCACGCTGATGGCACACCTTACCCAGCCGATCAGTGCCAAATCTATTGCACCATGTTCGATGGCATACGTCGGCACGTCAAAGATGAAGTATTCTGGCGCAAAGACGGCTCAAGCTTTCCGGTTGAGTACACATCTACACCTATCTATAGAGAAGGTAAGTTAATCGGTGCCGTGGCAATATTTCGTGATGTGTCAAAACAGCATGAAACCGAACAAGCATTGCGTAGGGCGCTCGACAAAGTGCAACAATTAAGTGAGCAACTTCAAGATGAAAACGCCTACCTACTCGCCGAGTTGAATCAAAATTGGCAAGATTCAGGCTTGGTCGGTAGCAGCCACATATTTAAAACCATGCTGGCACAAATAGAGCTTGTCAGCCAAACCAACAGCACAGTGCTGATCCAAGGTGAGAATGGCACAGGCAAGGAGCTAGTGGCCAGAAATTTACACCGCTTAAGTGCACGCTCTAAACTACCCTTTGTTCGCGTTAATTGCGCAGCATTTACGCCTAGTTTGCTTGAGTCTGAACTGTTTGGTCATGAAAAAGGGGCTTTTACTGGGGCCAATGAACGACGCAAAGGCCGTTTTGAACTGGCAAATAAAGGGACGTTATTTTTAGATGAAGTGGGTGAGCTGTCACAAGAAGCGCAAAGCAAGCTATTACGTGTGCTTCAAGAGCAAGAGTTTGAACGCGTAGGCGGCAGCCAAACGATCTCAGTAGATATACGCATTATAGCGGCAACGAACAGAGCGTTGTGGCAGATGGTCGAACAGGGCAATTTTCGTATGGATTTGTACTACAGGCTAAATGTCTTTCCTATCCAAGTACCCGCGCTGAGAGAGCGCAAAGAAGACATTCCTGTGCTATGTGCCAATATCATTAAGCAGTTAAATAAGCGACTAGGCAAGCATTTTAAGGGGGTGTCAAAAAATGCTTTGAATAAACTAAAGCGCTATGATTGGCCTGGTAATATTCGCGAATTGCAGAATGTATTAGAGCGAGAAGCAATTTTAAGTACGTCCAACCTCTTACAGCTATCACAACCGCTATCAGCGCAAACAAGTGTAACACCGAGCCAAGCTAAGACGGACTTATCTTTAGAGCACGCTCAGCGAGCGCATATTCTGTATGTGTTGGAAAGTTGTAGATGGAAAGTCGCTGGCGGCGATGGTGCGGCAAATATACTGGGATTGAACGAAAGCACTTTAAGGTCAAAAATGAAAAAACTGGGTATTAAGCGAAATCGCGATATTTAGCGTTACATCGTGATATATCGCTAAATTTGGTTTGTTGTTTATCTTGAAGTTATTTAAAATCAATAAGATAAACTTATTTTCAGCATGGTCTGAAAGTTGCAATTCTGCTTGTGTTCGATATTAACCAATACAAGCAGAAGTATTATGAAGTTTGACATTAAAGAAGAAGATCTCATCATCAAGCCCTATAAACACGCTGGGCCAATTTATATTCGAGAACAAAAGGGATACTTTCAACGCATCAGGCGCTACCTAAGCTGGTTTCTTATGCTGGTCTTTATTGGTCTTCCCTGGATCACTTATCAAGGACAGCAAGCGATCTTATTTGACGTTGCACATCAACAGTTTAAGATTTTTGGTGCGACCTTCTTACCGCAAGACTTTATGTTGCTGGCAGGCGTATTTATGGCGGGAGCCTTTGCGCTGTTTTTTGTTACCAACTGGCTGGGCCGCGTTTGGTGCGGCTTTGTGTGCCCACAAACTGTTTGGATGCTGATGTTTACATGGGTGGAACACAAGGTTGAAGGCACCCGAAATCAGCGTATCAAGCTAGATCAAGGCCAGTGGAATTTAACTAAGATACAAAAGAAGCTCACCAAGCACAGTATTTGGTTATTTATGTCGCTATTCACCGCCACATCTTTTATGACCTATTTTATACCTGCGTCAACACTTTACACCGAGATGTTTAACTTGCAGTGGTCAGGGCTAGTTTGTTTTTGGGTGTTTTTGTTTACCTTGTGTACGTATGGTAATGCTGGCTTTTTAAGAGAGAAAATGTGTACCGTGGCTTGCCCATACTCGCGTTTTCAATCAGTGATGTTTGATAAAGATACACTGGTGGTAAGCTATGATTTCGCGCGCGGAGAGCGCCGTGGACGTCGTAAGAGAAAGGATAATCCTGCATCACTTGGCCTGGGTGATTGTGTTGACTGTAACTTGTGTGTAGAAGTTTGCCCAGCAGGCATTGATATTCGAAACGGCTTGCAATACGAGTGTATTAACTGTGGCTTGTGTATAGACGCTTGTGATCAAACCATGGAGAAGTTTGGCTACAAAAAAGGTCTAATAAGCTTCAAAAGCGAGCAACAAATGGCAGGGAAACAAGCAAAACCGATGAGATTGAAACTCTTCGGCTATGCCATTTTAACCGTGGCTGTCATCGCCTCGATGATAGTATGGCTATTGCTGAGAACGCCGTTAGAAGTGTCAGTGATAAGAGACCGCAGCGCCCTTTATCGTTTAGATTATCAGGGGATAGTGGAGAATCCATATACCTTGAGTGTTATTAATAAAACCCAGCAAACCTTGAGTTACAATATCGCGTTGGACGGTTTTGATGGGGCCAGTTTAGTGGCACCGAGCAATATAAAAGTTGCAGCTGGTCAAATGGTATTGGTGCCTGTGACTATTAGCGCGGATCAGAACGATTTAAAGCATCGAGTTCATAAAGTTACTTTTATCGTCAGTGCGCTTGAAGATAGTACTATTTATCTTGAAAAACAAAGTTACTTCTACAGTGAATAAACAAAACAGCACACTTTAACTTGTGTGCTTGTGAACGCCTTTCAACAATACTTTTAGTGACGTATGTCTACGTCACTAAACGCATCTTAAAATAGTCATATTTCAACCATCAATCTGCGTGTAAAATATTCGTTTTAAAAGTGTTTACAAAAGTAATCACGCTGCTAGATTTAAATAGCCAACTATAATAATAGATAAGATATTTTGAGCCCGTTGACAATGGACATGCAAGTAATAATGGGCGTTTAGTTTGTTATACAATGATATCTCTATCAGGTAAAATGAAGAGTTGGCGTAACATTTCATCAGCCATACCTACTTACTAAAAGGATAGATCGATATGGTAACGCTAATCGTCAGTGATATATATGGTCATACAGCCAATTTAGACGCCTTCGCAAATGAACTAGTCGGTGATATCGTCATTTGCTCCCCATATGAAACAAAACAGTCTATACGACAACGTAACGAAGAGGATGTATACGCACAGTTCGTCAATTCGGTTGGTCATGACAATTATATGAGCAAAGTCGAAAGGGCCATCGTATCACACCGCCCACAGCTTGTTATAGCTTTCAGCGCAGGTGCTTCTGCGGCATGGCGAGCCATAGCAAATATGCAAACTAATTTGCCTGCTAAGCTGATAGGGTTTTATCCTGGGCAAATTAGAAACTACATTGATGTTCAGCCAAAATGTCAAGTAGATTTGCTATTTCCACAACAAGAGGCGCATTTTGAGCTCACCCCTGTGATACAAGTTTTAAAAAAAATGAATAATGTCAGTTGTACTCGGACGCGCTACAACCATGGTTTTATGAACGCATTGTCCAATCAGTTCAACAAATATGCATACCTTCACTATACTCACCTGTGTGAACAACAAATTGTCATGCTTCAGCACTCACATGAACAGGAGAAGCTTGAAGTGTAATAACAGGTACAAAATGAAGGAATAAACTATGAGCGAAGAGCAATACGGCACCTACCAGCATTTTTACGGAAACCCAATCGCCAAACCGCCTTGTAGAATGATTAATGCCATGATGTATGGCTTTTTCATTAAAGGCACATATGTTTCTATACAAAGTTACATTGATAACACGCTAAATAGCATAAGTAATAGCGAGTTTCATTTTAAGGCTTTATCCTCGTATTGCTTGCTCACGTTTACCGATATTGAAAATATTGCATCCAAAGTGGAGCCATTTAGAAGCTACGGCTGGATGCAAGAAACAGACATTATCGTGTGGTTGCCAGTTGCGCAAATAGATAGTGCAACTAACAAAATGACCCACCTGTATTGGTATCCCGCATTTATCACAGTAAATAACATAAACGCCCTCGTAAATGGTAGAGAAACATGGGGCTATAATAAGTACCAATGCCGCTATGAGATGCCTGATTCGCACAAAAAAGCGGACTATTTCTCGTTGAGCATGGAAACTTTTAACCCGTTCAGCCCAGATACAAAAATGGCTTGGCATGAGTTGCTAAACATCACCAGGCACTCGGATGACGATAGTTGGTTTGAAGAGTTGTTTGAAATTGGGCATGAAGTAGCGGATTTATTACACTCAAGCTGTGATGAAATTAACATTAGTGCAGATTTACTAAAGCAGTTCCTCTCTGGCTTTACGCACCCTCAAATGGACCAAATTCTGTTTAAACAATTTCCTGATGGCTTTGCTGAAAACGCTGTGTATAAAGCCGTTGTACATTCTCCTTCAGAAATAAAGCGTATTCATAAAATGGGGTTTTTGAAGGACGAGTTTAAAGTGACCATTAACCGATTGGACGCTTTTCCGCTTAACGATATGTTTGGTATCAATATCGGCGAGCAAATGGCAAAGCTTCCTTACTATGTGTCTATGGACTTTGATCAAGACGGTGCCTATGAAATCGTCAGTGGTGCGTAATTGTTGAGCAAGGATAAGAATCATGAGTCAAGAAAAAATCGCGATACTCGGCGGCGGAGTATCGGCAATGACCGCTGCAGTCTATTTAACAGAGCAACCTGACTGGCAACAAAAGTATGATATCACTGTTTACCAACTGGGGTGGCGTTTAGGCGGCAAAGGTGCCAGTGGTCGTAACTCCGACTTTGGTGAGCGTATTGAAGAGCATGGTTTACACGTGTGGTTTGGGGCATATGTCAATTCGTTTCGTGCAATTGAAAATGTTTACAACAGTTTGAACAGACCAAGTGATATGCCATTGAGCACTTGGCAAGATGCATTTAAACCCCACAGCTTTGTTGTGCTTGAAGAATACATAGATAACGAATGGGAGACCTGGCCAATTGATTTTCCCGTGATCAACGGCAATCCAGCCGAAGGCACGTTAGATCTGCATTTTTGGCAGTTTATCGAACTTGCAGTTGCTTGGTTAAGAAAATTTATAGGGACGTTGGAGTCAGAAATATCAAAGCATCATAAACAAACCCGCTTGCAAACCCGAAAACGCCGAGATCGCAGTTTGCTGCAACATCTTGCCTCTCAAGTTAGTCACGCCTTTGATGATATCGAAGATGATGTTCATGATTTTTTCCAAAGCGCACACGATGAGTTAAGTGAGATTTGGTCAACACCCGGCCTTTTGAGCCAACAGCTACAGCGGTTAGTTACATTGCGTGCCATAGACAAAGACTTGAGTAACAGTAAAGATAGACTAGTGGTTTGGTATGTGGTTAGAAAACTAAAACGTTGGCTTAATAGTGAAGCGCTAGAGTTGCTGGATGAAAACCCCAATATTCGCAGAGCTTATATTTGTGCCGATCTTGGTATTGCGGTCGTGATTGGCCTTTTAAAAGACCGAGTTTTTGAGAACGGCTTTGGCAGTATTAATGACATCGACTTCAAAGCGTGGCTAGCAAAAAATGGCGCGAATGAGCAGTATACTGTTGAGTCTGCGCCAGTCAGAGGTTTTTACGATCTAGTATTTGGGTATGTTGACGGTGATTTTTCCAAAGGCGATGTTGAAGCCGGTGTGGCTACACTCGCGATGTTGCGGTTAATGCTGTGCTACCACGGTGGAGTCATGTGGAAGATGCAAGCTGGAATGGGGGATGTGATTTTTGCTCCCATTTATGAGTTACTGAAAAGTCGCGGCGTCAAGTTTGAGTTCTTTAATGAAGTTAGTGCACTGCGTCCGGGCCTTAATGAGCAGGGAAAAGATGTGGTAGAGCAAATCCACATTACAGAGCAAGTGACTCTGGTGGACGAATCATACCAGCCCTTTGTATTCGTAAAAGGCTTGCCGTGTTGGCCTAGTAAACCTTTGTTAGATCAAGTGTTACCTGAGCAAGCTCAGTTAATCCGTGATCATGATATTAATCTGGAGTCTTACTGGTCAGATTGGCCGAGTGTTTACCAAATGGAGTTTGGGCAACCACTACCGACTAAAACACTGCAACGTGGTGTTGATTTTGACAAAGTGATATTCGGTATTTCAGTCGCAGCATTGGAACATATATGTCCTGAGTTACTACAACTAGATGGTAAGTTGAAAGACCAAGCGACAAAAGTCAAGACTGTAGCAACACAGGCATTCCAACTATGGTTGAATAAAACGGATGAACAATTAGGCTTCAATTACTCACCACCTAGCGAGGAAAGGGCTATTTTAAGCGGGTTTTCGCAGCCATTTGATACTTGGGCGGCAATGTCGAATTTGCTGAATGTGGAAGATTGGCCCGGTGATGGGCCAGATAACATCGCTTATTTTTGCAGTGCATTTACATGCTCAGATTATCCAGCACGTAATGAACACAACTTTATTCATGAACAAACAGCCAAAGTTAAAGCAAACGCGATAGAGAAGCTACAAAGAGAGATGAAGCCACTTTGGCCTAATGCATATAACGATAATAATCAATTTGATTGGTCTGTTTTGTATGCTCCTGTAGGAGAATTGAACACAGCGCGGTTTAACTACCAGTATTGGCGTGTCAATGTGGACCCTAGTGAGCGTTATGTGTTATCGGTGACGGGAAGTAGCCAATATCGCCTACCAACGGACGGTAGTATATTTGCTAATCTATACCTGACCGGAGATTGGATCAAAACCGGAGTTAACGCAGGATGCGTTGAAGCTGCAGTCATGGCTGGTATGCAAACTTCTCGTGCAATATGTGGGTTACCCAATGAAATATCGGGAGAAAATGGCTTTGAACCCGATGGGGCATAGAAAGTGAAGATGTTCCCATATATTCTTGGTGGGGGATCTGTAAATAGACTATACTTTTTTGCACTAACTTAATGAATTGTATAAAAGAGTAAGGATATGAAACAGACTCTCCCATTGAGCCTTGTATGTTGTGCAGTCTTAGGCGTGATTAACTTACCTGTATTTGCTGCTGATGATCAAGAAATTGAAGTCATAGAAGTTTATGCCCAAAAACGAGCGCAATCCCTAAACGATGTGAGTGTCTCTATAACGCCAGCCAAAGGTGACGAGTTAGCCCTATCTGGTGTAAAAGATTCAACAGAATTAGGCCGTTTTGTTACAAACATGAAGGTGAGCCAAAACGCCGCAGAGGGAACACCTCCTGCAATCAACATACGCGGCGTTGGCCTGCTAGATTACAACACAGCGAATACATCACCTGTAGCGATGTATGTGGATGGGGCATCTGTTGGGTCAGCGAATAATCAACTGGTTAATTTTTTCGACATCGAGCAAGTAGAAGTGTTAAAGGGTCCACAAGGAACACTATTTGGTCGTAATAGCACTGGCGGTGCGGTCTTGATCCGCAGTAAGCGTCCAGATGCAGGCACTTATGGTGAGGTATCACTTGGTTATGGCAGTGACCAATGGCGTAAGATACAGGGTATGTTTAACGCCACTGTTAATGACGAGTCGGCGGTTAGAGCAGCGCTTAGTCATGTTAAATATGATTACACCACATATAACCTGCATCCAACGGCACCCGAAGCGAATATGGAACAGTCAGATCTTAGGCTCAGTTACTTTGGCCAGTGGGACAAGTTAAGTGTTTATTTAAAAACAAATTACAGCCACTGGAGTGGGATAGTGCAGCCAGTGGGCAGCATTGGAACTATAAAAAATCCTGTGACTGGTGAGTCCTGTTCGGCACAAGAGGCTGCATCAGGACAATGCACGGATGTATTTGGTTTTAATGACGGTAGTGATGATTTTTGGGCCGTTAACGTCAATAATGACTCCCCCCACCATAGCATAGGTAAAGGCTGGACGGCTGAAGTGGAGTATCAGCTAAGTGAGCAGTCTCACTTGGTGTGGATAAATGCCTTTAGCCGCCTAGACAGGGAGCATGCTTTCAACTGTGATGGTTCACCATTACAGGCATGCGAAGGAAACCTTGGATTAAAAACTGAGTTGCTCAACAATGAATTGCGTTATCACAGGGAATATGAACAAGGTTATTTAATATCCGGCTTATTTCACTTAGATGAACGTATCTACCAAGATAACTATAATGATATCCTTCGTATTCTCAGAGGCACCGAGAACGGCCAAAACTCAGCTACTTTCATGTATGACAATGCAATCCGCACTAAGGTATTGGCTGCATTTGCGCAATATGAGTGGCAATGGCGTTCAGACACTACGTTGACATTCGGGCTCAGGTATAGTGATGAAGCGATAGAGTATGATTCACTTTCGCACATCAATATTGTTGACCCAAATAGTATGACTGATGTAGTGCTGCCATTTTATCATGTGATAGGGCGCAACGATGACGATAACTTATCGGGTAAGTTTGCTATTAACTACACACTTGAGCCAAATAAAATGCTTTATTACAGCTTTGCAAATGGGGTCAAAAGTGGTGGCTACAACGGCGGATTCCTGTCGAGTCCTGAACAGGCCCTGCAAGCTGACTATGGCGCTGAAAAGCTTAATGCGCATGAAATAGGAACTAAGTTGCTGTTTGACGAGCAAGCAATGAGATTTAATGCGGCTTTGTTTTACTATGATTACAAAGATCAGCAGGTATTTATGAATCAGCCTTCAGTAGTACCAGGTGCTGTGCCGTTACAGCTGCTTGAAAATGTTGCTGACTCAAAGATCTATGGTGCAGAAGCAGACTTTTACTATGAGCCAATGGAGCAGCTAGAAGTACAACTTGGTATTGGCTATATTCCGCATGCTGAGTTTGAACAATTTGTTGATCCTTTGGGCGTATCGCTAACGGATAACAGACTTCCGTTTACTTCAAAGTGGAATATTAGTGGCGCATTGTCCTATTCGCACAATATTGCGTCGGGTACATTAAAGACAAGTGTCGGCTTTGACTACCAATCGGAGTACTACTTTGACCAACAGCAAACAGACTATGCAAAGCAAGATGGTTATGTTTTGTGGAGGTTCAATGCCCAATACGAAGTAGAAAAATGGCAGGCAAATTTATGGGCTAAAAACTTGTTCGATGAGCAATACAGCCATTTAAAGTTCGATTTACGCAATTTTTTAGGTATGCTTGAAGACTTTAAAGGCGAAGGTCGTCGGGTCGGGCTTGATGTGAGCTATCGATTTTAAGATAAAGGTTAAGTTTATTAAGGCTTAACTGTGCTTTTTGTTTAAAGCACTTAAAAAGCTAAGGCATCTTATGCGTTCATTTATAAGAATACTCATTGTCATCATTGGCGCTGTTTTTGCGAACTATAGTGCCGCTGATGTGTTTGAGTATTCGATAGATAAACAAGATGTTAATTTGCATGACCATGCGCAGTTGTTAGTCTCTGAGGAAAGCACTCGCTTTCCTTCCGACTTTTATGCTGTTGAAGAGTGGGCTGGTAGCTTAAAATCGTTGCCATCTCGAGCCTTGTTTTCTGGTCGTTATTGGTTAGTGACACAGATATCGAATAAATCGAACCTAAACGATTTAGTGCTTTATCCATACAATACGGTTTTGGCTAATATTGAAACGAGAATTTATAGTGAGTCTGGTGAAATCCAGCGCTACTTCTCGGGGGGGAAGAACCAAAACGAATTTGCCTTTCACTATGGCAACACCATTCATCTAAAACCCAACACAAACTATTACTTAGTTACTGTATTTGAAAGTGATTTTTTTTACACACCTACTAAGTTAGTCATCAAGCCTACAAAAGACTTCAACCAGTTGGTTATTAGAGAAAACCTATTAATGACACTGTGCTTCAGTGTGGGCATTATTCTAGGCATATATAACCTGCTGATTTATATAGGTTCAAAGGATTTAACTCATCTCTACTTTGCGTTATTTGCCGCGGTTTGGGTATATAGCTGGAGCCATTTTTTTCATATTTCTGACCAATTATTTGGTTTGTACTCAGCGCACTTGCATTGGCTAGGGTTTACCTTAGCGCCGATCACAAATATCCTTTTTTACAATAGTTTATTGAAATTAAAAGAAAAACATCCAAACCTGTCGGTTGCGTCAATCTGGTTAGGGATTATCTCCGCTTTGGGACTGCCGTTTAGCATCCTATTTCCGGGGTTTGGTTTTTTGTGGGCCACAGTGATGACAGGGAGTGCGCTGTGTTTAGGCATGTATGTTGGGGTACTGCGCCTATTAGAAGGGTTTAAACCTGCACGCTATTTTGTCCTAGCATACATAGCAATGATGGTGCCTAACATGATTGGTAATCTAACCAATTTGGGTATTTTACCGCAATCTACGCTTAACCTATATTTGTTGGGGTTGGTTGGTACGGCATTAGATGCAATGTTACTTGCATTTGCTGTGGCCGATAAGTTCAGGCTCACAAATGAAGAAAACATTGAACTGAACAAGAATCTCGAAACCAAGGTACTAAAACGTACTTATGAACTAGAACAACTAGCATCTCAGCTAAGGGATGCAAGTGAATCTAAAAGCCGCTTCTTAGCAAACATGAGTCACGAGATCAGGACCCCAATGACGTCAATCATTGGTTATGCCGATGGCATTATTCTGGGCGACATTAAACCTCATGAGAGAAATCACGCAATTAATGTAATTTTGCAAAACTCACGACACGTTCTGGGCTTGATAAATGATATTTTGGATATGTCTAAGATAGAAGCGAATAGGTTGGAGATTGAGCTTATTGAAGCTAACTTATTTAAATCAATCGCCCATGTTGAGTCTTTATTAGGCAAACAAATCAGGGATAAGGGACTTGAGTTTGAACTACATTATACCTTCCCGCTACCAGACTTTATTGTGATTGACCCAACTAGGTTGCGGCAGATTTTGTTAAATTTGACTTCAAATGCATTGAAATTTACTTCGGTTGGAAAAATCACGCTCGATGTTTCGTGCTCAGAAGATGTGTTGAAAGTGTCCGTGAAAGACACCGGGATCGGTATGACATCGACGGAACAAAAAGAACTGTTTAGTGCTTTTTATCAAGCGGATTCATCTACCTCACGTAAATATGGGGGGACGGGATTGGGGCTCAACATTTCTAAAAACTTGGCAAATAAACTCAATGGCGATATCACCGTTGAAAGTGAAGTTGGATCAGGCACAACATTTACCTTAACGCTGGGACTATTTACAACTGAAAATACGCGCTGGGTGAATAGCCTTGAAGAGGCGGTTCAGAGTCAACCTTCCATCAGCGACATTCATAGCAATGAAAAGGGTCGCGAACTTAAAGGCGATGTATTACTTGCTGAAGACCATGGGGATAATAGTCGACTTATACAGCGTATCCTTGAAAGAATGGGACTAAACGTGACCGCTGTGGAAAACGGCCAGTTGGCCGTGCAAGCTGCTTTAGACAAAGATTATGATTTGATTCTAATGGATATACAAATGCCAGTCATGGATGGAGAACAGGCGTTGAATTTTATACAAGCGACAGGTTGTACAGCACCTATTCTTGCCTTAACTGCCAACACTATGCAGCACGAAGTGGACAGATACCTCAAACTTGGTTTCACAGATCATTTAGCTAAACCGATTGATAGAGCTGAGTTTAGTAAGAAGATTAGCCACTATTTAAATATTTCAGTATCTGATGATATTGATATTCCAAATGATGAATTTAAGCAGCTGAAAAGTAAGTACATATCAGGCCTGTATGAGCAAAAAGTACAGATCCAGAATCAGATGAAATACCATGATATTGATGGTTTATGCCGCTCTGTACACGCTGTTAAGGGTACAGCGGGAATGTTTGAATGTACAGAGATCCAAAATATAGCCTCGCAAATCGATAAAATGCTCAAAGAGCACTTTGACGATGATGCGCTTGAGCAACAGGTGAGCGAGTTGATTCTAGCAATGGATAGAGCGATTGATACTTCCGACTTCAATAAGGTAGTTATCTAAAGAGCTATATTAATTATGTGTGTACTTAGTAACTAACTCATCTATCTCGGGTTTTAGCTTGGTAATGGCGAGATTAATCTCATTCATCAGCGCCTGATTTTGTTGTGTTCGCCTTAGTAAAATATGCACTTCGTTGTCATGAACCACATACGGCCAAAGTTTGATTTGGTCATGACCTTGGGTTTTTGTAATGTATAAACCGGTTATTTGGTCGTCGATAATAAAATCAACACGTTTCTTAGCGAGCATATCGGAACGTCGACTTGCGCTGGATATTCCCACTAATTGTTCCTGATATTTGGGCGAACGCGCTAAAGAAGCAAGTTCTTCGCCGTAGAATGAGCCGATACTTAAACCTATGGTTTTTGCCTCATCAAGTAATTGTGCAATATTTTCTATGGGCTGGGCAGGTAAAAGGCTAAAAAGCCGCATCTTTTCATGGCGGTATGGAATAGAAAAATACCCATACTTTTCTCTTTGTGGTGTGTAGCTGACCATCACAGCCATATCGATTTGGCCACTATCCATTTGTTCTAGCGCGCGTGCACTAGAAGGGAGTTTCACGTAGGTTAAACATACATTGATACTACCGAGTACCTTTTTTGCAATTTCTATATCTAGTCCCGCAGCTTTTCCGTTGTCAAAATAGGTCAGAGGGGGCCAATCATCCACCATGCCGAGTTTAAGGTCCAAGCGACATTGCTGTGCCTGCACTGTGGCGCCAACGGTTAGCGCTAAAAAGATACCGAAATATTTATATACAGACACTACAAAGGCCTCATTCGTCTAACATGGTAAATTAAGTCTAGTTTATAATCTCATAAAAATCATAAGTTTAGTTTTATTTCATGTACGCGTAGCTAGTCGCTATGATCAGCTCGGCGGATTTACTTGTAATCCAAGCTGGCCGCTTCATAATTGCGCAAAAAGTTAATATAGATTTTGTTCATGGGGATTGGAGAAAGTGCGGCAATTTTGGCCGCTGGTGTGTGGGCAAGTTCCACAATTTTATATAAACGCTTTAGCCATCATTTGTCACCGCTAGAGTTAAACTTGTGTAAAGGCATGATTGCTGGGTTTATGATGCTGATTGCCATGCTAGCTTTGCAGGACTGGCAATCTCCTCAACAAATCAGTAGTTGGTACTGGCTAATAGCCAGTGGTATTTTGGGGATTGCGATAGGTGATAGCGCTTATTTCGCGGCGCTACGCAATGTAGGTGCAGCAAGAACCTTAATCGTTGAGTCTTTTGCGCCAGCTATTGCCGGATTGCTGAATATTCTGATGCTAGGCGTATATTTATCACTCCAAGCTTGGCTAGGGATAGTTATCACAACCGTGGGCGTGCTTATCGCGGTCAAGCCAAAGCAGCTGTTACCGACCGTTGAAAAGCAAATATATTACAAAGGGCTGAGTTTTGCGTTGTTAGCTGCGCTATGCCAAGCTGCAGGCATAGTGATGTCAAAAGGTGCAATGCAGGAGGAGGGAGTTAGTAGCCTTTGGGCTGCGCTTATTCGTTTGTTGAGCGGCACTTTTGCCGTGGCTTTGGTTATCGCCTGGATGAGAGAACACAATCTGGGAAGAGCAATTCGAATGCGTGGCGTTGAAGGAAAAAGATGGTTATTTGTCGCTATCTTTTTTGGTACTTTCATCGGCTTGTGGTTACAACTTGTATCGGTCAAGTATACAGACCCCGCTATTGCACAAACCATTTTTGCGACAGCCCCTTTGATGGTCATGACAATAGGCTTTGCAAAGCGTGAACCTATTACATTCAATATGGTGCTCGGTGGGTGTTTGGCATTAGTTGGTGTAGCGGTATTGTTACTTGGGTAATGAAAGGTTTCGGCTTCCTTACAAATACAATGTTCAATGAGCAATGTCTTGCTCATTGAACATGACTGTTTAAAGCACTTGATTTGTGAGTTGTGTATTACCTTGTGCTATTTCATTTAAATTAAATAGTGTAATGGCGGCAATCTGCTCTAGTGCTTCTTGCGTGAAAAAACCTTGGTGACCTGTGACAAGCACATTCGGAAAGCTAATTAAGCGTGAAAAGATATCGTCTTGGATGATCTCTTCACTACGGTTTTTAAAGAACAGCTCAGACTCTTGTTCATAGACATCAAGGCCTAAATAACCGAGTGTTCGGCTTTTTAATGCTCGGATACAGGCTGCGCTGTCGATAAGCGCACCGCGACTAGTGTTGATCAACATAACGCCTTTTTTCATTTTGGCAAAAGCATTGTCATCAATCATATGGTGAGTACTGTCGGTCAGTGGGCAGTGTAATGTGACAATGTCACTTTGCTTTAAGAGCATATCCAGTGAAGCGAGAGTATAAGAGCCTTCTCCAACATTTGGGTCATATACCAATACGTTGGCACCAAAGCCATTAAGGATGGATATTAATGCTTGGCCAATTTTGCCCGCACCGATGACGCCAACGGTTTTGTTGTGTAAGTTAAAACCCAATAAGCCATTTAAATCAAAATTGTCTTCGCGCACTCGATTATAGGCTTTATGGGTCTTGCGACTTAGGGTGAGCATCAGTGCAATACAATGTTCTGCGACAGCCTCTGGGCTATATGCAGGAACTCTGACTACTTTAATTCCAAGCTTATTAGCCATTTTTATATCTACGTTATTAAATCCAGCGCAGCGCAGAGCGACAACTTTAATACCAAACTCAGCCAATTTCGACAGTACGGCTTCATTTAAGATGTCGTTAACAAAAACACAAATGGCATCAAAGCCCTGACATAAAGCAACAGTCTGTTCGTTCAGCGATTCAGTAACATAATGAAGGTCTATGTTTGGGTGTTCATTTAATGCCTGCGAGAAGAAAGGTTTTTCATAGTTTTGCGAACTGAATAGGACTACTTTCATCATTTAATTGGCTCTCAATCACGGGTTTCAGGGTGTCAGGTTTGGTTCTCGGTGCATATCGAGAAACCAACTCTCCCTGAGAGTTTACTAAAAACTTGGTAAAGTTCCATTTTATTGCGCGGTTTTGTGCTATCCCTCTTGTGTTAGATTTCAGGTAGTTGAATAGAGGATGCGCATCAGGACCATTTACTTGAACTTTGTCGCAGACTTTAAATGTTAGTCCAAAATGACTCTTATAAAACTCATTTAACATGGCGCCTTCAAGTGGTTCATTGCGGCCAAATTGGTTGCAAGGAAATGCCAATATTTCAAAGCCATATGTTTTGTACTGCCGATATAGTTTTTCCAGCGCACTAAGTTGACCTGCAAAGCTACATTTGCTGGCGATATTGACGACTAATATAGTTTTGCCTTGCAGCTTTTTTAACGCGAGCGTTTCGCCATTAATAAGCTGAACGCTGTAACGATGTATAGTTTCCATAGCGTTTAGACTCCTTGCTCGCTAGTTCTAATGTTCATATCTTTCATTGATAATTCATGCTTTTCATTTGCTATACCTGTTTTACTTAGGTATAAAAACTCCATTATCGATACCATAGCAGTCAAATAGGACAGAATTATGTCAATGAAATTAGCATTCATCGGACTAGGTGTAATGGGCTACCCAATGGCCGGTCATTTAGCCAATGCCGGTCATCTAGTGTGTGTGTACAACCGCACTACAGCCAAAGCCAAGGATTGGGCACAGCAATATGCTGGTGACTATGCAGAGACGCCCGCACAAGCAGCTAAAGGTGCAGATATTGTATTTTTATGTGTAGGCAATGACGACGATTTACGTTCTGTTGTTTACTCAGAGTCTGGTGTACTAGCAGGCATGAATGCAGGTACAGTGTTAGTAGATCACACAACCACATCAGCCAAAGTTTCAATTGAAGTTGCACACAAAGCAGCTGAGCAGAGCGTGGCGTTTTTAGACGCGCCTGTATCTGGAGGTCAAGCGGGCGCTGAAAATGGCGTTCTGACTGTCATGGTTGGCGGAGAACAAGCCATTTTTGACCGTGTACAACCAGTTATGTCTGCGTATAGCCGATTTTCTCAATTGCTTGGAAAAGTTGGCAGCGGCCAAACATGTAAAATGGTGAACCAAATTTGTATTGCTGGGGTTGTGCAAGGGTTGGCTGAGGGGTTACATTTTGCTAAACAAGCGGGTCTAGATGGTGAAAAAGTGATTGAGACTATCTCAAAAGGGGCGGCTGGCTCATGGCAAATGGAAAATCGCTATAAAACAATGTTGGCGGGTGAGTACGAATTTGGTTTTGCAGTTGATTGGATGCGAAAAGATCTAGGCATAGCCCTAGATGAAGCGCGTAACAATGGTGCTTCTTTGCCGCTTACGGCGATGGTCGATCAATACTATGCAGATGTTCAGGCGCTAGGGGGTGGACGGTATGACACGTCCAGCTTACTAGCAAGGCTTGATGCCATACACGATAAAAAATAATAGCTTATCGCGCCGAACTCTCCAGTTCGGCGTTTTTGATTATAGGCTTTGTGCGTAGTGATAAAGCGCTTTAAGAATGCTCAGGTTACGCTCATTGCCCTCATTCTCATGCACCAAATTCTCTAGCGTCAGCATAAAGTCTTCTGCATTGATTGATGGGCTGTCTTCTGCGTGCATCAATTTGTTTTGACAATACTTACGCCAATTATCCAATTCTTGAGGGGTGAGTGTTTCAGGCCAGTTACGGGCTCGATAGCGAAACAACATCGGTACAAATTTGGCATCATCAAAGCTTAAATCTAAAGATCCAAGTGCTTGTGGTTGAGCCTCACGAATAATGGCAAATTTTGCCTTATCAGCTTTACTGGTAAAGCCATTGTATAGCTGGTAGTCGGGGTTGGTGGTGCTACTAAAATCACCTTGCTCGGCAAACACCTGTGCGACTTTGTCTCTAAGTTCAGGGTGTGCTTTTAGAACTTTTAGGTGCTCAAGACATTGTTCTCTATCTATGCCCAAACGCGCAGCATTTTCGGGTAGCAAAGTTTTAGCTGGGGCCAAAATAGGGCACTTGTTGATATGTACCAGCTTTAAGCCAGCGGGCAACTCCCCGTCTGCCAAATCACTGTGCTTGGTGTAAAGACGTTCACGAAGTTGCTCAACTGACAGGTCTAATAAAACTTGCGGGTTGTGAGTTAAGTTAAAACAGACCACCGCGTTTTTATTCACTGGGTGAAAACTCATAGGCGCAACCCAAGTGGTGCAGCCTTGCGTTGCAGGGATACGAGAAGAGGTGTGTACCAAAGGTTGCATGTTGTACACATCAATCATATCAAGCAATGCTTTTTTATGTCTGAGGCTAAAGAAAAACTTAAATAATTTTGGTTGTTTTTCTTTAATGAGTTTAGCCAAGGCAATGGTAGCTGTAACGTCACTCAATGCGTCGTGTGCTGCGCCATGTTCGATGCCATTGGCGATGGTCAGGTGTTCAAGTTTAAAACTTGGTGAGCCATCTTCTTTGCATGGCCATTCGATGCCCTCTGGACGCAATGCGTAACAGGCGCGTACCAAATCTATGATGTCCCAACGGCTATTGCCATTTTGCCACTCGCGTTCATAAGGGTCGTAGAAGTTACGATATAGGCTGTAACGCGTGACTTCGTCGTCGAATCGAATGCTATTGTATCCTGCAACACAGGTGTTAGGGCGGCTAAATTCAGCATGAATTTTTGCTATAAACTCGGCCTCTATGAGGCCATGCTTCAACGCATGTTGGGGTGTAATACCTGTGATTAAACAAGCCTCTGGATGTGGTAAGTAATCCGGCGCAGGTTTACAGTACTCAATCAGTGGCTCACCAATGATGTTTAAATCCAAGTCGGTACGGATGCCTGCAAATTGGCTTGGACGGTCTTTTTGCGGCGACGCACCCCAGGTTTCGTAATCATGCCAAAAAATAGTAGGCATGTTTGCGTCATTATTTTGCGTCCCTTGATTGTGGTTATTCATTGTAATTAAAGGGCCTTTGAGCTGAATTGAGGTTGTTGTTGGTGAATGATAAACATTGTAATCATGTTCAACAAGCGTGATAAATGTGTGTATGGCTGAAACCAAGACAATGTCGAATACAAAACGTTACCCTGTAAACAAAAAGCGACCTAAGCATATTATCACACACTGAAGGGGTAAGGGTAAAACGTCCTGCAAACTACAGGGATAAAAGAGCTGTGTTTATATTGGCTCCATCCTTAAATCGCTCTGTTGTGAAATAGTTCGATGACTAAACGAGCCACAAGCACCAGCCAAAAATACTCATATACAAATATCAACACCTATGAAATGCGCCAAAACAACTGGTTTTGGCCTTTTGAGGGCGATAAAGTGCAGCTTTTTTCAAATTACCCAAGACTATTGGCGCGAAAAAGCAGATAATTAGCGCCATTAGATTTTAATGACTGACGTAGCTTAGATAAATGCCTTCTCACGTCAGCACGAAAACATGGGATCCTGTAATGGAAATTAAAGTTGATTTTCTCGACAACCTGAGATTAGAAGCAAAGTTTGACGACTTTTCAGTTATTGCCGACCAGCCTATTCGCTATAAAGGAGATGGTTCCGCGCCGAGTCCATTTGATTACTTTCTAGCTTCATCAGCATTGTGTGCCGCTTATTTTGTAAAAGTATACTGTAATGCGCGTGATATCCCTACAGAAGGGATTAGGCTATCGCAAAATAATATTGTTGATCCAGAGAATCGCTATAACCAAATCTTCCAGATCCAAGTAGAGTTACCAGAGAATATTTCCGATAAAGACCGTGAAGGGATTTTACGCTCAATTGACCGTTGTACGGTTAAAAAGGTGGTTCAAACGGGTCCTGAATTCAAAATTGAAACGGTTGAAAGCCTAGACCAAGACGCTCAGGCCATGTTGATGGTTAAGCCTGACGGAGAGTCTAGCACCTTCATTGAAGGTAAAGATTTACCACTTGAACAAACAATCGCAAACATGACGGAAATCTTGGCAAACTTAGGCATGAAGATTGAAATTTCGTCATGGCGTAACATTGTGCCAAACGTGTGGTCGTTACATATTCGTGACGCGGCATCGCCAATGTGTTTTACCAATGGTAAAGGCGCAACTAAAGAGAGTGCACTTTGTTCGGCTTTGGGCGAGTTTATCGAGCGTCTTAACTGTAACTTCTTTTACAATGATCAGTTTTTAGGGCAAGAAATCGCTAATGCTGAATTTGTACACTACCCAAATGAAAAGTGGTTTAAACTCAGTGAAGATGATGCACTACCACAAGGTATTTTGGACGAGTATTGCCGTGAGATTTACGACCCTGAGGGCGAGTTAAGAGGCTCTCATCTAATCGATACTAACTCAGGTAACATGGAACGTGGCATTTGTTCGATTCCTTATACACGTCACTCGGATGGCCAAACAGTTTACTTTCCGTCAAACCTCATTGAAAACTTATTCCTCAGTAATGGTATGAGTGCGGGCAATAACCTCAATGAAGCAAAAGTGCAGTGTTTGTCTGAGATATTTGAACGTGCGGTTAAACGTCAGATCATTGAGCAAGAAATCGTACTTCCTGATGTGCCCAAGTCAGTACTAGACAAATACCCTGGTATCGTTGCTGGGATTGAAGGACTTGAAGCTCAAGGCTTTCCTGTGGTGGTAAAAGACGCCTCTTTAGGTGGGCAATTTCCTGTGATGTGTGTCACCTTAATGAACCCGAAAACAGGTGGAGTATTCGCTTCTTTCGGTGCTCATCCCAGTTTTGAAGTGGCGCTTGAACGTAGCTTAACCGAACTGTTACAAGGCAGAAGCTTTGAAGGGCTAAATGATGTACCTAAACCGACCTTTAATAGTATGGCGGTATCAGAGCCAGAAAACTTTGTTGAACACTTTATTGATTCAACAGGTGTGATCTCATGGCGTTTTTTCAGTGCTAAACATGACTATGAATTCTGTGAGTGGGATTTTTCAGGCACCAATGAGCAAGAGTGCGAAACGCTGTTTGGTATTCTAAAAGACCTGGGTAAAGAGTGTTATGTCGCAGAATTTTCAGATATCGGCACCGCTTGTCGAATTTTAGTACCAGATTATTCAGAAGTTTACCCAGTAGAAGATTTGATTTGGGACAATACCAACAAAGCCTTGCAATATCGTAGCGATATCTTAAATCTTCACACCTTGAATGATGAACAGTTAGCCGATCTGGTTGAACGCTTAGAAGAAAGCCAGCTTGATAACTACATTGATATTATTACGCTGATTGGGGTTGAATTTGATGAAAATACCGTCTGGGGCCAGTTAACCATTCTTGAGCTAAAGATTCTGATTTATCTGGCACTAGGTGATCTCGAAGAGGCCATTGATTTGGTCGAGTCGTTCTTACAATACAACGATAATACTCTAGAACGAGGGCTGTTTTATCAAGCGGTTCATGCTGTGCTGGAAGTTGTACTTGATGAAGAGCTTGAGCTTGAAGATTTTATTGTCAATTTTGAGCGTATGTTCAGCAAAGAAGTCATGGATAATGTGGTAGGCTCAGTAAATGGTGAGGTTCGCTTCTTCGGTCTAACACCAACAAATATGAATTTGGACGGTCTTGAGAAGCATCAAAGACTGATTGACAGTTATAAGAAGTTACACCAATCACGCGCGGCAAAAGCCAAAGGTTAATGTGTAACTTGACTAAAAAAGCCCAATGTTAATCACATTGGGCTTTTTTATGTGAAAACCGCCAGATTAACCGGCCTTTTATACAGCATTGATTCTATGCGCTTGCAAACACGTAACACATTAGCGTGGCAAAAACGCCTTACAACCTAACAAGATCGTAACGCTGAGTTATACTTAAAAGAAAGTACAGTGGTAATTCCAGACGATGAAATCTCTTAGTTGGGCTGTATTAGGGATGATTTCGGCATGTTATAGTGCGTTTTCGCAGGAAAAAATAGATATTTACACGGAACATTTCCCACCATATCAGTTTTTAACTGAACGCGGTGAAGTCGCTGGTGGAGCGACAACCATGGTGCGGCTTTTGATGGCTCAGGCCCAGATTGACTATCAAATTCATGTTTTGCCTTGGTTCAGAGCGGTTCAACAAACTCATGAGTCTAACACTGCACTTTTGTATTCTTTGGCTCGTTCCAGCGAAAGAGAGCAGCATTATCAGTGGATAATGCCGTTGTGTGAATTGAAAGTAGGCTTTTATCAGCGCGCGGGTAGTGTAACGCCTAAGCCTCATTATTCATTGAACAACCTCAAGCATTATATTGTTGGTGTGGGAGCCGGTCAGCCGTCAGAGCAATATTTAAAAAATGAAGGGTTTAAAAAATCAAATTTGGTGTCATTAAGTAGCTTAAATCAAGCAGGAGGCCTGTTGGAAAAAGGCAGAATAGACTTTCTGTTTGGTGCACAAAGCTTTGTCGAGCAAATGGCCCATGTAATGGGAACGGAGCAGTCTTGGGAGCTCGTGTTAGAAGTTCCTAAGCTGAGCGCACAGCTGTATTTAGCAGCGAATAAAAATGCGCCAAAGAAATATGTAAAAAAATTAATAGAAGCTGCACAAACAGTACAAGGCGCCCATTTGAATAGCATTACTACGTGTAGCAATAGCCAATATATTCAATAAGTTACTTTTTTGTGTGACGTTTGAACGGATATAATACGAAATGTATAGGGTCAAACATGCAAGCAGAACTCTCTTTAAATACAAGTCAAGCATCGCTTCCCCAGCAACACAAATTCGCTTTAGTTGCCGAGGGAGGAGGACAAAAAGGTATCTTCACCGCAGGGGTATTAGATGCATTTTTAGAGGGTGATTTTTGGCCATTCCATCTAAAGGTAGGGGTATCTGCAGGGGCACAGAACTTAGCAGCCTATTCGGCACGTGCGCGACAGTGTGCTAGAAGTGCTATCCAAGAGCTGACAACGTCAGAAACATTTTTCAAACCAAGTAAATTTTTCACAGGTGGTAAAGTGATTGATTTAGATTGGTATTTTACCCAGGTAAACCATCGGCCTAAGTTACAGGTGATCACCAATCCAGGTTATTTAGCAAAGGATAATCACTTTTATGCTGTTGCGACTGACGCGCAAACGCTGGAACCTACGTACCTGCACACATGGCATGACAATATGCTTGAACACTTGAAAGCGTCAAGTGCGATTCCATTTTTGTATCAAGGTGGTGTAAACATAGCAGGGCGTAATTACATGGATGGCGGTGTCGCAGATCCACTACCTGTTGAGTGGGCCTATAAACAGGGAGCGAGAAAGATCCTAGTGATCCGGACATTTGAATCACATCATAATGGCGCTATGCCAATACTCGATAGATTGAAGCCCGTTATCAGCCGCCTCAAACAGTCAAAGCGTATGCTTGACCTATATCATTATCACCAAACTAGATACTCACAAGCACTGGAATTTATTAACAATCCTCCAAGTGATTTGGAAATTATTCAAATTGCACCAAATGGGCCGTTACGAAGTATGGTACTGGGATCGTCTGCTGCGGTCTTACAGCATGATTACTTGTTAGGGTTGCGACAAGGTAAAAACTTTTTACGTCGTTGGCATCATCAGTTTGAACCATCAATAACATGAAAAATTTACTTTTAACGTTATTGTTACCCATAACGAAAAATTATATTTTCTTGCTGCATAATTTCCTTTTATAGGTATTTTTTGTTAACCAAAAGGGGACGTAATTTCGGTTTATCTAATATGTCGAGTATTTGTTCTAGTTTAAAATGTTGCAACATGGAAATTTTAAATCATTGTAATTAATGTTATTTTTTCATTTTTATGAAGGAATCATTAACAATTCTTTACAAAGCGTTGTTGTTGGCTATGTTAATTATTTTATTTTTTGATACATTTCATTACGAAAATAATAACAAGCTGGATTATTCCTTATGAAGAAAGTAACCACGAATAAAGCACTATTTGCTACTACGATGTTATCCCTAGCGGTATCTGCATCATTACAGGCGTCTCCACTTAAGCTAGCTGCTGAAAAAGCAGAGTCTCCATTACCAAAGCGCTACATTATCAAATACAAAAATAATGATGTTTCTGTTGCGTCAGGTATGGAAACAATGGCTAGCGAGCATATGCCACAAACAGCAGCAAATCGTATGGCGACGTTAGGTATTCAAAATGCACAGTTTAAGGCAAGTTTGAATGCAGTAGTTGCTCAACTAAGCGAAGCACAAATTGCTGCTTTGAGTGCTGATAGTCAGGTTGAATATGTAGAAGAAGATTTACCTCGCCGTCTAATGTCACAATCACAGCCATACGGTATCGCGATGGTTCAAGCTGATTTGGTTGACGATTCAGTAGCTTCAGCTGCAAACGGTGGTAAGAAAATCTGTGTTATTGACTCAGGTTTAGACCTACCTCATGAAGACATGGGTGCACGTGGTGACACTATCTCTGGTACGAGTGATTCTGGTACTGGAAATTGGTACGATCATGGTGGTCCTCACGGTACTCACGTAGCGGGTACAATCGCAGCACTAAACAATGGTATTGGTGTTCGTGGTGTTATCGGCACAGACCCTTCAATGCACATCATCAAAGTATTTAACGCTGATGGTTGGGGTTATTCTTCAGAATTAGTCGATGCAATCAACAAATGTCAGGCAGCAGGTTCTGACGTTGTAAACATGAGTTTAGGTGGCGAAGGTTCAAGCACTACTGAACGCAATGGTATTCAAGCAGCTGCAGATGCTGGTATGTTACTTATTGCAGCGGCAGGTAATGATGGTGTTCCAACAAACACAACTGACGTAGAAAGCTACCCAGCATCATACGATTCAGTAATGTCTGTAGCGGCTATCGATAGCAACAAAGCATTGGCTGATTTCTCTCAAAAGAATAGCCAAGTAGAGATCGCAGCACCAGGTGTTGACGTAAACTCAGCTTACCCAGAAGGTTTAGGTACGATTGTATCCCTTAGCGTTGCGGGTCAATCTTATGACTCAAACGGTATGGAGAACCAAGGTAATGCAAATGCACCTCTTTATGACTTTGCAACAGGTGAGTCTGTTGACGGTGGCGCAAGCGGTAAAGTCTGTTTGATTCAACGTGGCAACATTTCTTTCCACGACAAAGTTAAAAACTGTGAAGACAGTGGCGGTGTTGGCGCAATCATCTATAACAACGCAGCTGGTTCATTCGGTGGTACGCTTGGTGATACTAACCAAACAACAATCCCAGCAGTAACTGTGAGCGATACTGATGGTGCACAAATGCTTAACAACATTGGCATGACTGCTTCAGTAAACCTTGACCCTAGTAACTATGGTCTAATGAGCGGTACGTCAATGGCATCACCTCATGTTGCTGGTGTAGCAGCGTTGGTATGGAGCCACCACCCAAGTTGTACAGCACAGCAGATCCGTACTGTATTAACTGCCACAGCTGAAGATTTAGGTGCAGCTGGTCGTGACGTTAAATTTGGTTACGGTCTTGTACAAACAAAAGCGGCTATTGACTATATCACTGAGAAAGGCTGTGCTGGCGATGGCGGTCCTGTAACTGGTAATGAGCTAGAAAATGGCGTTGCTAAAACAGGTCTTGCAGGTGCTAAAGGCGACGAACTACTTTACACCTTCGAAGTACCAGCTGGTGCGACGGATGTAACAGTGAACATGAGCGGTGGCACAGGTGACGCGGACCTATACGTACAGTTCGGTTCTAAGCCTAGCGATTCAAACTATGAGTGTCGTCCATATGCTGGTGGCAACAATGAAAACTGTTCATTGACGCAATCTGGCGGTACGTACCATGTAATGGTTAAAGGTTATAGTGCATTCTCTGGTGTATCACTGGTAGCGAGCTACACAGACGGTGACACAACTACACCAGGTGCTGAGCCAATCAACCTAGTTGAAAGCAACATCAGCGTTGCACGTAGAAGCTGGACACGTTATACGCTAGACCTAGTAGATGGCTATGCTGACCTTAACGTAGCAATCTCAGGCGGTAGCGGTGATGCTGATCTATATGTAACTCACGGTGCTCAATCTACGACTTCAAACTATGATTGTCGCCCTTATGAGAGTGGTAACAATGAGTCATGTGACTTCCAGAACCCACAGTCTGGTACATGGTACATCGACCTATACGGTTACTCAGCGGCAAGTGGTGTAACACTGACTGTAACTGCAACACCGAAGTAATTATTTAATTAACCTTAACAAAGGTCGCCTTGTGCGACCTTTTTTATTATTTATAAAAGAGTGGTGCTGCTCAATGGATCGTTGATGCGCTTAGGTGTTTTTAAATATAGGCTTGTTGAATATTGCGTATTTTATGTTTAGATCTAGAGGTTGCATATATAGGAACAAATTGTTCTATAAGTAACCTCGAACACGGTCCTTTGATTGTTGATATATTGTGTTTTTGGTGTTAAAAATGTGTTTCCTTCAAACCGTAATAGGAACACAACATGTATCGATTAACAAAACTCGCGATTGCGCCTTTGGCTTTAATGACGTCTTTAAGCTATGGTGCAATACCTTATAAAGATCACCATTACAGCTATACTCAACCAAATGGCGAGGTTGTTAACATTAGCCTTGATGGTAATGACTATTTTGCTATGCAGCGCTCATCCGATGGTCGTTTGGTTGTATTTGATGAAAATCTCAATGGTTTAGCCTACGCCAACGTTTCTGATGATGGAGAAGAGCTGATATCTACAGGTGTACTTGTTAGCAACAAGTTAAGCAAAATGGTATCCGTGCGTTCTACTAAGCGTAGTTTGAATGCCGAAGCGATAGCGAGAAAAGTAGAGTCAGCTAAACGTAGAATGCTTGGTGACACTGCACAGACGTCAATTGGCCAAATTCACACTCAGAGTGAAATAGCAACTCAAGAAGGTTTTACCAGCCAATCTAGCGGAAATATCAAAGGGTTGACCATCATCATTGATTTTCCTGATCATGCAGGCACAATCAGTAAACAGCAAGTTGAGTCATTTTTAAATGATTTAAACTATCAGGATTTTGGTAATGCTCAGTCTGTCAGGGGATATTTCAGAAGTGTCTCTGGTGGTAAGTTGGATTACACCAACACAGTGACGACTTATTATACTGCTAAAAATAACAAGTCTTACTATACCGACGATAGATATAGCTCAACGGTACGCTCACAAGAACTTATCAAAGAGGCATTAAATTGGCTTGAGTACACGCAAGGTTTTGACTTTTCTACTCTGTCAGTAAATAGCAATAACCAGATTAAAGGTCTGAATATTTTTTATGCGGGCAATTCAGATAGCAGCTGGTCTAAAGGGCTTTGGCCACACATGGCAACCCTAAGCCCAAGATTTTGTGCAGATGGTGTATGCACCAACCGCTATCAAATTACAGATATGAGAAACAGTTTAGCGATTGGTACATTTGTGCATGAATCAGGGCATTTGATCACAAACTGGCCGGATCTCTATGATTATGATGGCAGCTCTCAAGGCTCCGTTGCTAGTTTCGGTGTTATGGGCTTTGGAGCGATTGGAGAAACTAATAAGTTTAAGCCGACCCCACCTGTTGCTCATTTTAGAAATCTTGCAGGTTGGGATACAGTCACAGAACTTAATTCAGCTATTAACCCCAATGCGCCTACAGGTACGTTGACGCATACCTCAGGCAGTCATACATCTTATAAATGGACCAACCCAAGTAATCGCAATGAAGCGTTTTATATTGAGGCAATTCATCGCTCAGGCCAAAACTCGGAGCAATTAGATGAAGGGTTAGCTATTTGGCATGTGGATAGCGCTGGTAATAATTCAGATGAATGGCATCCGTACGTACAAATGGAGCATGCTGATGGGAATCGAGATCCTGAAAACAAAGTAAACCGAGGCGACAACGGTGATTTGTATGACGTAGCAGGGGAGTTCTCTGCAACGTTTCCTAACAGCCTAAGTAGCCGTGGTACTAATTCACTTTGGTGGAATGGCAGTGACTCTGGTCTATCTATCAGCAATATAAGTGATGTAGCACAAACCATGTCATTTGATATCGGTCAGACAACCCCACCCAAAGGAGATGTATATACGGGCTACCTATCTAGTGGACAGCAAGCAATTGTACCCAATGGTACTTGGTTTTACTATGAGGGCGGCACTTTGGATATGACCTTAGAGGGGCCGAGTAACGCTGATTTTGATTTAAAATTAGAGGTGTGGCAGGGTGGACGTTGGGTACAGGCCGCGATATCGGAGTCACCTACATCTAACGAGTCTATCACTTACCCTGCATCAAGTGGATACTATAGAATTACCGTATATTCATATTCAGGTGCGGGTAACTACAGCTTGACTTTAAGCAAGTAAGTACCACTAACGCATAATGTGCGCGTAACATCGTGCCCATTATGCGTTTAAAATTTACACCGTTTTTTCAATTTAGAATATAGCGGTCCAACCGAAACAGATACCAACATAATTTCAATCAATTATTGCAAACAAACTGAACTTTACTGGACCTGATTGGCATTCAAATACTAGCGTGCGCAAGTTGCTCTAGAATACAGCAGTTTGGACTCTCATCCCCCTTGCAGCTATCCGCTAGCTTCGTCAGCACATGCCGCATTTACTGCATTTGCTGTAGCTCAGAAATTTTATTAGATATCAGATAGTGAAAAGCCCAGACTTCGTGCTTTTTTAATGAACATTAACTGATTTAGCTGTTCACTGTTGTACTGTCGATAGCCGCCGTCAAAGCAGATTGTAAATCAGCACAATAATCCTGCATTACTCACTCATAACGAAAATAAATTGGTAGTGATAACTATATAAGTATTTTTAGATAAATAGCATTAAAGAGTAGGAGATTGGTACAACCGAGTGGATTCGAACCACCGACCCCTACCATGTCAAGGTAGTGCTCTAACCAACTGAGCTACGGTTGTATTTTAGATTTGGTACGACCGAGTGGATTCGAACCACCGACCCCCACCATGTCAAGGTGGTGCTCTAACCAACTGAGCTACGGTCGTACAGTATTGCAAGGCAACGGCGGCTAATATATAGCGACTCGCTTATTGGATCAAGCGCGTTCGCTAAATTTTTGTTTGTTTGCAGTTTTTTTGTGCATCAAGGCTGTATTTTGCACGTTTTATAAAAGACCTGCCACCATTTTACGTGCTCAACCGTACTTGCTTTGAGTTGTTGATAATATGATTGTTGGAGTTCTACATTAAACAATGTACTAAGTTCATGACTACTTTGCCAAAGTACATGTAGGTGAATCGAGGTACTATGTAACATATTGGCTAGTTTTGATTGATATGCTTGCAGCTGAGATAAGTAGAATCGATTAAATACATTACTCAGAATGTTAGCCTGCTCATGGTTTCTACCTGGTTTACAGAGATTGTTGTCGATATCTAACGTGCTGAGCCAGCGTGTGGTGATATTGTTTAACGCGGTTTGTTTGCGTGCGGAGTTGATTAGTCGTGAAACAAAGTGATTGTTATTGAGTTTAGCCAATGAGCGAGTGAACTCTTCAGGCTCATCAAGTTGACTGATATCAAACTCACTAGAGCGTATTTGCTTATAGGCATTTGCAAGTTGAGCAAGAGCTTCTAATGACTGATTCATGGCATCTTTATGATCCTCAAGCTCAATCTCTTGCCCACTGAGTAACGACATTTTCGCCAGCTCTCGTTCATGAAAGATCATGCGCTCAACATACTGTGGTAGTTGTAACCGCTTCTCGTCTAATGCTGAATTGAGCTTGGCCTTTAATTCGGGATCTAATTGCTCTGAGTCAGCCAAGCAACTCTGAGTTTGTTTGATAAACCGTAAGGCGTACTTTAATTGTTCACTGGGCTGTCTGACCTTGCCAAGCTGATTATTGTTTTTGGCAATGGTGTTCATGAGCTTACAGTGGTCTAGGCTGGCAAGTTCTAAAAACGAAATGGTTGTTTTTGAAACAGGTTTATCCAAAGATGGTGTTTCAAGCACTTGTAATGTCACGTCTTGGGTCGCTGGTGCTTTATCAACGACGTTAGCCAACCGGCTTTGGTATTCGTTATAGATTTCAGTAGGGGCGGGTGTGCAACCCACCACCCATATCAAGCTACTGATTATCAGCCAAAATATACGCAAGACGAGCCCTCACACTGAGTAATAAAAACACCGCTGCAACAGTTAAACCTACGATAATACCAATCCAAAACCCGATAGCGCCCATAGCTGGCACTATGAGGTTTGTTTTAGCAAGTATATACCCAAGTGAAAAGCCAATCAGCCAATATGACACAAATGTGATATAAGTAATTGGTTTGGTGTATTTTAGGCCCCGTAATACGCCATGTGCTGCAACTTGTAGTGCATCTGGTAGTTGATAAACACATGCTAGGACAATGATACTCGAAGCAAGCAGGGCAACTTCATCATTATTTGTATATAGCCAAGCGATACTATCTCTACCTATGAGTGTGATAAGTGCCACAAAAACTGAAATAATCGCGGCTAAACAAAAACTGGTGAAGATAGCGGTTCTGAGTTGCTCATAGGCCTGCTGTCCGGCCAAGTTTCCAATCCTAATGGCTATAGCCATTGAAAGGCTTAACGGCATCATAAATAGTATTGCGGTCACGTTTGCTGCAATTTGATGCCCGGACACGGCAATTGCGCCTAGATCGGCGATAAACAGCGGAATACACGCAAATAGCGTCACTTCAAAAAATGTTGCTAAGCAGATGGGAATACCGAGTCTAGCAATATAACTTATACCTGACGGCTGGGGTTTGGCAAAGTCACTAAGCAAAGACAACGCGCACATAGTTTTGCTGCGATTACAATATATCCATTGCGATATAGCCATGGCCCAAAATACGAGTGCAGTGGCAAGGCCACATCCCGCACTGCCATATGCTGGCATGCCAAATTTGCCATAAATAAATACATAGTTGGCAAATACATTTACGATAAGCCCTACAATACTGATATAAAAAGCTGGTTTTGTTAAGCCTACGCCTTCTGTTACATTTCGATAAATCGAAAAAAGCAAGAACCCCATTACCCCCCATTTTACAAAGTCGATATATTGTTGAGAGAGTGACGTGATTGACTCGGTAGTGCCTAGACGTTCGAAGATAAGTGGGGTGAACTCAGCTAGAGCAAAGCCTGCAAGGGTAAGTAACAATGCCAAATAGATGCTTTGTTGAAAATAGTACTTAATACCACTTCGGTCATTCGCTCCGTGACAGTGTGCCACGATACCAGTCAGCGCGAGTATTAGCCCTTGCAGGGAAAAAGTTAAGGGGTTCCATACACCCGTTGCAATAGACAGTGCAGCCAAGTCATTGGCGCCTACCTGACCTGCCATCATAGTATCAACCACCGACATCAAAATCAGGGTAATTTGTGCAAAAAATACGGGGGTGGCAAGTTGCAAGAGACGCTTACTTTCCCAGTGACTAAACTTCATACTTATCACCGATAAAAATATTATTGTAACCAATAGAGTTGACTATTAGCGAGTGAACGAGATGAATTAAATTAAAAACCTTCTTTTTGTATGGTTAGGGTGCTTCTGAGTGCTTAATTATTCCTGTATGATAAGCGCGTTTTTAAATGTGAAGGTCGGTTATGTTTACAGGTATTGTACAAACACAAGCAACAGTAGTTAGTACTGCGTATAGAGACGGTGTGCTGCGATTGGGAATATCTGTAGGGACTGAGTACTTAGCACATTTAGATATAGGCGCGAGCATTGCGATTAATGGCTGCTGCCTTACTGTTGTGAAATATGAAATACATCGACAAGACGTCGTTGGCCAAGTTTATTTTGACGTCATTGATGAAACGTTAAAATTAACCAACCTCGATTTATTGAGGCGAGGTGCCAGAGTAAACTACGAACGGTCGGTTACATTTGGTACTGAAATTGGTGGTCACATTGTATCTGGCCACGTGCATTGCACAGCTTCTGCACAACACATTATCAATGATGAAGACAATTGTAAGATCTATCTAACACTGCCTGAGCAATGGTTGAAATTTATTCTATACAAAGGTTTTATTTGCGTTAACGGCGCAAGCCTAACGGTGGGTGAAATTGACGAACAAGGGTTTTGGCTGCATTTAATTCCTGAAACATTAAACATCACAAATCTAGGGCGTCTACGTGAAGGGAATAAGGTCAATATTGAAGTTGATCAGCAGACTTATACGATAGTCACGACGGTAGAAAGTTATTTACGTAAGCAAAGCAGCAAATAACTTTACCGATAGCTGAATAGGGCCGGTGAGGTCACAAAGAATGTAAATTAGAAAATTTGTTCATCATCACTATCTATGTGCAACTCTAGTTTATTTCTCGATTGATCGATATGCATGTTAAAATGAATGGCGTTGCAGCAAGCCGCGCAGTCTTCATAAAAGTCCTGATCGCCCTCACTGGCATCAAGGCTCACATAAACATGGTGGCCACAATGTGGACACGTAATACGTTGTTCATATAGCGCTTTCATATAGCTCTCCTGAAGGCAAATACCTATCTCCATTGCACTGGCTTAATTATAGCACCTAATGCAACTATGAAAGCTTTATTACAGCTATTTTAATATTTCGTTTACGCGTTTTTGAACCTGATTTAAATAGTCGCCTGCATATAAGTTTGCATGTAGTAGTAAGGGGTAAAGTTGATAGATTGGACGTCTTAACTCATAACCAAGCGGTAGCTCAAAAACGCCTTGATAGGCTTCAGAAAAGGACTCTGGTAATGGGGCGAATAATTCACTCATTGCTAGGTCAACTTCGCGATCGCCATAGTAACAAGCGGGGTTATCAACACAAGGTTTACCACCACTAAAGTAGATATTACCTTTCCAAAAATTGCCGTGTAATAATGAAGGTTTACTATGATGTGGTAATAGTGACTTGATGGTAATGACAAAATCGTCAATATCGACAAATTCAATACCTTTCTCTTTGAGAAGCTGCAGTTGCCAACCGATTCGTTCTTCTGCGAAAAACGTTTCCCACTTCTTGTGCCATTGATTGGGTTGAATAAGGTGATGAATGTAGCTGTCTTGCTCTAAGCCAAACATTTTTTGCTCAAATCGGTTATGCATTTTTGCCAATAACACACCGCATTCATGCCAGTTTTCTTGTTCATTTTGCTTGGGAATGACTTCAAGCACCATAAAGCAAAACTCTAGTGTCGTGCCTATCATCACAGTATCTGCGACTAAAAAATCGCTGTCTCTAATCAGCAGGTCGCGAACTTTTGACTCAGACTCAAATCGCTCAAGCGCACTAAGTAAATCAACTTTGACAATATACCTATGCTCGTCGTTGGCAATATAAAATCGCTTTTCATTACCACAACCACGAAGTTGCTCTTTGTAACTCAGGGTAAAGGGTTGGTGCAAAGCTTCAGATATTTGTTGATTAACGGCGTTCCACATCGCAGACATCCTGATCAGAAAAACATACCTTAATCAAACTATGGTTGAAATATGGTGGATCTCAACTGTAAACAGCGAATATTGTGTTATTTACTGTCTGACATTATTAAAGAAAGCGATGAACGCTATATTTTATTGGTCGCAAAGTATAAAATGCTGCGGTTCGTTAATCAGGAGGTAGTAGTGAACAAAAGTTATATTACTAATTCACTTGCGTTACTTTGCGTTATTGTTGGCCACTTTTTATCGCTCCCCATTATTTTTTCAATTGGTATATTTGCTCTGTCCGGTGCCATGACAAACCTACTGGCAATTCATATGCTGTTCGAAAAAGTACCTTTCTTGTATGGCTCTGGCGTTATCAAGCTCAAGTTTCAACATTTTAAAGAGTCAATTAGCGTACTCATTTTGCAAGAGTTTTTTAGTCAGGAAAAAGTTGCAGCGCTGCTTTATAAGCAGCAAAAATCAATAGATTTAAGTCCGGTGATAAAAAAGGTCGACTTGAGTCCTGCTTTTGACAAGCTCGTACAGGTAATTGAAGCGTCTCAATTTGGCAACATGCTTGCAATGTTTGGCGGAAATGAAGCACTACAGCCAATGAAACCATCATTTGTAGAAAAAATGCAAGATGCGTTGATTGATATTACCGAGGAAGAAAAGTTCAAAAAGCTAATGCGCGAAGAGCTCAGCAGCGGTCACAGTGCCGAAATGGTGTTTTCAACAATAGAAAATGCAGTAGAGCAGCGCTTGGAGGAATTAACCCCTGACATGGTCAAAGAAATAGTGCAAAACATGATACGTACGCATTTAGGTTGGCTGGTAGTTTGGGGTGGTGTGTTTGGTGGGTTATTCGGACTTGTTGCTGCACTCATAGCTTAATAGAAACACTGTGCTATGTTGAACTTAGCACAGTGTTTACAGCGTCTTTGTAATCATTATTTAGACCCAGAAACGACAAAAGTATCGGCTTGTGTAGTGCTTGCGGACAAATCTCGGATCTCAGTGTGGGTTGTCAAATCCAAGCGAAGCAATTTAGCGGTGTTGTTCAGCCTGTGTATGGATGCAAACTTGGTCGTAGATTGACCGTTACAGGCCAGTCTGTTTTGCATGACGTTTGTACTCACATGGTGCTCCGCCATCGTTTTTCTTAGGGATAATGAGTGATTACTGGCAATGGCCATGCACAACTCTGTTGCCAATGAGTCGTCAGCGGCGACGAATTGTTTTGCATGTGCAGTTGTAACGAGTAAGCCACTTAGCAAAGTGATGGTACATAAAGGGGCTAATTTGTTCATTGTACTTCTCCGTTCAATTAAAGTTAAGTGCCCATTTAGTATTGACCAAAGATTTGTGAGTAGTTGTTAAGGAAACTCGCAACAATGTAAGTAAGTATTATTGTGTTACAATTTCTTTATAATGTACTGAAAAATATATAAAAACTTATTATAAGTGTAAGGTGGTTTTTACAATGTTTTTCATTGTAGTTTAGAATGTAAAGGGGGCGAAAATCTAATGGCTGTCAGTCATAAAACACTCAAAAGCTACTATAAGCGCGGGTTTGCAAAACAAGTACAGTATGCAAATCGCTGTTATTATTGCGGATGTGAAGCAACCGACACTGACTATTGTCCCCCTTTAGTTCACGCTGAGTTGGTGCTGGAGTTTTCTGAAAATGCAGACTTTATAAGCGTTCCTGCATGTTATGAATGTTATGCATTGCTTCACAACGAGCGAGTGTTGACGCTGGTAGAGAGAGTTGAAAAGCTTAAAACTAAACTCGCATTAAAATATGCTAAAGCCTTGAAGGTTTATCATATGTGGCACGAGGCGGAACTTCATGAGATGAGCCCTGAGTTCCAACAAAGCATCAGTGCAGGTATGTCTTTAGGTAGTGAAGCAGCGCAACGCCTAGCGTTTGTACCGTTTGTCTTATCAAGTGATGATGCGAACGAAATAATGCCGCCCCCAAGAGAAAAATTCACTGTAGATGATCGAGAGTTCACGACGTTTGATGAAGCATTGAACTACTGTTTTGATGTATTGAACATACAAAAAAGTAAGTTCTATGATTTGTTAGTGAAAGAGTGTGCGGGTGACTTTGATAAAGCCTTGAGTCAATATCATCACAGGTTTAGCACGCCTAGGGTGCTTGATGTTGCAAAGGAGAAAATTAAGGTTTTTGCTAAACAACATAAACAAAACTCAGATTTTGTAGCACGTGCGACTGAACGCCTGATGCAGCAAGATACAAAGTTAGACATTGACGCTGCACTTGCTAAGCTTTATCGAGATTACGTTGCACGTTAGTGTGAAAACCAAACATTCATCGCGTATAAATGCAATTAGAGGTTTTTACTTCGCATTTTTCGTTGTGTTTAGGTACAGTTCCATAGAAATAAAAACAATAGAGATAAAACAATGCAAAAATTTGCCCCTTCTATATTGGTGCTGGCATTGAGTGCTGCACTGGCGGGCTGCCAAGACAAAGGCCCGCAAAAAGAAAAAGTAAATATCGATAAAAACCCTTACCCAAGCACATACAAAGCAATGCCTTCAAGCGCTACTTTGATCACCAATGCTACGGTACTAACTGGTACGGGTGAGCGTTTAGATAACGCTGATGTTTATATTGTTGATGGTAAAATCAGCCAGGTTGGTGTTGATCTGAATGTACAAGCCGATACAACAGTTGACGCGCAAGGTAAGTGGGTGACACCGGGTATTATTGATGTGCATTCTCACTTAGGCGCATACCCAAGCCCAGCGGTTGAGTCGCATCAGGATGGCAATGAAATGATCAGCCCAAATACTGCACAGGTATGGGTTGAGCACTCAGTGTGGCCTCAAGACCCTGGTTTCAATAGAGCTCGCGAAGGTGGTATCACTACGCTACAAATCTTACCTGGGTCTGCAAATTTATTTGGTGGCCGCAGCGTAACGTTAAAAAATGTTCCTGCACACACAATGCAAGGTATGAAGTTTCCTGATGCGCCATATGGTTTGAAAATGGCATGTGGTGAAAATCCAAAACGTGTATACGGTGGCAAGGGCGTAGCACCTTACACACGTATGGGGAACATGGCCGGTTATCGTCAAGCTTGGATTGAAGCGACTGAGTACAAACTTGCTTGGGAACGTTATGAGCAAGAATACGCTGCAGGAATGAACCCTGACGCACCAAAGCGTGATATTAGACTCGATACACTTAGAGGTGTATTAGATGGTGAAATCTTAATTCATAACCATTGTTATAAAGCAGAAGAAATGGCGATGATGATTGACTTAGGTAAAGAGTTTAATTATCACTCTGGTACTTTCCATCACGGCATCGAAGCATACAAAGTAGCGGATTTACTTGCGCAAAATGGTAACTGTGCGGCTCTTTGGCCAGATTGGTGGGGCTTTAAAATGGAAGCCTATGACATGGTGCAAGAGAACGTAGCAATTGTAGATGCAGTTAAGAATTCATGTGCTGTAGTTCACTCTGATTCAGATACAACTATCCAACGCCTAAATCAAGAAGCGGGTAAAGTAATGTATACCGCTAATCAAAAAGGCTTCAATCTTAAAGAGCAAGACGCTATCAAGTGGATAACTTATAACGCTGCTAAGTCGCTTGGCGTTTCAGACAAGACAGGCTCTATTGAACAAGGTAAGCAAGCTGACGTCGTTATTTGGGATAAAAACCCGTTTAGCGTGTACGCAAAAGCTGAGCATGTTTACATCGACGGCGCGAAAGTATATGACCGCAAAGATGAAAAATATCAAGCTGTTAGTGATTTCATGTTAGGCCAACGATAAGGAACGTACACCATGACAAAATTTAACTTATCTATGATCACGGGTGCATTACTGGCCAGCTCGGCAGCATTTGCACAAGTTACCGCTATTACAGGAGCGACTGTTCATACTGCGACAGAGCAGGGGACGCTAAACAATGCAACTGTGCTGATCGAAGACGGAAAAATCAAAGCAATCAACCCTGAAAATGTCACCGCGAGTGAAATAGTCAGAGCAAATGGCTTAGTACTTACACCGGGGTTCATTGGCTCAATGAACCAGCTCGGCTTGGTTGAAGTGGGAGCTGTAGCCAACTCACGCGATGCCTCGGATGAAAAGGCTGGTTTAGATTTTGATCCAAGCTATGCTTTTAACCCACGTTCAAGCTTGATCCCTTACGCAAGAAAGGGTGGGATCACACAAAGTGTGGTATCCCCTATAAATTACGATGGCTCGTTCCAAGGTCTTGCATTCACAGCAAACCTAAGCGGCGAGTTTGACAGCGTTGCTGATAAACATACCGCTTTTGTTATTTATCTTGGTGCAAAGGGCAAAGGCTCACGCGCGCTAGCTTTCCAGCAATTTATTGAAAAGTTAGAAGGGCAAAAAGCTAAGCTAGCTAAAAAGGACGACAAAAAAGAAGGTGCCAAGCCAAGCGGTGAAGAGCGTGTACTTAGCCAATTATTAAACGGTGAAATGCCAGTTGTAATTCATGCAAGCCGTGCAGCTGACATTGCGCAAATCATTAAGCTAAAATCAGAGTACGGCCTTGATATCATCATTAATGGTGCTGCAGATGCGGTACTGTTGGCTGACGAATTAGCTAAAGCTGAGATCCCAGTAATCGTCAGTGCCGTCGCTAATTTACCTTCTGACTTTGATGCTATGCATGCAACTTTAGAAAATGCCGGCAAGCTTGAAAAGGCGGGTGTTAAGGTGTTATTGGCGATTGCAGGCGATAGTAGCCATAACTTATATCAACTGCGTTTTGATGCTGGTATCGCTGTGTCTAATGGCATGAGTTTCGATAGTGCAATTAAAGCAGTAACAAGTAACGTTGCCGATGCGTTTGATATTAAAGGCGGTAAGATTGCAGTTGGTCAGCCTGCGGACTTAGTGCTTTGGAGTGCAGACCCATTCGAATTAAGCACAAAGGTAGAAAAAATGTGGATTAACGGTGAAGAAGTGAAGACCGACTCCCGCCATGATAAGTTACGTGAACGTTATACGACGGATTCTGAGTTACCGCGCGCGTACACCAAGTAATAAACTCTCAATTTTTGGGCCCAGCTTATTCGCTGGGCTTTTTTATTGCCCGTTCATAGGTCTCAAGAAGTTTGTCTTCTCGCTAGCATTACTCACTGCTAATTTGCGCCATATATGCATAAAGGTGCTACAAAACTACACTTTTATGACAGTATATATCTATCACCCTGTCTGCTCGGGAATAACCAGTGTAAATGTTTTGTAATCTTTGTTTCTCGTTGTATTTCTAATTTTATAAGGGGGTTGCTGAGCTTTTCCACAGTTTTTTTAGTGCATGTAATTTTCTGCGCAACTAATTTGTATGAATAAAGTTTTTGTGATCATCTGCGCATAAATTTACGCAATCAATGTTGCATAAGCGACTAATCTACGTATTTTTGAGATGAAAGTTTTCATATCTTGCCGCATTAATGTTTACATATTGTTAATGGTGTGTTTCTATATGCGCGCCATAAAAACAATAATCCATAACGAAATCAACATTTCGATAGAGTTTCATAAATTAGGGGAAATCTATGCTCAACTCAACGCTATGTAATGCTATTAGACTGGCTTTAATGGGCGGTCTGGCATTATCTGGTCAAACTGCAATGGCAGCCGAAAACGAGGGTGGTCAAGCAAAAAACGAAAAAGAAATCGAACGTATTGTTACAACCGGCTCTCGTATTGGCCGTGCCGAAATAGAAGGGCCATCGCCAGTTGTGGTGATGACCGCGGAAGATATTGAAGCGAAGGGGTTTAGCAACGTATTTGAGGCGATTCAGTCGCTTTCATCTGCAACCGGAGACACACAGGGCCAAGGTTACACCAATAGTTTCACACCGAATGCTGAAACTGCGAACTTACGTGGTATGGGCGCAAACCGAACGCTTGTGTTACTTAATGGCCGCCGTGTTGCCAACTATCCACGCGCATTTAACGGTGAGAATAACGTATTTAACTTGTCTACTATCAGTGCAGCTGCAATTTCAAGAATTGAGATCCTCACAGGTGGCAGCTCGGCGGTTTATGGGTCTGATGCCATCGCTGGGGTTGTGAATATCATCACAAAAACCAATGTTGAGGATACCACGGTACGTTTGCGCCATAGCACCACAGATCAAGGTGGTGGTGATAGTAACAAGTTCTCAATTACGGGTGGGTTTAGTGAGGGCGATCTTAGCCTGACTTATGCACTTGAATATAGCCAACAAGATATGTTACGCGGCTATGAGCGCGACTGGTTGGACGATTTTAACGATGGTCCTTCCACAGAAGAAGAGCCAGAATATCAAAGGGTTAATTCACGTTCTATAATGGCGGCAACCTATGATGGTGGGTTCACTTATTTACACCCTGATGAGTTTGGTAACAATCTGTGTGACCAATGGAGTGGCTATGAGTTATCTGAAAGACCTTCTAGGGGCTTTTACTGTGGCCGTGATAGCACCGGTGATGGCTCATACATTAATGACCGTGAGCACTTGTCTTTATACACCAATTTAACTTGGCAACTAAACGCTGAACATGAGTTTTTTGCAGAAGCGCTCTATTGGGATAGTGAAGCGGAGAATCGCGGTGGTTACGGTATAAGCTGGGGAACTGACAGACTACCTGAGGGTATAGCAATCGCAGACCAATGGGTGTGGGATGCCACCAATGACCGCTACCTATTTATGCAACGTACCTTCTCTGAAGAAGAGGTAGGAGATGTAAATGGTCATTTTGAAGACGAAATGCTTTATGCTGCAGCAGGGTTCAGGGGCACGATATTAGAGGATTGGAGCTATGAAGTGTCTCTTTCTCATAGTGCGTCAGACAACTTTGAATATGAGAACTTAATTGCATCAGATAAAGCGATGGATTATTTCTTAGGGCAACCAGTTGCAGGCACGACCAATGAATTCAATCCTGACTTTGACCTGTTCTGGCGTCCTTTGGATGCACAGGGACGTAATGCTATTGTTGAAGTGAATGACTCGAAAGCGGATGCCTCCGTCACTACTATTAATGCGTCTTTGACTGGTACTGCATTTGAATTACCGTCAGGCGAGGTTGATTTTGCGGTTGCCTTAGAATGGTCCTCTGAAGATTACCAAATTAAGCTTGATCCACGCACATTGGATAAAAGCCGTGGTTGGGGTAATGGCTTGACGGGCACAGAAGGTGAAGGTGAACGTGACCGTTACGGTATGGCACTGGAATTTAGGGTCCCAATTACGGAACAACTACAAGCAAACATTGCGGGTCGTTATGATTACTATGATGATGAAACCGACGTGGATGGGGCATTCACCTACCAACTAGGTTTAGAATACCGGCCACTTGATGAGCTACTAATTCGCGCAAATTACGGCACAACCTTTAGAGCGCCCGATATCCATCAGGTATTTGCTGGACCTTCTGGTTTCTATCAGGGTTTTACTGACTATTGGCTTGAGAGTAAGTGTGTTCAGATAGTAACAGGTCAAGACACTGGGCTGTCGCAAGCAGAAAATGATGCGATTGCTTATCAGTGTGATATGGACAGTGCTGGTAAACTCAAAGAAGGACAGCGCTACCAAGGTACGCGAACAGGTAACAAAGGTCTTAAAGAAGAGACGGGCTACTCGGCCACACTTGGCTTTGTATGGAGTATCACCGATGAGGTCGATTTCATCGCCGATGTATACCGTATCCGTATTGAAGATAAAGTAGAAAGCTGGGATACGGATCACTTCTTTAGAACCGAAGCCGCTTGTCGCAACGGTCAATCTGACAACCAAGCGTTATGTGACGATGTACTCAATCGTATCAAGCGTTTTGATGCAGATGCGCCCAATGTGGGTTTAACGGTGAATACGGCGCATACCACCTATATTAACCAGTCATTGAGTGAACAAACCGGTTTTGATATGAATCTTAAGGCAGGCTTTGATTTAGGTGATTACGGCCAGCTGGATATTGATTTAAAATATACCCATGTACTTGAAGTGGTTAACCAAGAGTTCCCAGGAGATGAGATTGACAAGGAATATCGTGATAGCTGGTTAAACAATGACTTCCGCTCACGCTGGGACAATAAATTTGGTTGGCGTAAAGATGACTGGATTGTTCAACTGCAACAAACCCGTTTAGGCTCAAGCTGGAACTATGAAGACCCTGATCCAGACCGCAACCCAGCCGATGATCGTCGTGCGTTAGCTGCGCGTATGGCGCCTTGGTTGGTGTATAACCTAGGTATCACTTACGTGGTCAACGACAATCACAACGTGAAGTTTGGCGTGAATAACCTCCGTGATTCTAAAGCACGCAGTGATGAGAGTTACATCGGTGGCGATCCTTGGTTTAACCGTGCAAGATACCCTGTAACGACAGCAGTTATGGGTCGTAGCTACTCATTAGAGTGGATAGCACGCTTCTAAGTTTTAACTTGTTGGCGCGGTCATATCGATTGACCGCTCAATTAGAACAGGCAAAAAAATACCCAGCAAATGCTGGGTATTTTTATAATATAAAGCTGATATACGCTTAGTATGTTGCACTGCCTTTTGTACGAGGGAAGGCAATTACATCACGTACGTTGCCCATACCGGTTACATACGCCACTAAACGCTCAAAACCTAGACCAAAACCTGAGTGAGGTACAGTGCCGTAACGACGCAAATCACGATACCAGCTGTAGTCTTCTTTATCTAAGCCCATTTCTTCTAAACGTGCATCCAAAACGTCTAAACGTTCTTCACGCTGTGAGCCACCGATGATTTCACCTATACCTGGCGCTACCACATCCATTGCGGCAACCGTTTTGCCATCTTCGTTTTGACGCATGTAGAAGGCTTTGATGTCGCGAGGGTAGTTCTTGATCACAACGGGTGCTTTGAAATGTTCTTCTGCTAAGTAGCGTTCATGCTCTGATTGCAAATCAACACCCCATTCAACAGGGAATTCAAACTTCTTACCACAATCTTTAAGAATTTCGATAGCATCGGTGTAGTCAACTTGTGCGAAGTCTTTTTCAACAAACTCTTCCAAACGCGAGATAGCGGTTTTCTCGATACGCTGAGCAAAGAATTCCATATCATCACGACGCTCTGCTAACACGGCTTTGAATACATACTTCAACATATCTTCAGCAAGCTTAGCAACGTCTTCTAGATCTGCAAACGCGACTTCCGGCTCAACCATCCAAAACTCAGCTAAGTGGCGAGATGTGTTTGAGTTTTCAGCGCGGAATGTTGGGCCAAAGGTATAAATTTTTGACATAGCGCTTGCGTATGTTTCGCCATTTAGCTGGCCAGATACGGTAAGGAACGCTTCTTTTCCGAAGAAGTCTTCGCTGTAGTCAACATCACCCTTGTCTGTACGAGGCAGGTTGTTCATATCAAGCGTTGACACTCGGAACATCTCACCTGCGCCTTCACAGTCACTCGCTGTGATGATAGGCGTGCTGATCCACATGTAGCCTTGCTCGTGGAAGAAGCGATGAATCGCCTGACTTAAGCAATTACGTACGCGTGTTACAGCACCAATCACGTTAGTACGAGGGCGTAGGTGGGCGTGTTCACGTAAGTATTCAATACTATGGCGCTTAGCGGCCATAGGGTAGGTGTCTGGGTTCTCAACCCAGCCTAATACCTCTACTGAGTTGGCTTGAATTTCGAATGCCTGACCTTGACCTTCAGATTTAACTAACACGCCTGTTACTTTCACAGAGCAACCAGCCGTTAAGCGGGTAACTTCATCATAATTATTGAGCGAATTAGGAACAACTGCTTGGATAGGATCAAAACAAGAACCGTCATGAACGGCTAAGAAAGAAATACCTGCTTTTGAATCGCGGCGTGTACGGATCCAGCCTTTGACTGTTACCTGGCTGTCGACCGCAACGGTGCCCTTGAGTAGCTCCGTTATCGCTATGTGGCTCATCTTCACTCCAATGATATAAGTTACCTAATAATTATTCGATTGTACCTGTAAGGATTAAACAGGCACGTGAACCGTATCTTACCTTTGATAAAGCAATAAAAAAACACTCAATTGCAACTCTTTTACAAGTTAATTGGTATTCGGCCCTTTTAAGCGATGTTTTGTACTTTTTTTAAACGCATTAAGTGGCATTTTTAATGACTTTAGAGATTGGAAACATATGTCGCGCATACTTTGTTCATGTAATTCATGATTAAATTTAAAAAGTGTGTCATGATACGCGTTTATTTATGGATTGCTCACGACTTAGGTAACGTTAATCGTCGATGAAACAAGTTTTTATTTTGAGGGGCTTACCCGGATGCGGTAAGACACATTATGCGCAAACGCTTGCTGATGAACTGGTAGCAGGCGATGAAAGCCAATATTTGATCTGCTCAACCGATGACTACTTTTATAATGATGCCGGAGAATATCATTTTGAGAAGTACAAGCTGCCGCAGTACCACAATCTCAATTTAGCACGTTTTATAAATGGCTTAAGCGAGGGGATCCCACTGATAATTGTAGATAACACTAACATCAAAAAGTGGGAATTTGTTGCCTATAGCGCAGCGGCCACAGCGATGGGTTATCAAGTCAAAGAAGTGATAGTGGGTGAAGTTAAAGACAAGTCAATGCAACACCTCTATGCAAAGCGCAATACTCATGGCGTTGCTCTTAAAACCATCAGCAAAATGGCGTATATCTTTGAGTGGTAATCTTTAGAACCAGTAAATCGTATAAGCGACTAACAAAGCGGGCAGCACAGAGTAGCAGGTAGCTAAAAGCGCAGCCTTAGGCGCGAGAGCTATGGCAGGAAACAGCGCATCGCCATCGTTGGAGATTGCATTCCCTGCCAATGCACTGAACGGGATCACGCCCTGTATATAAAGTGTGGCTACAATGATTTGTGGCCCACAACCTGGCAATAAACCAATTATTATGCCTAGCATCGGTGTTAATGCGGCAACAGAACTAAACCAAGTTGCAATATCAAATCCCGTTCCTAGTACTATGATTTCGTAAAGCATAGAACTGGCAATCACCCAAACACTCACAAAATGGGTATCTTTGACAGCTAAAGTGAAATCGTCAGTGGTCTCGAGGTTTTGTGTTGAAGACGATTGCAGGTTGCCATCTAGTGCCCAGCAAAGCGTAGCAAAAATTGCCATTGAACAGCCAAAGAGTTGTACTAAGTAAGACACTGCACCGAGTTGTATATTTGCAGCCAGTAATAGAGAAATCAACAGGCAAGGTATTAGTAGACATTGCCACAATCTACTGGCAATACGACTCACAACATCACTGCTATGTGTAGTTGGGGTATGGCTGCGGTGCGCAACTTCCAATTCTGGCTCGGGCAGGGTGTTAACAAGTATCCCACTGACAAAGCCAACTGCTATCCCGAGCGCGATCATCAGCAGTCCATCTAGCGGTTTTTTTGCCAGTAGGAGAAAAGCGGCATCCCCCATGGTCGATGTTAATACAGCCACTAGAGAGCCAAAGCTGGCCTGACGTTGAGTATATTGAGTGACCACTATAATTGCACCACCACAACCAGGTAACGCGCCTAGAACAGAAGCGAATGAGACTTCAAGCGCGGGCGACTTACTACTCAAATAGCGTAATTCAAGCTGGGGAAGGCGACCTACTACTCGGTGATAAATATATAAAGTACCAGCCACAAATACAGCAACCTGAAAGAACGCGTCTGCAAGTGTTGTAATGGTTGTAGTGCGTGTTGGCGAATAGACAATTGCACAGATTAGTAGCAGCGGCAATATCAAGCGTTTATTATAAACATACTGGCGAGCTAGGGTGTTGAAGTAAAAGCGATACTTTATAGAAGATGAAAGCATATAGTGTAACCCAGTAAAACAATAGGGTTACACTATATTTTAGATCTGAATGATAATCAATATCATTTAGATCTATTTGCGTTGAAACTCAGAACTTGCGTTCCAAGTTGGCCATTGTGGTTGTTGAGAAACCTCATAGCCTACTTTATAAAACAACTGCAAGTCTTGCACCGCACCACTTAAGTCCCACTCGTCGCGATAACGGTCACATGGTTGGTGATAACAACCACGTAGAACAAGGCTCATTCGCTTACGGTAATCAGCGGTTTGCTCATCAAGGGCTTCAGTACCGCCGCCTGCATACATGGCAGGGACACCCATGTTAGCAAATGCAAAGTGATCAGAGCGATAGTATCCACCTGAGGCAGGTTTAGGATCGCCTGAAACAACTCGGCCTTGCTGCTTTGCAGCATCTGCAAGCGTGGTGTCTAACGAAGATTTACCAATACCAACCACACTGATGTCTTTTACTTTACCCAGTAGGTTTAAGCTATCCATGTTAATGTTGGCAACGGTTTTATCCGCTGGGATCACGGGGTTAGCAGCGTAAAACTTAGAGCCTAGTAGGCCTTGTTCTTCAGCGGTTACTGCTAAAAAGGTAATAGAGCGGTCTGGGCGAGTTGGTAACTTAGCGAATGCTTCGGCCACTTCAATCATGCCCCCTGTGCCAGTCGCATTATCGTGGGCACCATTGTAAATTTGGTCACCTTTACGATTCTTATCTGTGCCTAGGTGATCCCAGTGAGCTGAATAAATCACATGTTCGTCAGGTGTTTTACTGCCAGGTAGCGTGGCAATAAAGTTGTATGACGTTGAAGTTTTAATCTTACTCTTAACGGTGACAGAGGCGGTTAAATCTCCCATATCAACATGATACGCGCCTTTTGCTGCGCTCGCTTTGGCAGTTTCAAAATCAAGACCGGCTTTGCTAAACAACTCTTTAGCTACATCTACCGTGACCCAACCTTCAACAGCCACTCTATCCATGTTGTTGTTGGCTTTTTGGAAACCAAATTGCTCGCCGCTCCAAGAGTTTTCAACCACGCTCCACGGGTAAGATGCAGGTGCTGTTTCATGAACAATGATAGCGCCTGCAGCTCCTTGACGGCTCGCTTCTTCAAACTTGTAAGTCCAACGGCCATAATAGGTCATTGCTTCACCAGTAAACATACTTGGGTCTTTGGTTGCAAAACCTGGGTCGTTAACTAGCATAACAACTGTTTTGCCTTTAACGTCAAGACCTTCGTAGTCATTCCAATTGTATTCAGGCGCGTTAACACCATAACCTACAAATACTAACTCAGAATCTTGAATTGACTCTAATGGACTGATTCGACTGGTGCCCATGACCATGTCTTTCTTATATTGATATGCCTTACCTCCAATATCTAAGGTCATGTTGGCGTCGGCTTCAATTGAAACAAGTGGCACTTCTTGAAAGAAGCTGTCGCCGTTACCAGGTTGATAACCAAGTGCTTTAAATTGCTCGCTTAGATAGGCGAGTGTTAATTCTTCACCCTTTGATGAGGGCGCACGGCCACCAAATTCGTCTGATGCTAGAGTTTTGATGTGCTGAGCCAGTTGCTGAGCATTGATGCTATCATAAGCTGCTTGTACATCCGCATTGGTGTTAGAAGTTGTACTCGCACATCCTGCAAGTACAGCAACAGCCAAAGCGCTGAGAGTCATTTTTAATTTCATAGCTGTTCTTTTGTTATTAAGTTAAGACGCGTAAGTATAAACATAAAAATCCATAACTTTCGAGCAGCTGCGATAGTTACCATGATCTGGCGTTGGCGCTTGGAGCAACATGGGGTAAACTGGCGCAAAGAATTTCTATGTAGTTATTAATGAAAAAGTTCACACCACCCGAAACCTTTGATGCAAAATTATTGAGCGGCGGTGCGTTTGAGCACTTAAACCGTATATTCAACCTAAACGAGCACGAAAACTGGCCAACCTTTGACTGGTTAAATGCGCTCGCCAGTATTGCGAACTGTAACGGAAACACTCTAGAGTTTGTGCCTGACGCCCAGTTGCAAGACGAAACTCGTTATTACGAGCAAATTATATTCGAAACAGGGGCTGTACCTACCAGAGACCAAAATTGGCACGACTTGTTTGGCGCAATGATTTGGTGCTTGTTTCCAAAAACGAAAGCTTTATTAAATAAGCAGCATATCATTGAAATCGATAAACATGGCCTCAAACAGCGCAGCAAACACAGAAACGCATTGACCTTATTTGATGAGTGTGGAGTGGTGTTAGCAATGACTGACAACCGCTTTGCTGAGCAGCTTAAAAATCATTGCTGGGTTGACGCGTTTGTTACACAAAGAGCAAGCTGGGACAAAGAAATTAAGGCTTTCATATTCGGCCATGCTAATTATGAGATGTTGACTCAACCTTTTATTGGCCTAACGGGAAAAGCGTTATGTATTGAGGTTGAGGAGGCATTTTTTAAGCTAGACTTGCGGGCACAATATGAATATTTAGATACACGGTTAGTGGACATGATTGACCAAGGAGGTGTGCTTAACGATAACACCCAATTATCACCTCTGCCTTTACTGGGTGTACCAAATTGGTGGGACGCCAATCAATCTATAGAATTCTACCACAATACCGACTATTTCAGAGCTAAGCGAAGGAACACATATGATAGAAGTCAAGGCGTTGCAAAAACGCTTCAAACTGACCAAAGCACATCAACAAAAGGGTAAGTCAACGGATGTAAGGGAACGGGACGGATATTTTCACTCTGTGCAAGATGTCAGTTTTACCTGCAACCGCGGAGAAGTACTAGGCTTACTAGGCCCAAATGGTGCAGGTAAGACCACAACATTGCGAATGCTCTCGACAGCGCTTAAACCTGACAACGGTGAAATCCACATCAATGGGCAAGATGTGGTGGCCAAGCCTTTGATTGGCAGAAAAGCAATCGGCTTTTTATCAGGCTCTACTGGGTTATACGGGCGTCTAAGTGCCAAAGAAAATGTTGAATACTTTGCCAAACTTCATGGTTTAAAGGGACGAGCACTCAAGGCGCGTTGTGATGAGCTATTTGAAGTGCTGGATATGGGCTCATTTTTAGACAAGCGTGCAGAACATTTATCAACCGGCATGAAACAAAAAGCTAATATTGCCAGAGCGGTTGTGCATCAACCAGATGTGGTGGTGTTAGATGAGCCCACGACAGGTTTGGATATCATGACCACTCAGACGGTAATTAACTTTATTCGCGATCTGAAGAATAAAGGTACGCCAGTTATTTTTTCAACGCACCACCTCGATGAAGTGGCTTTATTGTGTGACAGAATATGCGTGATAGACAGAGGGGTAAGTTGCTTTGATGACAGTGTTGAGAACTTTAAAGTAAAAGGCCAAAGCCAAGAGCTCAATCAAGCATTTATGAATCTATTACAGGGAGACACATATGTTTGAGGTATTTAAAAAAGAGCTTCTTGAGCTTATCAGAGATAAAAAAACCTTGTTCTTTGTATTGGCGCTACCCATGCTGATTTTTCCGGTGATAATGGCGTTGGTTGGCTTTTTAGGCTCTCAAGCAGCGTTGAAAGCAGAGCAGAAGGTACATACCTACTACTTGGTAAATGAACAATACGGACAAGCCTATGCCGAGCGGGTTTTTTATCACAAGAGCTTTAAGAAATATGATGGAAATGAACAGTTCACGTCTATTGAGCAGTTGAAGCAAGCTGTTCGTGATGGCGTTATTGATGTGGGTATCTATTTAGAGAACGACCCTGAAAAAATGTTAGCCCAAGGCAAACAAGCTAATTGGCAAGTGGTGTTTAATGATGCGCAAAGCATCAACTTTATTTACGATAGACTGCGCTCTTTAGCAAATGAATTTTCAGACAGTCTTCGCGAGCAAACTTTAGTTTCATTGGGGATTGAAAAAACCAAGCAGCAGGCTATTTTGCAACCGATTCAAATCAGCAAAATTGATACCGCCGATAAGCGAGAGAATCTAGGTGAAAAGTTGGGGGCCTTTATTCCTTACTTGTTGATTCCGTTGGTTCTGATGGGCGCAAGCTATCCAGCCATTGATTTAGGCGCTGGTGAAAAAGAGCGTGGCACATTAGAGACTTTGTTACTGACCCCAGTTACGCGCACTCAGTTGGTATTAGGCAAGTTTCTAACTGTGCTACTGAGTTCCTTGGCCTGTGCAACAGTCACAGTACTCAGCATGGCTGTTTGGGTATCTGTGGCGATAGGTTTTGTAGAGTTAGACACGGTAAAGTCGGCCTTTTCTAGTGTCACAGGCGCTGATTTTTTATTAATTTTTGCGCTACTGGTGCCAATTGCAGCGATATTTTCATCCTTAGTGTTGGCGATATCAATCTACGCTCGAACGTTTAAAGAAGCGCAAAATTATATGGCGCCACTGAGCATGGGGGTGTTTTTACCCATCCTTATATCTGTGATGCCTAATATGGAACTCAGTGCAAAAACCGCGTTAATTCCAGTAACCAATGTTGCACTGGCGATAAAAGAAATTATCAAAGGTACGGTGGATTATGGTTTGCTGAGCATGATCGTCATCGCCTCAGTGGCACTTGCTGCGTTACTGCTAGCATTTTGCGTACGTTGGTTTTCTAAAGAAGAGGTATTATTCCGCTAATCATCACAGTATGTAACAAGCGCGAATTTAGAGTTTGCGCTTGTTACATAGCAATTTTAGGCCGCCTTGACACCAGCGCTTTTGACTTCGCTTAACTCCACCACATTGACGACGTGCTGAATGTCAGACCAATGTAATAGTTCAATTCGACCATTTTTGTTCTCAACTAGGGCTGTGCAGTTCTCAATCCAGTCGCCGTCGTTACAGTACACAATACCGTCTTGTACTTTTATGGCTGGTTGATGAATATGACCGCAAATAATGCCATCTACACCTTGTTTTTTAGCCTCATGAATCGCGGCGGATTCGAACGCATTAATAGCAGCACGTGCCTTATGAACGCGATTTTTTAGCCATGAAGCCAGTGACCAGTAATGGCCACCATAAAGACGTCTTACGCGGTTGGTCCAGCGATTTAAAAATAACAAAAAGTCATACGCTGTATCGCCTGCAATGCTGATTAGCTTGTTATAACGTGTGGCAGAGTCAAAATCGTCACCATGTAGCAGCAAGAATTTTTTACCGAGTGAGGTGGTGTGGATAAAGGTTTTGTGCACTTCGACATTGAACAGGCTTTTGCCTGCATAGTTGCGAAAAGTTTCATCGTGGTTGCCAGGAATATAGACCACCCGAGTACCAGACTCCGCTTTGGCTTGAATGCACTCAAGCACCTTGTAATGAGAGGGCTGCCAATAAAATTGACGCTTCATTGACCATAAGTCAACGATGTCGCCTACCAGATAGAGTACATCACAGCGCGTACTGTTTAAAAAATCTAACAAATAGTCGGCTTTGCAATCCTTGTAGCCGAGATGAACATCCGAGATCCAGATACTCGGGTAATACGTTGTAGTCATGGTCCGTAGCCTCAAGCGTAATAATAGTTAAATTAATGCGCTTACATGAACAAGCCATGACATTAATGCGACAGATTAGAGAAGGGGTGAGAGTTAGGTTGTATACGGAGTCTAAAATGGGCCGGGGCAGTTGTTATTGTATTGAGTACTCAAAAGCTTGTAGTCTCGTTAAAGCTATTTTAAAGTGGCGTTGATCATGACTGACCAAGTTGGCATAACCTTCTACCTTGGTGAATCAGTTATACAACAAACTAGCTATAAGGATTTAGCATGAATAAAACAGTAATACTATCGGTTTTGTGTATTCTTTTGGGTGCTTGCACATCAACAGACACGTCTCAAACAGCCTCTCTTGAACAAGCAAAATATATTGATTTAACGTCAGATAGCAAAAACAAGCTACTTGCACAGTATTGGGTATCCAAAAAAAGAGTCGAGCCGTTGTATCCAATTGATGCTGCTAAAAGTCAGCTGTCTGGTTGTGTTGACCTTGTGGTTGGCATTAATAGTGATGGTACATGGCGCTTACATAAGGTGAAAAAGTCCTACCCGCAAGGGGTATTTGACAAACCCACATTTGCAGCGCTTTCTAAGTGGCGATGGAAAGCTGCAGCTAATAACGTTGAAAAGCAGCCAGTTTTAACGACCATCCAGATGGATTTTATGATTCAAGGCTCAAAAAACAAAAATGAGGCGGATACTCAGTGTGGCTTTGCAAATACGTAGCACAAAAATCAAGGTGAAACTTTATAAAGTGTAAGGTACTAATGTAAATTCAACTTGCTTAATGTGAGTTTAGTGTTGGTTTTTTTGTGCAAAGAATTGCAAGGATGAACGATGATTAATTTTCTTTGTGGCAGCATCAAGTCTGCCACATTACTGCTGTGCGTTGGTTACATCAGCAGCGGCTATGCTCAAACATCCGAAAATACGACTCTAAATTCGCAAGTGACTGCTCAAAGCATTTATATTGAACTAAAAAATGGGTCAGCAACTACGCATATACAACAATTTGTAAAACAAAAAGCAGAGGTAAAAACGTCAGGGGAATGTCCTTTTACAAGTGTGCATGAGCCTGAGTGTTTGAGCGAGGACGTGCTACTCCCTCACTATGAGCCTGAAAAGTTCTGGCAATGTATTCCCGTATTTCTTTATTTTAGTTATGCTCAGCAAAGTTGTGTTTTGCCAGAAGAAGTTGAGGACATGTTTGAGCACTGTAATTTTTGAGTAGGCGCTATGATTTTTCAAGTGTTGCATAAAGGGTGATTAGAAAGCCGCATCGCGCGGCTTTTTTATAGGCGATTAAGGTTATTTTTTATATTTTTCGAACCATGCCAGTGTGTGTTCGATTTTGCTGATCATCCTTGACGGCTTACCTGCAATGCCATGTGGCGCCCCTGGGATTTTGACGAGTACGGAGTCAATTTTACGATGCTTTAGCGCTTGATAAAACTGCTCAGTTTCGGCCATGGGCGTGCGTAAGTCTTCTTCACCGGTCATAAGCATGGTTGGGGTGGTGACATTGCCAACGAGGGACAGCGGTGAGCGCTGCCAGTAATGATCGACATGCTCCCACGGCATACCAGGAAATTGCGTTGGGATCTGCACTAGACCACTGTCTGCGGTCAGTACTTTACTCAGCCAGTTGATAACGGGTTTAACGACAACCGCCGCGTTAAAGCGGTTTGTTAAGCCTATTGCATACGCAGTGGCGATTCCTCCGGCTGAACCACCGGCAATAAATAAGTTGTTTTTATCGATAAAGCCCGTTTTCAACATTGCGTCTACGCCAGAGTTGTGATCGGCGAAGTCTTCTTTAGAGCTGTATTTATATTTCAATAACATAGCAAAACGCTCACCATAGGAGCTACTACCTCTGTGGTTATCATAAAAAACCACGTAGCCTTGAGATGCATAACGCTGCAATTCAGCAGAGAAATGTGGGCCATACGCAAGATGAGGCCCGCCATGGATCTCAAGTAATAAAGGGTACTTCTTGGCAGGGTCAAAATTAGGCGGCGTGATGTACCAGCCCTGAATTTTTTCGCCATCGAAAGATGAGGTATAGTTAATTTCGTGTACTTTACCCAATTGTTTGTGAGCCAGAAGATCTTCATTTAACTTTGTCAGCTGTTTTACTTTGCCCTTACTGTTGGTTAGTGCAACATCAGCAGGGCGCTGGCTACTGCCAGTGGTAAATGCGATATCGCCATCAAAGTTAGCACTAAACTGGCCACTCAAATAAGGGCGACCTAATGTGGTCCCAGAGAGGCTGTCTGTTAGGTCGGTGATTTTTCCCTTTGTGGTAATCGTTGCCAGCTTCTTCATACCGTGATCATCGTATGACATAGCCAATTTCGCGTTGCCTATCCAACTTGGATTTTGTACTGAACGGTCAAAGTCTTTGGCAACGAGTTGGCTTTTTTTAGCTTGCCAATCCATGATGTTGAGCTTGTGGTTGCGATAAGGGTTAAGCTCACCCGACGCACTTAGATAGGCCAATTGCTTACCATCTTTGGAGAAACTCGGTGAGTGCTCTCGACCCGGTGCTGAGGTTAATTGCGTGATCTTACCTTCAAAATTCACCTCAAATAAGTCACCTTCAAGCGCCTTGTACTCCCAATCTGAGATACGGTTTGCGGAAAAAACAATGGCTTTAGAGTCTGAACGCCAAGCGAGCTTGCCACCGTGATGATATTCTCCCGATGTAAGTTGGCGCGGGGTTCCGCCCTCGCTGGGTAATATAAATATTTGACGATAGCCCGGCTTTACCAAACCACGCCCATCTGCCTGATAATAGGCTTTATCAATAACGACTGCAGGATCTGACCATGTTGCGCCTTTTGGCGGCGCTGGCATTTTAGCTATCACACTGGGCTTTTCGGCAACTTTTTGGCTATATGCTAGCCATTGCCCATCCGGTGACCACGTTAAGTCGCTGATCCCAGTTTTTAGTTGAGTGAGTAAGGCGGTGCGATTTTGTTTGAGATAATGGACATGGATTTGAGTGCTACCCGACACATTACTGACAAAGGCTATTTTGTCTCCTTTGGGTGACCACCTTGGCTGAGTGTAACGGTTTTCATCAGAGAACAGCGGTGACTGCACGCCAGATTTACTATCAACCAGCCATAAATTTTGCCTTGTGGCGTCTTTCATCACATCATTGCTGTTGCGAACATAAATGATCTGCTCACCATCGGGTGAGATCTGTGGATCACTTGCATACTCCAGCTCAAAAATATCTTTTGCTTGTAAGCCTGTGTTGGCTTGCGTAAAGGCAGGCAACACAGAAAGCGCCAGTAACGTGCATTGTAAGGTTTTATTTAACCGAAAAGACATATTAAGTCTCCATATAACTGATTACTCTGGGGTGAGTGATATAGTCATTCAGCCGACAACGAATGTCACTCTATAAGCGGTAAACTTAGATAAAAATCAGATATGTGCAATGTCTGTATGGATAGTAATAAGCGCTAAAAACAGGGCACTGGCAAAAAATAGAGTCGCTTTTTAAGTATGTCGCATAGAAATCAAGATGGCACGTCAAAGTGCTAAGCAAGGTAATGGAAATGTCACTTGCTAAATGTAATTTAAATGTAAATGCTTTGTGCTCTATCGAGACATATTAAGGACAAACAATGGTTAACTTTATTTATGGCAGCATTAAGTCTGCTGCATTACTTTTATGTGTGGGTTATATTTGCAACGGCTATACTCAAACACCTGATAATACTGTCCAAAGTTCACAAATCACCGTTCAGAGCACTTATATTGAAGTAAAAAACGGTTCAACAATGACGCAAACACGGCAATTTCAACGGCCCAAAGCGCGTGATTTAATACAAGTAGCAGAAGTTCAAGAGATAACGGAATGTACTGACATAGGGAAATTTTCTCATCCAGATTGTACTAAGTACTATCACTGCGTAACGGTAGGAAACGCACCTTATATTATGTCTTGTGGATCAGGCCTTTTTTGGGATAAGGCAGGGTATTGTGGCTTTGTGTGTAATAACGAGTAACATTATTTGTTAGTAACATAGGCTGGAGTCGACTCAAAATGGATTAGCCCAGCCTATGATTACGCATCATTTAAATATACTTTGCGAAGGTGTAAATAAAGCTATAAGTAATCTGAGCACCAATCTCAAAACATATTCTTTATCTAGGTTGTTAGTAGCTATCAATATTTAAATAAAAGTGACGATTGGTGCGCGGTTAGCTATAACTTATTTATTGTGTTCATTCGAGCTTGAAGGATACGCATAGTGGCAATCACACTGACCCAAGAAGAAAAAAGCATACTCAAGAATGTATCAATTCCACCAAGGCCCGAGGTACTCATTCAGTTTTCTCAAGAGACCAAAAAACCAGAGCCGAATATTGCTCAGATAGCCAAGATTTTACATTCAGACGTGGGGATTTCAGCAGCGGTTTTGCAAGTTGTTAACTCAGCTGCGTTTCGCCGAGCAAGAGAGATAGAGTCAATTGATCAGGCGATTATGACGCTAGGGCTTAAGCGTTTGGTACCCTTAGTTAAAGCCGTTGCGCTCAAAGCAACCGTTGGTCACAACTCAAGCATGGCGGTATTTTGGGAAGATCAAACCGAAATCGCCGAATGCGCATCCTTGGTAGCAAATGCGCTGCAAAAACCTAACTTAGCAAATCAAGCCTACATGTTGGGGCTATTTCACTTTGTTGGCGTGCCAATTCTTAGCCAACACTTTGATGATTATGAACACATTATAAACTTGGCTGAAGCACAAAGCTGGGATTGTGCTGCTACACAAGAAATGACTGATTACAAAACGAATCACACCACAATAGGGTCATTGTTGGCTGCACAGTGGGGGCTGCCAAAAGTGATGGTGTATGTGATCTACTACATGCACGACGTAGAAGGTATTTTTAATTCGGGAGAGCTTGAGGGTGTTGGTTTAGACTTATTGTGTATCTTAAAGATTGCCAGACACACGGTTTTTATGAAGAAAAACCCCGATAGTATCGACAGTGAGTGGCAAGCGGTTCAAGAAGACATCATGGATTTTCTTGAAATGGAATATGCAGATATGTCCGATTTGATACTGTCAGAATTAGACCAATAAGTGTGACTCACATGGATGGCTAGAATTGGCGTTCAGCAAAGTAGTTGTAAGAGCAGCTTAGACAAAAAATGCAGCACCTAGGTACTGCATTTTTTTATGGAGGGTCTTAACGATAAATTATCCGCGAATCTGTGCGGTAATTGCCTCAACAGCTTGGTCAATATCTAGCATCAGCTTTTCACCTGTGCGGCGGTTTTTAAGCTCAACTTGATTGTTATCCAAGTTACGCTCACCAATTACTAAGGTAAATGGCACACCAAGTAATTCCATATCGTTGAACATGACCCCTGGGCGCTCTTTTCTATCATCAAACAGCACATCAATACCAGCGGCCGTAAATTCGCTGTATAAACGTTCTGCGATGTCCGGAATGCGGTGAGACTTGTGCATATTCATAGGCACAATTGCCAACTCGAATGGCGCAAGGGCTGTTGGCCACTTGATACCATAATCGTCGTTGTTTTGCTCAATTGCAGCGGCAACGATACGTGAAACACCAACACCATAACAGCCCATGGTCATGATCTGGTTTTTACCGTTTTCACCCAGCACACCTGCATTCATTGCTTCTGAGTACTTTGTGCCTAACTGGAAAATATGACCCACTTCGATACCACGTTTGATTTGCAAAGTACCTTTACCACAAGGACTTGGGTCGCCTTCAACCACATTACGTAAATCGAACACGTCATATTCAGCAACGTCTCTATCCCAGTTAATTCCGCTGTAATGCTCACCGTCTTTATTTGCGCCTGCTACAAAGTCAGCCATAACAGCAGCGCTACGGTCCACAACGATTGGCATTTTTAACCCAACAGGACCAAGAGAACCAGGGCGCGCGCCAATTGCAGTAAAGATGTCCTCTTCTTTGGCCATTTCAAGTGGTGAGTCAACCAATGGGTGTTTTTCAGCTTTGAGCTCGTTTAGCTCGTGGTCGCCACGTAAAATTAATGCAACTAAGCCACGCTGTTCATTTTCATCAGGCGCACCATACACAATCAGGGTTTTAACGCCGCGATGTGGTTTAACACCGTGCTGTGCTTTTAGATCTGCAATCGTTTTAGCTTCTGGCGTGGCAAAAGTATTAAGCTCTTTGCTAGGCTCCGGACGCGCTTCAGTAGGCGCCAGCGCTTCAGCCTTTTCGATGTTTGCAGCGTAATCACTCTCTGTACTGAAAGCGATAGCATCTTCGCCAGACTCAGCTAAAACGTGGAATTCGTGCGATACACTCCCGCCAATTGAACCGGTGTCAGCGATTACAGGGCGATAATCAAGGCCTAAACGCTCAAAAATGTTACAGTAAGCTTGGTGCATACGCTGATAAGTTTGTGCTAAACACTCTTCGGTCAAATGGAAAGAGTAAGCGTCCTTCATGGTAAATTCGCGTGCACGCATTACACCAAAACGAGGACGAACTTCGTCACGCACCTTGGTTTGTACTTGGTATAAAGTCAAAGGTAATTGTTTGTAACTGCTGATCTCTTTACGAACAAAGTCTGTGATCACTTCTTCATGTGTTGGACCTAACGCGAAAGGGCGGTTGTGTCTGTCGTTAATACGTAGAAGTTCAGGGCCAAATTGTTCCCAACGGCCAGACTCTTGCCAAAGATCAGCAGGTTGAATAACTGGCATCAACATTTCAATTGCGCCCGCTTTGTTCATTTCTTCGCGCACAACTTGCTCGACTTTGCGTAGCACTTTTAATCCAGATGGCAGCCAAGTGTATAAACCTGAGGCCAGTTTGCGGATCATACCCGCACGTAACATTAACTGGTGGCTGATAATTTCAGCATCTGATGGCGTTTCTTTTAAAGTCGCCAAGATATATTGACTGGTACGCATGATGGTTCCGTTCGTAATGTAATTGTTTTTGGTAATAATAGCGCGTAGTTTATCAGCGCCAGCGCGCTTAACAAAGCGTTTATTCTCGGGTTATCTCAATCACTTGATTGTGTTCACCGTCTACTTGCCAGCGAATATTAAATTCGTACAGGCTCATGCCGTAAAATTGCGTTTGCTGCTTTTGCTTTTTATAGGCAGGACGAGGGTCTTGCTTGAGTATGTTTATAATGAATTCTTTTAATTCTGGATAGCGGGTTTGTTTAGCTATAAATTGTTCGGCTTGCTCACTAAAGCTTACGGTCATTAAAGTTTCTGGGCGGGTATCCGCAAATCCAGCGCTGGCATCTATCATAGCGTCTGAATAGGGTAGATAGGGTTTAATATCTACTATGGGTGTGCCATCTAGTAGGTCTATGCCAGAGAGCAATAGGGCGAGCTGAGCGTTTTTGTATTCTACACCCTCTAGTTTTACCGCGCTCATGCCGATACCGTTAGGTCTGAAGGTTGCCCGTGTTGCAAATACACCTTTACGCTCATTGCCACCAAGGCGAGGAGGGCGAACCAGTGCTGAATAACCTTTATCGGCCGTTTCATGAAATCGAAAAAGCAACCACAAGTGAGTGAACTCTTCGATACCGCGGACAAACTCTTCACGATTAAAGTCGCCGCAGAACACCAGTTTTGCTTTTGCTTGAGGCACCAACCTAGGTTGACGAGGTATGGCAAATTTTTGTTTGTAAGGGGATTGAATAAAACCAACTGGCTGGATCTGATAGTTCTGCACTGTATCTCTTGCTTCGGTTGTTTAGGGCGGGCAAGATTGTAGCGCGTTAATGGGTGTTAATCCATTACCAGTAGTGCTGTGCGGTAACTGAAAACTTGGTGTTGTGTGATGACGTAACAAACTAGTCGTCAATTGTGCGTTGCAGCAAAGACTCGGTTTCAATGGCGATTTCTTTCATCTTGATTGCGTATAATTCTAGTTTTTTCTGTTCTTGCGTTTTCGCTTTGAATTGCGGAACTGGTACGGGGTAGCCTGCTTTGTCCATCGCGATAAAACTAATGATGCAGTGATTACTTTCAACTAGGGATTGTTTTTGTGGGTCACCACAGCGAACGCGAATGAATATTTGCATGCTGGTTTTGCCCGTATGGGCGATTTGTGCTGAGACCTCGACTATCTGGCCAACAAGAATAGGACGCTTAAAGCGTACACCTGCAACCGAAACCGTTACACAGTAACTTCCGCTCCAGCCAGCGGCACAAGCATAACCCGCCTGGTCTATCCACTTCATAACAATGCCGCCATGGACTTTGCCACCAAAATTAACGTCGGTGGGTTCGGCCAAAAATCTAAATACTACTTCGGAGTGTCCACTCATTTCCTGTACTCACGGTTGTGTCTTTTGATTAAGTATATGCAATATCTGAGGTTTTGCTGAACTAGGAGGGATGTAAGAAAAAAGGGGCCTATTTGGCCCCCAGCAATTTGGGTTAGAATTGTAAAGCTGTCAGATCACATATTAGGGTAGTTTGGTCCACCAGCGCCTTCAGGTGTGACCCATGTAATATTCTGACTAGGGTCTTTAATATCACAGGTTTTACAGTGCACGCAGTTTTGCGCGTTGATCACAAACTGTTTCTCGCCAGCGTCATTCTCATTGATTTCATACACGCTTGCTGGGCAATATCTTTGTGCTGGCTCTGCATATTTTTCGAGATTGACTGAAATTGGAATACTGGCATCGGCCAATTTAAGGTGACATGGCTGCGATTCTTCATGGTTGGTATTCGATAAGAATACCGACGAAAGCTTGTCAAAGCTCAGCTTACCATCCGGCTTAGGATAATCTATTTTGTCACATTCAGAAGCTGGTTTTAGCATCGCATGGTCGTGGTGCGTGTCTTTAAATGTAAACGGTAAAGCGCCTGAAAATATATTCTGATCTAGTGTGTTATAAGCGCCACCTAGAATTCTACCTAGTTTGTGGATAGCAGGGCCAAAGTTACGCGACTGATATAGTTCTTCGTATAGCCAGCTAGCCTTGAACTTTTCAGCGAAACTAGCTAAATCAGCTTTTGGCTGCTCATCAACAAGGGCTTCGATAATGCAATCAGCTGCCAACATGCCTGATTTCATCGCGGTGTGATTGCCCTTTATTTTGGCAAAGTTCAAAGTGCCGGCATCACACCCCACAAGTAAACCTCCTGGGAAGTGCATTTTAGGCAGTGAGTGGAAGCCGCCTTTCGCGATAGCACGCGCACCGTATGACACGCGTTCACCCCCTTCTAGCACTTGTGCAAAAATAGGGTGGTGTTTCATGCGTTGGAATTCATCAAATGGGCTTAGGTATGGATTACTGTAGTTAAGATCGATGATTAAGCCGACAACAACCTGATTGTTTTCGGCGTGATACATGAAAGAGCCGCCGTGGGTGTCTTTTTCAAGTGGCCAACCAGTACCGTGTACTACAGTACCTTCTTTATGCTTACTTGGGTCAATCTGCCAGATTTCTTTAAAACCAATACCATAGTGTTGTGGCGTTGCATCCTTATCTAGGTCAAATTGCTTGATCAATTGTTTACCTAAATGACCACGACACCCTTCGGCAAATACAGTGTATTTAGCGCGTAGTTCCATTCCTGGCATATAGCTGTCTTTAGGTTGACCGTCTTTATCTACGCCCATATCGCCAGTAACAATACCTTTTACTTCATCATCTTCGATGATTAAAGAGTGCGCGCTGAAACCAGGGAATATCTCTACGCCGAGTTGCTCAGCCTGCTCAGCTAACCAACGACATACGTTGCCCATAGAAACAATGTAGTTACCATGGTTTTTGAATGTTTTTGGTACGGCGATATGTGGGATGCTGGTGGCACTTGCCTGATCTTTAAACAAGTAAATCTCATCAGTCGTGACTTCGGTGGTTACAGGGGCACCTTTATCTTTCCAATCTGGTAGTAGTTCATCGAGTGCTTTAGTCTCAAATACGGCACCTGACAAAATATGTGCACCCACCTCAGAGCCTTTCTCAACGACACAGATCATCAGTTCTTTTTCTTGTTGTTGTGCCTGTTGTGCGAGTCGGATTGCGCAAGATAAGCCAGCAGGCCCTGCGCCAACCACAACTACATCGAATTCCATGGTTTCGCGTTCAACCATTTTAACCTCACTATGTTTTGACGGTGTATTAACTAAAAAGAGGCTTTAGTTTTGATTACGTTAAAGTAAGGTTATTTTAGGTTGACGTTTACGTCAACAGGAAGTAGTCTGATTCCATAAAATAATTATGTTGACGTATACGTCAGCTTTAAGAATAACCAGATGATGGAGTTACCATGAAAGTACTTGTGCCAATCAAGCGAGTGATTGACTACAACGTCAAGGCTAGAGTAAAGCCAGACAGCAGTGATGTTGATTTGAGCAATGTAAAAATGGCCATGAACCCATTTTGTGAAATTGCTGTTGAAGAAGCAATTCGTCTAAAAGAAGCTGGTACAGCCAGTGAAGTTGTTGCTGTGTCGATTGGTGACAAAGCATGCCAAGAACAGTTACGAACAGCACTAGCGCTTGGTGCTGATAAAGCTATTCATATTGAAACAGATGCTAAATTAGAGTCATTACATGTGGCTAAACTGCTAGCTAAGTTAGTTGAGCAGGAAAGTCCAGAGTTAGTTATTCTTGGTAAGCAATCAATCGATTCAGACAATAACCAAACTGGGCAAATGCTTGCAGCTTTAACTAATCGTAGCCAAGGTACTTTTGCCTCAAAAGTGGTGATTGAAGGGGGCAAGGCGCAAGTTACGCGTGAAGTTGACGGTGGCTTGCAAACCGTGTCGTTGTCTTTACCAGCTATCGTAACCACTGACCTTCGTTTGAATGAACCACGTTATGCATCTTTACCTAACATCATGAAAGCAAAGCGTAAGCCACTTGATATAATCGCTGCCGATACTTTCGGTGTTGATCTTGCCCCACGCGTAGAGCTGCTGAAAGTTGAAGAGCCAGCAAAACGTGAGGCGGGTATTATCGTTGAAAGTGTAGAAGAGTTGGTAACAAAACTAAGAACTGAAGCAAAGGTGATCTCATGAGCGTATTAGTCATTGCAGAACATGAAAATGGCCAATTAAAGCCAGAGACTGCAAAAGTTGTAAATGCAGCAGCGGCGATTGGCGCGAGTGTAGAAATTCTAGTAGCAGGGTCTAATGTTGCTGACGTTGCCAACAGTGCTGCTCAGATAGCCGGTGTAAGTAAAGTGCGTGTTGCTGATAGCGCGTCATTTGAACATCAGTTGGCTGAAAACACAGCAGACTTAGTTGTTGAGCTTGCAAGCAGCTACAGCCATATTCTTGCCAGTGCATCAACAACAGGAAAGAACATTCTTCCACGCGCAGCGGCGTTGTTAGATAAATCACAGATTTCTGAAATTATTGCCGTAATTGATGCAGATACCTTCAAACGTCCAATTTATGCGGGTAATGCGATTGCCACAGTTAAGTCTAATGAATCACAAAAAGTGATCACGGTTCGTGCAAGTGCATTTGATGCGCAAGGCGAACAGGGCGCATGTGACATTGAAACTCTATCAATTGACATTGATAACAAACTCAGTGCGTTTGTGGGTGTTGAACAAACAGAATCTGAGCGTCCTGAGCTCAATGCTGCGCCTGTTGTTATTTCTGGTGGCCGAGGCATGCAAAACGGTGAAAATTTCTCATTACTTAATGGTATTGCAGATAAACTCGGCGCGGCTATTGGTGCTTCAAGAGCGGCTGTAGACGCAGGGTTTGTTCCTAACGATATGCAAGTGGGTCAAACGGGTAAGATTGTTGCACCTGATCTGTATATCGCAGTGGGCATCAGCGGTGCTATTCAACACTTGGCGGGTATGAAAGACTCAAAAGTGATTGTTGCCATTAACAAGGATCCAGATGCCCCAATTTTCCAAGTCGCAGACTATGGTTTAGTGGCTGACTTGTTTGACGTGCTACCTGAACTCGAAGCAGCTTTATAAAAGAATAATAACAATTCTGGTTGTTAAAGCCGTTGTGCCGTATGGCCGCGGCTTTTTTTATGTATGCGATATTACTTTATCGCGTTAGAACTTCAATTTTTTGCCTAATCACTCCTTCCTCTTACCATATTTATTTGATACGCCTGATTTTGTTGAGATCGAAGTAGGAGAACTTATTACATATGCTCGCGTTCTAAGAGCCATATCTATAAAGCACGCACAGTAGGTTAGGGGCAACGAATAGCCAATTTATGGTTATTCGTTGCGTCACGGCAACTTAGCTTACAAATGTACTTGAACATGCTAAAGCTGTACTTGGACTTTTTGCTGTAGGAATTGTTCAGTGCTTAAGCTGCTAGATTGACACTGTTCGATAGCCTTAGTTGAAAACACCCATACCAAGCTCTGCGGTTGCTTATCTTTGCTGTCAGGCCAGCTATTGAGAGTAACGGCCACTGATTCGTCGAATGGCTTATCTAGCGACGCCATCAAATCAAACTTAGTTTCACTACATAAAACATTCGCTGCAATTTGTTCTACGGTTGTAATTAATTGAGCCCGTTGATGCTGACGAGAGAGTTTGTTGGTCAGTGCGTTATATCGCTCAGCTAACTCAGTTTTTTGTTGGTTTGCCTGAGCCAATTCTTGTTTAAGTTTGGTTATTTGATCTGCTGAGGCTTTATCCGAAATCATGGCGTGTTGCTTTTCAAGACTAAAAATCTGGTGAGACAAACCTCGAAGCTGCTGTTTGAGTGCCACAAACTCGTCATTTTGATTAAAGCTATGAGCAATGTGTGGTGCAGGTGTTTCATCGTTATCAATTTTAAATTCAAATGCGATGTGAACGCCTTGGGCGGGGGCATAAAGTGTATGAATATCATCAAGTTTTACTCGAGAATCTTGAATACTTTGAGTCAATTTATTGTTTAGTAAATTAGACAGTTGAACAAGTTCACTATGTTTCGGTAGCGATAAGGCTTTAAAACTAAATAATAATGTAAGTAACAACAGTGGTTTGCACATGCGGTATTCCTATAGAAAAGCAAAGAATCAAATCTGTGAATAATGGGCCATGCATAGCTTGGCCCATTTATATTTAGAGTTGGCTAACTGTTATAAAGACACCAGCCAAGTTTGCCATTCACTTTCATAGGCGCTGCTCCACTGCGAAAGCTGCTGTTGATAGGCTGACCAATCAGCTTCTCTGGTATTGCTACGAAGTACGCGTACATCCTCCATATGACGTTCCATCATGAAGCGCGCGGCTAAATAACCCCAGCGATAGATTTGATCTGTGCTGTTGCTGTAGTCTGTATTTAAGACCGTAGCGAGAGATAAGTTCTGTCCTGATTGGTTGATGAGCGCAACCGCATCGGCATTGTTATCTTTTAAAGAGATGTACTCAGCAAGTCCTTCGCTCCACCAAACGGTATTTTGTGGGTAGTCTGAAAAGTTACCTTTGAGGTTAAAACGACCATCCAAATAGTGCACGTACTCATGCTCTAAATTCCAAATTGCAAATTCAGGTCTGAGCCAGTCAGCTTCATGGGCATAAAAGGTCGCCTGATTGCTAGGATCGGTCGCATTGCCTTCAATATACATGCCGCCGTTATTGGTGCTGATGCCAAAAAAGCGTGAACCATAGCGATTGTATTGCTGGTAATCATCAAAAATCACCATTAATAAGTCATCGTTAAGATCATTGCTAACAGGCTGCCACGCAGTTTCTAGGCGTTGGTGAAAGTAAGTTTCTTCAGTACCAACGATATCGCATGAGTCATCAAACTGTGTGGCTGTCATATCTTGAGCTTGAAATCTCAAGGTGTCACTACAGGTATGGCGCAATGGCAAAATATTATCTGGAGTTGGCTTACCTTTAGCGACTGCTGATGTTGCTGAAGCTGCTAGTAATGCGCTGATAATTATTGAGTATTTCATTAGGGATGTTCCTCCGGTTATTGTTTTTTTGTTATTAATCCGGCCAGATTGTTGAATTAATGTATAGCACAATATGAATAACGTATACAATATACTTAAAATATTTCGCGTTGGCTTCTTGTTAGTGGCTGTATTGCAGAAGGTGGAGATTTGCACAATTGAAAAAATCCGCTTTACTCAGTAGTTAACAGTTGCGTAAAGAAGGATGTAAATCGATGAATAATAAACTTATTGGCATTATCTTCATTATTGGGGGAGTTGCTTTGGTGGCGTGGGGTTACAACATTTATGATTCAGCAGAATCACAACTTGGAAGAGCATTGAGTGGAGAAACCCCTCTTGAAGCATGGGCTGGTATGGTAGGTGGCGCGATTTGTGTTGCTATCGGCGTGTTTAGAATAAAATAATAGCCTTCTAGTAACACAGGTATAGGTAAGATATGAGCGCCATATCAAAGTTGGCTCAGATAGCGATAACTGTGAGTAATGTCAGTGTAGCGCTGGGCTTTTATCGAGATATTCTTGGTTTAAACTTGCTCTTTTCACCTTCTGATAATCTCGCGTTTTTAAGCTGTGGAGATACGCGAGTTATGTTGACTACTCCCCAAGGTTACGGTGAGATAGGGAAAAACTCCATAATGTATTTTTCAGTAAAGGATATAGAAACAACATTTGGGAAAATGTTGGACAAGGGGGCAGAGCTTGAGCGTTTTCCTCAATTAAGTGCAAATATGCCAGATCACGAATTGTGGATAGGTTTTTTGAAAGACCCTGACGGCAACCTTATCGGTTTGATGGAAGAAAAATCACTCAAAAATACAGGCATATAACTTACATCGCTATTTATTAAAGCTTCACTATCGGTGCGCAAAGTCTCGTCAAATATGATGTTATAAGCCGGCTATGTCGTGTCGGTCGTGTGACATTGTTCCACCGTTACTTGCAATACTAAAACAGCTTCTTTGATTGCCTTTTTGATAGTCTAAATGTACCTCTTGTTGATCGAGTGCGCGATGATGTAGTGCGACCTCACCAATTGCTCCTTTAAAAAGACCGGTATGGTAGGATGATCTACTGCCAATTCTCAAAGGCATATCATTGGCAAGAGAACCGCTTCGCTTGGTCGGATCATGAATACAGCTGGGCTGTCCATCTATATAAAAACGAAGTCCGTCGGGGTCATCCCTATCTACTGAAACTGCGACATGATGCCACTTTCCATCTGAAACGGATGAATTTGAAATATATGTAGTGCAAGCACCATTATCTTGTTCGCAATACCAACTACCAATACCATCTGCCAGTTGAAAGCCTAACTTCCCGTCATCAACAAACATTACATAGCCTTGAACGGTATCCATCTGGTTTTCATATCGCTTATCAATTATTACTCGCTGATCATATGAGTCGGTTTTTATCCATGCTGTCACAGAAAAGTCGCCAAATGTGATATCAAAATCATCGTTATCAGGCAGCTCTATAAAGTCATCGAAACCATCGAGGCAAAATGCGAGGTCCTGTTGTGATCTTGCAAGAAGAATTGCATTTTCTTGGTTAAGAGTGATTTTAGGGCTGTTTGCTATGGGAAGATTAGCAGTAGATAATGTCCACAAAGCGGTTCCTACAAACGCAATTGAAATAGTACTAGCCGTGCCTAGCAAACTGTTCTTAAAGCTTATTTTTTTATTTTTCCGATACTTCCAGCGCAGTGGGCCATCACATAGTAACCTTTACCCCGCAAATTTTTAATGTACTCATTCTCAGGTGTTTGCCCAAGTGCTAAACGAAGCATTCGGATACGTTGTTTAACATTTTCATCACCCGTTACCACATTTTTCCACACTAACGTCTGTAATTGTGCACTGGTAAGTGATTTCGGTGAATGTTCGAGCAGCACACATAACAAGCTAAAGGATAGAACAGGAAGGTGTATTTCTTGTGCTTGCTTATAGACCTTTTGCGTATCAAAGCATACAAATATGTCGTATAGCCAGACGCCAGTGTATCTTGCTGTAATTGTTTGAAATTGCAATTGTGTACTGCTGGCAATCATCATTTACCATCCATGTTGATTTTTTCTATTTTGGGTAAATTTATTTTACGCATTGTTTAACCATTTTTTCCATAGTTATAACTAATTTAATTTCAAAGTATCTTATTTTTCATCTATTTCGGTGGTTATTTGCCAATTTTGATAAAAATGAAACGTAACGCTTAGTTTGGGGGAAAGTTGAGCTTTATAGGTTGTTTATTGAAGAGATGACATGCCCGTAGCATTTATTTACTAGGCATTTGTCTGAAATACACGTAAGTACACGGTGCAGTTATTGTTTAACAAGGTTATTCTAGGGGGTTAATGGCTAAACTGAAATGTACTCGCGAAGGTGATTCGCACACAAGAGATACATATGATGTGTCTGTTTTATATCAATACGCATAAAATGGGTATATCAGTGTCTATGGATAGTGACGATGTGGCAAGCTAAAGAAGCGGTTTTACTGAAGGGCTAACATATATGAGCGAAAACACGGTGGCAGGTAGGACACCTTACTTCGGTGTCCTACGACTATTCCTTAAAGAGTTTTCATATATTCAATAACTTGCCATTTTTGTTCATCGTTTAGGTCAGTACCATAACTGTGACCACGGTTTGAATTTCCTGGCATGATTTTTCCGCCACTTCCATTTACTTTAAATTTATTCAGTCCAGCGGTTGTGTCAAAGCCAACGTTGACAGGGTCAAACTCACGACTACCCACCCAGAACTCTGTTACTCGCTGCTCAGGCTTTTTCATAAGCTCGTACAGATTAGGTACTGAGCCGTTATGCAGGTACGGTGCCGTTGCCCAAATCCCATTCAGTGGACGGCCTTTGTACACGCCACCATCATAAACGCCGTCGACGCAATCTGCTTCTACCTCATCTGCTTTTTCGCCGCGTTTTTTCAGGTGTTGAACCAATAAATTTTCTAACTCTTTAACCACACTTATTTTGTTGCCATTAGCATCGGTGCGTTCAGGAATATTACCCGCTTTTAGTGCAAGCGGGAGGTCTTTGAGTACCAAGCCCACAACGCCATTAACTGGAATGTCAATTGCGTTATCTACCGCTTGGAATTTAGAACCAATGAGAATGCGCTCTTTTGTACCTTCTAAAAATAGCGTTTTCGCCATATGGCACGATGCATTGTTGGCGGTGACAGGGTCGGTTCCTAGCTCACTAATTAAGGTTTGGTTTGCGATATAATCCAAGTGCTCTTTATCGCGAGGAATAACTTGGTGGCAGCTAGCACATTCTTGTTTGTAAAGAATTGCGCCCTTAGCGGCTTTTTCCGTATCAATGGCGGGGAAGTATTCAAGTGGCCACTGAGGAGAGCGCAGTGTTTTAACCCAAGATTCTAGATTACCCAAACCTATCATGTCGACAGTTGAGCTATAGCGGGCGTGTTTTCCAAATACTCTTTGTATAAATGGGGCTTCTTTAATTTCAAGCTCTCCAAATACGCCAACCACTTCACCAATATTTCTCACTAACGGGCCAACAATAGGTGTGTTTGGCGCTGAGGCATTCCACTGTACAACGTCCGACTGGTGTGTACCCCATAAAAATGGATATGAAACCGGGCCCGTTGGCGCGTTTTTGTTCGTTAAATCGTTTAACGCAAATGCTGTTCCAGCATTTTGAATATTACCAAATGCGTCTAGTCGGGCATAGCTGGTAAAATCTTGTGGGTAGTCTTTGGGTAGCGCATTGACTGCTTGGCGCTGTGCCGTTTGCAAAGCAATTTCTTGCAACCGTTGCTTGAGGTCGTTTTTGGTTGTTGCATTGTAACCTGAGCCCAATACATTACGTGCAAAGCGTTCGAACTTGGCTTCTTCATTCAGTGTTTTGTTTAAAGCTGCTACGAGTCTGTCGAAAAACAACACGAAGTTTGCCAAAGTAGGGGCACCATCAACTAAAATTTTGGTGCCTTTATAGTCAATCTGATTGGTGTGACACGCCGCACAGGTCATGCCAACCCAATTTTCACCAGTGGTTTGATTACTGTGCCGTGCAAAACCAATAGGAAGACCTCCAGGGTTTTTTTCACTGGCTTTACTTGGTAAGTAACGCAAGGATTCCATATGTTCTGAGTGTCGGAATAACTGCGTGCTGTCAGCTTGTTCAAGCCAAACAAACCAAGTATATGGGATGATCTGTGAGCCTTGGTTGGTAAACCAGAAGTTTTCACTTATTTCCTGACTCCAACCTTGATCTAGCCAGGTGCGGTCAGGGACTTGCCCTTGCTCTGGGGTGACCTGGATTGGATCGGGTGGGGCAGTGTGACGGTTAGTTGTACAGCCGATGGCGGTTAAAAGTCCTACGACACTCAGTGCCGCGGCGAAATGCAACTTGCTCATTATATTTTCCTTGCAACAGTGGATTGTAAAATAATAGTTATATTTTGTTACAATTGCTATTACACAGAATTACAAGCAAAAAAAATGTAATGTTGACTGGCACATACAGCGTGACAGTCAACATTACATGGAGCGTTAGAAGTAAGCACGAATACCTAATTTTACGTTTCTACCAGGTAATGGAGCTTGTTCTTTGATAAATGAACTATGTACAAAACCAAGTTCATCGGTGAGGTTGTCCAGATTCAAATAGCCAACAAAGTCTATGCCACTGTGACTGAAATCATATTGCACACTTGCATCGACAATGGTGTAACCTGACGTTGCCGTTTCGTATGCGGTGATGTCATCTTGCTTGGCATAACGTGTTACTGTCATGTTGGTTTTGAAGCCATCATAATCAAACTCGTATTTCACGCCTAGTTTGTCACTGGGGATACGTGGCAGCGAATCGCCATTTTTAAGTTTAGCGCTGAGTTTGTCAGCAAATACCTTAACGCGGTTTTTGTCATTGATATTGTAATGAGCATCTAATTCTATGCCATAAAGCTCGGCATCATTACTTCTAAACTGGAATACGGGTAAAGCGTTTTCATGTTCGTGATCTGCAACTTCAATACCGTGTGCCTCGCTAAAAATAAGGCCAGTGCTTTGTTGGTAATAGTAGTTATCAATGTCGTTGTAAAATACATTAATGGTATAACCAAAATTGCCAATAAAGCGGCGTAAGCTTAAGTCAATATTGGTCGCAGTCTCTTGCTTGATATCTTCAGGTTCAAAGTGAACCTCGCCATCTTCGATATGATAGCCAAGTCCTAACTCATAGGTGCCAGTGGCAATATGAATACCATTCGCTAGTAGCTCTGCGGTTAAAGGCGCGCGTTCAGAGCGTGAAACATTAACAGCTACATTGTGGCCGTCCTGAAAGTGATAAACGCCACCCACAGAGGCACTGATATTTGTGATATCAAGCTGATAGTCAATTTCGGTCATGGCGTGAACATCTTCATCATGATCATCGTGATGCTCTTCATCATGGCTATCATGTTCGTGGTGTTCAGCTTCAATGATATGGCTAGATAATTGGTAGTCTTCTATACGCGCGCCTAGCTCTAGTGTGAAATCCCCAAAGGTGCGCTCTTCAAGCAAATAGACGGCGTGAGATTTTGTAGTTGTTGAAGGCGTAAATGCTTCTTCACCTTGTGCGGCGTAGTCGCTGTCACTGTAGTGATAGCCAAGAATGCCGTGCCATTGTCCAAACTTGTGCTCTACATTTGCGCGTAATTCGCTGGACTTATTGCTGAAGGTTGTACCAACTTCACCACCTTCAATTTCACTGTGCGTATAATCGGTATAACCAGCTCGAACACTGATAGCTTCAATCCATTGGTCGTGCAGTGCGTAGTTAAAAAGTGCCTGCCATCTATCTTGTTTTACACGAGCAAATACATTCTCATCGTCATGTTCATCATGACCCTCGTCGACGTGCATGTCGTTGTCATCTTCTGCATGTGCTTCTTCGTGGTCATGCTCTTCATGATGAGCATGGCTGTGCCCAGGGATCCCATAATCTGTATCGATGCGACCGAAAGAAAGACCGACAGTGACATGTTCATTGATATAGCTGGTGCCAAAATTAACTTGTTGAGAGTCAATAAAGGTGTTTTCTACACGGTTTGCAAGTTCAGCGTGTTCATCGTGAGACTCTTGTGCATGGTCGGCGTGATCTTCATGTCCGTCGTGCTCGCCGTGTTCTTCATGCTCCTCTGAAGGTAGCTCAAAAGAAGGTGTTTCATAGTCGCCTCCTTTACGTTTTACACCATCAAAATGGAAATTAAAGCCATCTTTACCGGTTTCTAATAACGCAGCATAGGTATTCGTGTTAGAAACGCTATCATGACTGTACTCTGCAGCGCCATTAAGTGATTCAATCACATCACTGGGGATGCGATTATCAACTACGTTTACTACGCCACCAATGGCACCAGAACCATAAAGCAAGGTTGCAGGTCCACGTAATACTTCGATTTGTTGCGCTGACAAACTGTCATTGGTATTGGCGTGATCGGGTCCGACACGCGATGCATCACTACTATCTAAGCCATTTTGGGTGATTTTCACACGAGGGCCATCTAGGCCACGAATGATTGGGCTTGAAGATACAGGGCCAAAATAACTAGCATTGATGCCGGGAATACCTTTTAACGTTTCACCTAGTGTTGGTTTAGCAGCATTTTTTAGCTCATCGCCCCCAAGGACCGATACCGGTGAGGCCATTTCTACGTTATTTTTGTGCAGGGCAGACGCAAACACTACGATGCTTTCTACCGCACTTGGCTTAAGCTGCACGGTAACAAAGCCGTTGTCTTCAGTGATGTTTATACGTTCATCAATATAGTTATTTTTGGTTACATGTAGCTGAGAATCAGCATCAACGGCAATTGTAAATTGGCCGTTTTTGTCGCTGGTTACAGATTGAGTTTTACCATGTAAATGAACTTTAGCACCACTGACAGGTTGGTTGTTGTGATCTACAACTTTACCTTTTACATCACCTGCAATTGCATAGGTTGAAAACAAAGCGGAAACAATGGCACTACTTATTAGGGACTGCTTAATCATGATCTTCGACTTGTATTAGAATGTGAATGTTTAGCGTTGTTATAATATAACACCGCAATTATTTAGATTCAATAATGTTATATTATAGCTTTTAAATTTATTGCGATTGTGATCATAACTCCTATAGTTAGAGTGAATGAAGGACTAGGGTACCGATTATGGCTAAACCATTTGTGTTCAAGGCTCGCTTGAATGTAGCTGATTTATATCATCATGCGAATCATCAGGAAGTGTTTACAACCGCATTGCAAAAAGCAGAAACATTAGAGCACTTTGTACTCAAACTGCTCGGCTACTGTGCACTTTCGTATGAGCAAAGTGCGCATATGAATAATATGGCAGAAAAACAAAAGCCAGACGTGTGGCTCGAAGATGAGCAAGGGTATATTACCGTAGCGCTATACGCGTGTCCGTTGGAACTAGAAGAAATCGTTCGCTTATCAAAACAATTCCAAAAATTAGTACTATTGATAAAGGAGGATCCGGAATGGTTTGAGGCGGTAAAAGAACGTTTGAGCTATGTAGAGAATCTTAGTATTTTTGAACTCGAATCCGATTTTATTAACTCTTTGAGTTCCGCGCTAAGCCGGAGTTTGCATTGGGATATTGTGATTGAACAAAACCAGATCAGCGTCAGTGATAAATTTGAATATTATGAAACTCACGCATCGAAGCTGATCTAATTAAGATGTGTTTAGGGCAGCGCACAACCACCCTAAATATTAAGCAGCTTAGAAGCTATATGAATAGCTAACACTGATAGAAGTGATATCGGTGCCATCAAAGTCGTAGCTTTCAAAGCCTAAGGTGTACTCATGACGGTCGTTTTGATAACCAACACCCGCGCCAAAGCTAAAATCGTTGCCTGAAACATCGCCAGAGCCCGCGTAACCTGCGTACGATGCCGTTGCATCAGCGTTCCATGAGTTGATTGCTATATCAGCGAATACCATAAAGCCGTTGTCGAATGTATTTTTAAGTCTAGACTTTACGTAGAGTGAGTTTAGATCTAAATCGATATTAATTGCTCTACAGAGTGTTTCAGATGGACCAAAACCAGTTACACATACATTGTGAATGTTGTAGGTAGGGCTACCAAACTTTTTATAACCGCCCATAACCGACCAGTGTTCGTTGAATTGCTTACCAACAAACAACCCAAAGCCCGCTGCTTTCTCAGAACCAATGTTTTCGATACCAGAATCGATACTATCAGAGCTAATATTTGCTCCCCAGAACCACTGATTATCAGCTTGTTCTGCTTGAGCTGTAGATGCGAGCGATAGCGTAGATAAGAAAATAACAGGCAATACAGATTTTTTCACTTTTGAATCCTTGTAAATAATGAAGAGTGCGCATTGTAATACCGCTATCGGAAACATCAAATATATTTGTATAAATATTGTCTGATTGCTCTAAAAGTATTCACACTAGAATCTTTTTGCTTGTTTTCCATACAGTTAGGTGATTGTATAACATGTTTAATTGATAGCTATACGACTTAACGCACAGTTAAAAACTGGAGTTTGGCTGTTGCAAAAATACTCGTTCTTCTTTGCTAGAAGAGCGACCTAAAATAGCATTACGATGAGGGTATCGACCAAACCTTTCAATAATCGCTTGGTGTTTTAGTTCAAACTCAAGGTTTTGCTCATTGCCAAGCGCCTGGTATAGCTTAACGGCTTGAATGTGTATGCTTGGTGATTCACTATGCATAAAAGGCAGGTAGACGAAACTGCGTTGCTGATCAGGAAGCTCTTTATCAAAGCCTTTTTCGATAGCTGTTTGTGCAAGCGCTAGAGCGAGCGGATCGCAAGCAAAAGCCAAAGGTGTGTCACGATAAATGTTTCTTGAAAATTGGTCCAGAACAATGATTTCTGCAAGGCTTCCTTGTGCTGTTGTGCGCCAGTTAAAAAGCTCAGAGCGACTCGCTTGGATATGTAAGTCTCCAAAACGGCGCTTGATCAATGCGTCAAACTCAGCATCCTTCTGCCACCACTGCTTAGGCTCAATTTCTGCAAACCAAAATGCTAAGACTTGTTCTATCATATTGCTCACCTTTGTTGGACTTTGAACCGCTTAAACCTAAAAACGTTGGTAATCTATTTAGTTGGATAGTGTTTCAAGCCACAGCTCAGAATTGGCTAGAATGAATTCATAGCTGTGATTATCATCAAGTATGACTCTGATAGCACTGTATGTTATTGGTAGGATACCGCCACCTGTTCCGGTACACTTTTCTACTTTTACAATTTTAGCACGCTCAATCGTGTAGGGGCCTAACCCTCGCTCATGATTAAACGGTTCAAACGTTAACGTTTGAGCTGAGATTGATAATGTTCCGTCAGCTTTAGCGACACCTTGTTGGATAGATGCATGGGTATTTTTAATGGTGCGTTGTTGCATTGCGGGGCTCCTTGCTTTGCATTTTTAGAAAAGTCGCCACGTTACCGTTGATTAAGGAGCATCAACATGCACAGGGCGATATGTGACAGGCTTTGGTGCTAATTGTTCCTGAAAATGATATTAGCAGTGAAGAGCGTTGGCGGCCAGCTAAACTTTACTGGTAGCACATAGCAAATTGATAGGTCCATTCAAATAAGAGTGAGCTTTATGTCGGTCAAAGGCTTGGTGCAACAAAGCAATACTTCACCATCTCTGACAAAGGCTAGAGGTTCTTGATTGTAAACGACTTCACCCGATTCTAATTTTGCTCGACAAGCGCCACAAAAACCCTCTCGACATTGATAGGGAACTTCAATATTTGCTTGTTCAAGCGTTTCGAGTAGTGAAGATGACTGAGCCGCAAATTCAAGCGGCTCAGTATGGTTACTTACAGTAATTTTTCGACTTGGTGTATCACCCATTACAAGTCAAAATCACCAAAATCAGAGGCGTCAACTTCTGAGTCAATTTGGCCAACTAGATATGAGCTGATCTCAGCCTCTTGTGGCGCAACTTGCACATTATCAGAAACCAACCATGCATTGATCCAAGGAATAGGATTAGATTTATTTGCAAACTGTGCGGGCAAGCCAACGGCTGACATACGAACGTTAGTGATGTACTCGACGTACTGACACAAGATATCCTTGTTAAGTCCTATCATTGAGCCGTCTTTAAACAAATACTCAGCCCATTCTTTCTCTTGTTCCGCTGCTTCAACAAACATGTGGATGGCTTGTTCTTGGCACTGCGCAGCGACGATGGCCATTTCAGGGTCGTCTTTACCATCTTGCATAATGTTTAAAATGTGCTGTGTGCCAGATAAATGCAGTGCTTCGTCACGAGCTATAAGCTTAATGATTTTGGCGTTACCTTCCATTAGCTCGCGCTCTGCAAAGGCAAATGAACAAGCAAAGCTGACATAAAAGCGAATAGCTTCAAGGATATTCACTGACATAATGCATAGATACAGCAGTTTTTTCAGCTCAAACAGGTTGATAAGAACGGTTTGACCGTTGACTTCGTGCTTACCTTCACCATACAGATTGTATAGAGAGACCTTCTCGATTAACTCATCATAGTAACGAGTTACAGCATCTGCACGTTGATTAATTCTATCATTGGTAACGATGTCATCGAAAATAACCTCAGGTGACTGAGTAACGTTGCGGATAATATGCGTGTAAGAACGGCTGTGAATTGTTTCACTAAATGCCCAAGTTTCAATCCAAGTTTCAAGCTCAGGTAACGAAACAATTGGCAGCAGGGCAACATTTGGCGAGCGGCCTTGAACACTATCAAGTAGTGTTTGATATTTTAGGTTGCTCAAAAAAATGTGCTTTTCATGCTCAGGTAGGCCCTGAAAATCAAGTCGGTCTTTACTGACGTCGACTTCCTCTGGACGCCAGAAGAAAGAAAGCTGTTTCTCAATTAGCTTTTCGAAAATAGGGTATTTTTGTTGATCATAACGAGAAACATTGACGGTTTGGCCAAAGAACATGGGTTCTTTTAACTGATCATTATGATTTCTGCTAAAAGTAGAATAAGACATAGATTTTATACTCAATACCAAAAACAGCGGGCCAAATGACCCGCTAAAAACTTATATTTTACAAGCGCCGCCTGCACAATCGTCATCTTCTGCCTGAGCTTTTAGCTCATCTTGTGCGTCTGATGCGCCATCACGAGTGTTGTGATAATAAAGCGTTTTAACACCCAACTTGTACGCTGTCAGTAAATCTTTAAGTAGCAGCTTCATTGGTACTTTGCCGCCTTCAAATTTATTTGGGTCGTAGTTTGTATTAGCTGAGATAGTTTGATCAACAAATTTTTGCATGATACCAACTAAGCCAAGATAGCCATCATTCGATGGAATATCCCAAAGTAGCTCATAGTTGTCTTTCAAACGCTCGTACTCAGGCACAACTTGCTTTAATATACCATCCTTACTGGCCTTAACACTAATGTGGCCTCTTGGAGGCTCAATGCCATTGGTTGCATTGGAGATTTGCGACGATGTCTCCGAAGGCATTAATGCTGATAACGTTGAATTACGCATGCCATGAGCTTTGATATTTTCACGTAGTGCATCCCAATCTAAGTGCAACGGCTCTTCACAAATCTTGTCAAGGTCACGCTTGTAGGTATCAATTGGCATAATGCCTTGAGAATAAGTGGTCTCATTAAACAATGGACAAGCACCACGCTCTTTTGCCAGTTCATTTGATGCTTTCATCAAGTAGTATTGAATGGCTTCAAATGTACGGTGCGTCAAGCCATTTGCGCTACCGTCAGAATATTTAACACCATTCTTGGCAAGGTAGTAAGCGTAGTTGATAACACCAATCCCTAAGGTACGGCGACCCATCGTTGCGCTTTCGGCTGCAGGAACTGGGTAATCTTGGAAATCTAGTAAGTTATCTAAAGCGCGTACAGCAAGTTCTGCCAGTTCTTCAAGCTCATCAAGTGACTCAAGCGCGCCTAAGTTGAAGGCTGATAGGGTACACAATGCAATTTCGCCATCTGGATCATTGACATTATTTAGCGGCTTAGTTGGCAACGCGATTTCTAAGCACAGGTTAGACTGACGAATAGGTGCTACCTTTGAGTCAAACGGGCTGTGAGTATTACAGTGGTCTACGTTTTGTAGGTAAATACGTCCTGTGCTCGCACGCTCTTGAGCAAACATTGAGAACAACTCAATGGCTTTTATGCGTTTCTTACGAATTGACTCGTCTTGTTCGTATTGAACATATAAAGACTCGAACTTATCCTGATCTTCAAAAAATGCATCGTATAAGCCTGGAACGTCCGACGGGCTAAACAAAGTAATGTACTCATCTTTGATTAAACGAGAATACATGGTCTTGTTAAACTGCACGCCATAGTCAAGATGACGAACGCGGTTCTCTTCTACACCTCGGTTGTTTTTTAGTACCAGTAGATTTTCTACTTCAAGGTGCCAAAGTGGATAGAACAAAGTAGCAGCTCCACCGCGTACACCACCTTGTGAACAGCTTTTAACTGCCGTTTGAAAATGCTTATAAAAAGGAATACAGCCGGTGTGGTACGCTTCACCATTGCGGATTGGGCTACCTAACGCGCGGATTCTACCCGCGTTGATACCAATACCAGCACGTTGACTGACGTATTTTACAATTGCAGACGAGGTCGCATTGATTGAATCTAGACTATCACCACATTCAATTAATACACATGAGCTGAATTGACGCGTTGGTGTACGTACGCCCGCCATAATTGGCGTAGGTAATGAAATCTTAAATAAAGAAATCGCATCGTAAAAACGCTTGATGTAGTCAAGGCGTGTCTCTTTTGGATAATCAGAGAATAGGCTTGCGGCAACCAAGATGTATAAAAACTGCGCGCTTTCATAAATCTCGCCAGTGACACGGTTTTGAACCAGATACTTACCTTCAAGCTGCTTAACCGCGGCATAGCTGAAATTCATATCACGACTATGATCAATATACCTGTCTAACTCATCTAATTCTTGTTCTGTGTAATCAACCAGTAGATGAGGATCGTAACGCTTGTCTTCTACTAACTTGGTTACGTGATCATACAGACGTGGAGGCTCAAATTGGCCATATGCCTTTTTACGCAAATGGAAAATAGCAAGGCGCGCAGCTAGATACTGATAATCAGGAGAATCCTTATCTATCAAGTCAGCAGCAGCTTTAATAATCGTTTCATGAATGTCTTCGGTGCGAATACCGTCATAAAACTGAATATGGGACTTTAACTCAACTTGTGATACTGAAACATTGCTGAGGCCTTCGGCGGCCCAAGTGATCACGCGATGGATTTTATCTAGATCAAGCGGCTCTTTGCGGCCGTTTCTTTTGCTGACAGATAACTGTTGGTTCATAGTTGCGCCTGTATTCCTTCGGAATTGTATTTTTATGGTAAACGCACGGTTCACACTTTTGTTTATCTATTCACCACTATATATGGTGATAGGCTTACCGTGGATCACAAGATAGTGTGGATGAGCTAAATTTGCAATAGAACAACTTGGCCACAATTGTGGATAACTTAGGGATAATCGGCTCCTGTTAGTGGCTATTAACCTTTGAGGTTTTACAGCTAAACACACCATAAAAAAATCAACCAAGATGTTTTGTTTTTTTATCAATTTCAAAAAAAATTCTAACTGATTTTTTTATATTCAACTTGTGTAGGTTTTAGTTACAAGGCACAAGATATAGTGCCTCGCAACATAGTTTTGCACTATATATGTGCAATTAGCGATTCTGGGTTAGTTAAATTCAGATCCGCATTCCAACTTAGTGCCACTTCCTGACTCGGTACGTACCCCCATAGAGCAGTGACAGAGCGCATGTTAGCTGCTTTTGCGGCTTCAATATCTCTTGCTGCATCCCCAACATAAAAGCAATGTTGTGGATCGACGGCCAATTGTTGAGCTGCATGCAACAACGGTTTTGGTGAAGGTTTGGCCTCGTCTAATGTGTCTCCACACACCACAACTTCAATCTGTTTTAATTCATCTATACACTCAAGCAGTGGCATGGTTAAAAAGGTCGGTTTGTTAGTCATTATGCCGACTTTAATTCCTCTACTACTCAACGCATTAAGTAATTGAGCGATGCCAGCAAAGCAATGACTATGTACGGCAATATTTTGCGCGTAGTAGTCAAGCACACTTTGGCGAAGGCGTTGCTCGTCATGTTGGATGAGTGTGTCTTTGAAGCCAACCTCAAGTAGTGCTTTTACGCCGTTAGATATTGCTGGGCTGTATATCTCTTTACTGACAGGCGGTAGGCCGTGGGATTCAAGAGTGTGGTTTAATGCAGCACCTAAATCATCGCAGGTGTTAAGCAAGGTCCCGTCTAAATCAAAAATTACAGCTTGGATCATGCGAGTTTCTCAAAATGAAGCAGATAATTAACACTCACATCGTTGCTGAGCGTAAACGTTTTACTGATTGGGTTGTAGCTTATTCCGGCGCTGCCTCGCACTTTTAAGCCAACTTGTTCTGCCCAGTTGATAAGTGTGGATGGACGAATAAACTTGCCGTGGTCGTGTGTGCCTTCTGGAACAAGCTTAAGTAATTTCTCTGCGCCAACAATAGCCATCAAATAGGCTTTAGTGGTTTTATTTAATGTTGAAAAAAATACGCTGGCACCGGGTTTAGCCAGTTTGGCAACGGCTGCGATGATTGAGGCAGGGTCGGGGACGTGTTCAAGCATTTCCATACAAGTAACAACGTCAAAAGATTCCGGATGCTGCTTTGCAAACTCCTCGGCGGGAACGCGTTGATACTCTACTTTAACGCCGGATTCTAAACTATGAAGCTTGGCGACGTTAAGTGGCTCTTGTCCCATATCTATACCATGGGCATGTGAGCCAAGCTTTGCCATACTTTCTGTCAAAATACCGCCGCCACAACCTACATCGAGCACTTTTTTATCAAATAAGCCGTGACACTTATCATTAATAAAGTCCAAGCGCAGTGGGTTGATATCGTGTAATGGTTTAAATTCGCCCTCTTGATCCCACCAACGTTCTGCTATTTCTTCAAACTTTGCTATTTCCTGTGGGTCTACATTTTGATGTTCGGTCATAAAAAACTTCCTCGTTAATCTGAGCGCATTATAAGAGGGGTCAGATTAAAATCACTAAAACTTTGCGCCTGTAAATTGTTTAAAAGTGTGTTAGCATGGCGATTCAGAATTAATAATAACTCAACCTCTTCGCCATGCGATAGTGTGACATAAAAGAGGTAGACACTGAAGGAAAGTGGAATCAAATGACTGATCTCGCCAATGAAATCCTCCCAGTCAATATCGAAGATGAACTCAAAAACTCGTATTTAGATTATGCGATGAGTGTTATCGTTGGCCGTGCATTACCCGACGTTCGTGATGGTTTAAAACCAGTACACCGCCGCGTATTGTTCGCCATGAACGAATTAAAAAATGACTGGAATAAGCCTTATAAGAAGTCGGCGCGTGTTGTCGGTGACGTAATCGGTAAATATCACCCACATGGTGACAGTGCAGTTTACGATACCATAGTACGTATGGCACAACCCTTTTCTTTACGTTACATGCTGGTAGATGGTCAGGGTAACTTCGGCTCCGTTGACGGTGACTCTGCGGCGGCAATGCGTTATACCGAAGTTCGTATGGCGAAAATGTCACATGAGCTACTGGCCGATCTTGAGAAAGAAACGGTAGACTACGTACCAAACTACGATGGCACAGAGCAAATTCCTGACGTACTTCCAACCAAAGTTCCAAACCTATTAGTAAACGGTTCGTCGGGTATTGCGGTTGGTATGGCTACCAACATTCCACCTCATAATTTAACCGAGGTAGTCAATGGCTGTCTGGCGTTGATTCAAAACCCAGATTTGAGCATTGAAGAGCTAATCGAATATATCCCAGGCCCAGATTTCCCGACAGCGGCGATTATCAATGGTAAAAAAGGCATTGAGCAAGCTTACAAAACGGGTCGTGGTAAGATCTATATTCGCGCCCGAGCGGAAATCGAAGTAGACGAGAAAACGGGTCGCGAGACCATCATTGTTCACGAGATCCCTTATCAAGTGAATAAAGCTCGCTTGATTGAAAAGATTGCAGAGCTTGTAAAAGAGAAAAAAGTCGAAGGTATCAGTGCATTACGCGATGAGTCAGACAAAGACGGTATGCGTATTGTGATTGAAATTAAGCGCGGTGAAGTTGGGGAAGTGATCCTTAACAACCTATATGCTCAAACACAGCTACAAACTGTGTTTGGTATGAACATGGTTGCGCTTGATAACAATCAGCCTAAGTGCTTCAACCTAAAAGAAATGCTTGAAGCCTTCATTGTTCACCGTCGTGAAGTGGTTACACGTCGTACCGTGTTCGATCTACGCAAGGCACGTGATAGAGCGCATACCCTAGAAGGTTTAGCGATTGCGCTTGCAAACATAGACCCTATCATTGAACTGATCCGCAAATCTCCAAGCCCAGCTGAAGCGAAACAAGCTTTGATTGCACGTCCTTGGGAGCTAGGCACGGTTAAAACTATGCTTGAAAAAGCAGGTGAAGACAATGTGGCTCGCCCAGACTGGTTAGATGCAGAGCTTGGAATTCGCGACGGCCAATATCATTTGTCAGAGCAGCAAGCGCAAGCAATCCTTGATTTAAGACTACATAAGCTAACGGGTCTTGAGCACGAGAAGATCCTTGCTGAATATCAAGAGCTATTAGACCTTATCGCAGAGCTACTTTACATTCTTTCTTCGCCAGAGCGTTTGATGGAAGTTATCCGTGATGAGCTTGTGATCATCAAAGAAACCTACGGTGATGAGCGTCGCACTGAGATCAGTGCAGCAGCACACGATATCAGCCTTGAAGACTTGATCAACGAAGAAGATGTGGTTGTTACCTTATCTCATGAGGGGTATGTGAAGTATCAGCCGCTAAGCGATTATGAGGCGCAGCGTCGAGGTGGTAAAGGTAAAGCAGCGACGCGAATGAAAGACGAAGACTTCATAGAGCGATTGTTGGTTGCTAATACGCACGATACGATTCTGTGTTTCTCTACGGCTGGTCGTATGTATTGGCTGAAGGTTTATCAGCTACCGTTAGCATCACGTGCAGCACGTGGTAAGCCAATCGTTAACTTGTTGCCACTTGAAGCGGATGAACGCATTACTACTATCTTGCCTGTACGTGAGTACGAAGAAGATAAATACGTATTAATGGCAACTGCGAACGGTACAGTTAAGAAAACACCTTTGACAGCTTACAGCCGTCAACGCGCCAGCGGTATTATTGCAATTAATCTAAATGAAGGTGATTGCTTAATAGGTGCTGATATTACAGATGGAAGTAATGACATCATGTTATTTACTGACCACGGTAAAGTCGTGCGCTTTAACGAAAAGTTACGCGACTCAGAAACGGGCGAAGTGAAAATAGACCCAGAAACTGGGGAAGAAATGTTAGCTTTACGTCCGATGGGCCGTACAGCTACGGGTGTACGCGGTATTAAGATGCCTGATGACGTGAAGGTGGTTTCACTGATTGTCCCTAAAACAGACGGTGCCATTCTCACGGTAACAGAGAATGGATACGGTAAACGTACACCATTGGAAGACTATCCAGCTAAGAGCCGTGCGACACAAGGTGTTGTCTCAATAAAAGTTAGCGAACGCAATGGCGCTGTTGTTGGCGCTGTTCAAGTTGATGACAGTAACGAAATAATGCTGATCTCTAACCGTGGTACATTAGTGCGTACCCGAGTCAGTGAAGTTTCAACGGTAGGTCGTAACACGCAAGGTGTTATTTTGATCAGAACTATTGACGACGAGCAAGTAGTTGGTTTACAACGTATCGAGGAAATAGCAGTTGAAGAGCTTCCCGACGGTGAAGGTACTGAGCTACCAGATACTGAGGGCACACCAGTGAGTACAGATGACTCACCGAGTGAATAAAGTTAACTAAAGCGGCTTCGGCCGCTTTTTTTATTGATGAATTTTATGTTGTTTAGGAATGAGGAAAATGACGGTATATAACTTTTGTGCGGGTCCTGCGATGTTACCACCAGAGGTAATGAAAAAAGCACAACAAGAGTTTTTAGATTGGCAGAATCTGGGTGTGTCGGTCATGGAAATAAGTCATCGCTCTGCACCATTTTTGGCAATGGTAGAAGAGTGTGAAGCAAGCCTTCGTCGTTTGATGAATATCTCAGATGAGTTTGAAGTATTGTTTATGCATGGTGGTGGAAGAGGGCAATTTGCAGCGGTGCCGCTTAATTTGCATCTTGACGGGTTGCCTGGCATCTACGTAGAAAATGGTATTTGGTCAAGTGGCGCAAGCCAAGAAGGTGCTAAGTTTACTGCTGTAGAGAGTATAAATATTCGTACAGATAAGGACGGGGTATTTGATATTCAACCTGTCGCACAATGGCATTTACCAGAAAAAGCAGCTTATATTCACTATTGCCCTAACGAAACAATTGATGGTATTGAGATTTTTGACGTACCAAAGCATGATAGTGCACCTATTGTGGCGGATATGTCATCGGTCATTTTGTCTCGTGAAATTAACGTGGACGACTTTGATATTATCTATGCTGGAGCGCAGAAAAACATCGGCCCTTCAGGTTTGTGTATCGTCATTGTGAGAAAGACTTTATTAGCGCGTGAAGGTTTGCCTCGCCCATCAATTCTTGATTATACCATTGAAGCTAAACAAGGCAGTATGTATAACACACCACCAACGTTTGCTTGGTATCTGGCCGCTGAAGTTTTCAAGCATCTTGAGGCGATGGGTGGCGTATCAGCAATGGAAGCGCATAACAAGAAAAAAGCGGCTATTTTGTACGATTATATCGACAGCTCTGAGTTCTATAGCAATAAGGTTGCCAAACATTGTCGCTCTTTGATGAATGTGCCATTTTGGCTAAAAAGTGATAGCTTGAATGAGCTGTTCTTGGCACAGGCGGAACAAGCTGGGCTGGTTGCTCTAGAAGGGCACCGCTTAGTGGGCGGGATGCGAGCAAGCATATATAATGCAATGCCAGTCGAAGGTGTACAAGCGTTGGTTGAGTTTATGGATAAATTTGCCAAGGAGCATAGTTAATGGAACAGTTAACACTTAAACCTATTTCCAAAGTGTCAGGTAGCGTTACTTTGCCTGGCTCTAAAAGTTTATCTAACCGTATTTTACTACTTGCTGCACTTGCAGAGGGAACTACCGAGGTACATAACCTGCTAGATAGTGACGATATCCGCCACATGATAGGTGCGCTTGAGCAAATGGGAGTTGATGTCACATTAAATCAGGATAAAACGGTAGCGACCGTAAAAGGGTGTGCAGGTAAGCTGCAAACGCCGCAACAGCCTTTGTTTTTAGGTAACGCTGGCACTGCATACCGACCTCTAACAGCTGTACTTGCAGCAACACAAGGTGTGTATGAACTCATTGGTGAACCTCGCATGGAAGAGCGTCCAATTGGTCACTTAGTTGACGCGATGCAAGCGTTGGGCGCAGATGTTCAGTACCTAAAAAATCCAGACTACCCGCCACTGCGTATTAATGGCGAAAGCCTAAGTGGTGGTGAAGTGGAAATAGACGGTAGTATATCCAGTCAGTTTTTAACTGCTTTGCTGATGGCTTCACCATTGTTTGCCGGTGATACCTGTATTCGCATAAAAGGCGAACTGGTTTCCAAACCCTATATCGATATAACGATTGGCGTAATGGCGCACTTTGGTGTGGACGTGATCAATGATAATTATCAAACGTTCAGCGTAAAGGGCGGCCAAACGTACCAATCGCCTAAGCGTATTATGGTTGAGGGAGATGCGTCGTCAGCGTCTTATTTCATAGCAGCAGCGGCGATTGCTGGCGGTGAAGTTGAAATCAATGGTGTAGGCAAGCAAAGCGTACAAGGTGATATCGATTTTGCCAAAGTTATGGAGCAAGTAGGTGCTAAGATTGACTGGCATGACGAAAAACTAGTTGTACGTAAAGGTGCATTAAGAGGCGTAGATATTGACGCGAACGCTATCCCCGACGCGGCGATGACGTTAGCAACCGTTGCGCTTTTTGCTGACGGACCTACAGCAATTAGAAATATCTATAACTGGCGTGTGAAAGAAACCGACCGTTTAGCAGCAATGGCGACTGAGCTTAGAAAAATTGGCGCAGAGGTTGTTGAAGGGCATGACTTTATCGAGATCACGCCACCTAGCACAATCCATCTAACTGATATCGATACTTACAATGATCACCGTATAGCGATGTGCTTTTCGATGGTAGCGGTAGGTGGACATGAAGTGATAATCAACGACCCAGGTTGTACTGCGAAGACCTTTCCTACCTACTTTGACGTGCTCGCGTCTATCAGCGTTTAATCGCCGATTTATTTTGTTTAGAGCTGTTTCTAAAACAGCTCTAAACATCATGTTTTAGTGCCTATCTAACAAAAAGTTACATGTAACTAAGGATAAATTCATTTAACTTGCGTATAATACTCGCGATTTATTTCAGGTGAGCATTTCAGGAGGTTTAAATGCCGGCATCTATGCCAGTTATCACCGTAGACGGCCCAAGTGGATCAGGCAAAGGAACCGTTTGTCGCTTGTTAGCCGAAAAGCTAAATTGGGATGTTTTGGACAGCGGCGCTATATACCGTGTATTGTCCCTCGCTGCACTTCACCATCAAATCGCTTTGGACAATGAAGAAGCTTTGGTGCCACTTGCAGCCAATTTAGACGTACAGTTTCTCATCGATCCGACTACTAAGAAGAGTAAAGTCATCTTAGAGGGAGAGGATGTGAGTAGCACAATTCGTGACGAAAAAGTAGGTTCTGCAGCATCGAAAGTAGCAGCGTTACCGCGCGTTCGTGAAGCTCTGTTGCGCCGCCAGCGTGCATTTAGAAGTGAACAAGGTTTAATCGCTGATGGTAGAGACATGGGCACCGTCGTATTTCCTGATGCGGAAATAAAATTGTATCTCACTGCCAGTGCAGAAGAACGTGCTAACAGACGATACTTAGAGTTGAATGCTAAAGGGCTAGATGTTACACTAAGTGGTCTGCTCCAGGATATTATGGCCCGTGATGATCGCGATATGAATCGCGAAGTGGCGCCGCTTGTTCCAGCAGATGATGCAATCGTGATTGATACGACCGAACTGGATGCGCAACAAGTATTTGCAAATGTAATGGCAATACTTAATGACGCAGTGGTTTCAGGTAAGCTCGAAAAATCGCGCTTAGCCTAATATTTTTAATGCGCTGGCAGGACGCCGGTGTTTTTTTAACTACCCCATGCAGCATGGTTGCTAATTGGAATATCAATTTATGAGACGTATTTAGTATGTCAGAAAATTTTGCGCAGTTATTTGAAGAAAGCCTAAAGGGTTTTGAAGCAGAGCAAGGCTCTATCGTTAAAGGTACTGTTATCTCAATCGAGAACAACATCGTTCTTGTTGATGCTGGTTTAAAATCAGAAAGTGCCATCCCTGCAGAGCAATTCAAAAATGCTGCTGGTGAACTAGAAGTTGCGGTTGGCGACGAAGTAGATGTAGCACTAGATGCAATCGAAGATGGCTTCGGTGAGACAATTCTTTCTCGTGAGAAAGCTAAGCGTCACGAAGCTTGGATCCGCCTTGAAAAAGCTTGCGAAGAGCAAGAAACCGTTATGGGTATCATCAACGGTAAAGTTAAAGGTGGTTTCACTGTTGAAGTTGATTCAATCCGTGCCTTCCTACCTGGTTCACTTGTTGATGTTCGTCCAGTACGTGACACAGCACACCTTGAAGGTAAAGAGCTTGAGTTTAAAGTTATCAAGCTTGACCAAAAGCGTAACAACGTAGTTGTTTCACGTCGTGCAGTTATCGAGTCTGAAAACTCACAAGAGCGTGAAGAACTTCTTGCTAACCTTGTTGAAGGTCAAGAAGTTAAAGGTATCGTTAAGAACCTTACAGATTACGGTGCGTTCGTTGACCTAGGTGGTGTTGATGGTCTACTACACATCACTGACATGGCGTGGAAGCGTGTTAAGCACCCTTCAGAAATCGTTAATGTTGGCGACGAAATCGCAGTTAAAGTACTTAAGTTCGACAAAGAGAAGACTCGTGTTTCTCTAGGTCTTAAGCAGCTTGGTGAAGATCCATGGGCAGCTATCGCTGGCCGTTACCCAGAAGGTGCTAAGCTTTCTGGTCGTGTAACTAACCTTACTGACTACGGTTGTTTCGTTGAAATCGAAGAAGGCGTTGAAGGTCTAGTACACGTTTCTGAAATGGATTGGACTAACAAGAACATCCACCCTTCAAAAGTTGTTAGCCTAGGCGACACTGTTGAAGTTATGGTTCTTGAAATCGACGAAGAACGTCGTCGTATTTCTCTAGGTCTTAAGCAATGTATCGCTAACCCTTGGCAAGAATTTGCTCGTCTTCAAAACAAAGGCGACCAAGTTACTGGTAAGATCAAGTCAATCACTGACTTTGGTATCTTCATCGGTCTTGACGGTGGTATCGACGGTCTTGTTCACCTTTCTGACATCTCTTGGAACACTCCAGGTGAAGAAGCTGTACGCGAGTACAAGAAAGGCGACGAAATCACAGCTATCGTTCTTCAAGTTGACCCAGAGCGTGAGCGTATCTCACTTGGCGTTAAGCAAATCGAAGCTGATCCTTTCAATAACTACCTAGACGCAAACAAAAAAGGTGCTATTGTTAAAGGTAAAGTGACTGAAGTTGACGCAAAAGGCGCAACTGTTGAGCTTATCGAAGGTGTTGAAGGTTACATCCGTGTAGCTGACATCGCTCAAGAGCGTATCGAAGATGCAACAACTGTTGTTTCTGCTGGCGACGAAATCGAAGCTAAATTTGTAGGTGTTGATCGTAAGAACCGTACTATCAGCCTATCAGTTAAAGCTATGTTCGAAGCTGAAGAGAAAGAAGTTCTTGAGAAGTTGAAGAAAGAAGAGCCTGCGTTCGAAAACGCAATGGCAGCGGCTTTCAAAAACGCTCAAAAAGACTAATACAGAGTCTTAACTGGAAGGGCACTTTAGCCCTTCCTTTTTATATCTAAGGAAACATTATGACAAAGTCAGAATTGATAGAACAACTAGCAGAGCAACATGCACATATTCCTGTAAAGGATGTAGAAAACTCAGTTAAAGAAATTCTTGAACAAATGGCAGGCTCATTATCAAGCTCTGATCGTATCGAGATCCGTGGTTTTGGTAGTTTCTCATTACATTATCGTTCACCTCGCACTGGCCGTAACCCAAAAACTGGCGAAACAGTTGAGTTGGATGGCAAATACGTTCCACACTTTAAACCAGGTAAAGAGTTGCGTGATCGTGTAAACGACAGCATTAAATAATACCGAACACATGGAGTAACACTTGATCAGGGTAGCTAAAAAAGGATTGGCGCTTGTTTTTATATTGTTGGCATTTGTAGTAGGGACTCAAAACCCTAACCTTGTCGACGTAAATTACATTATAGCCAGCAGTACTTTACCGTTATCAACCTTAATGAGTGTTTGCTTTATTGTCGGTGTATTCGTTGGGTGTGTGGTAAGCGTTTCGGTATTTTCGAAGTTGAAGTGGCAAAACTATCGGCTTAAGAAAAGTAATCGTCAAATGACACCTGATACTGAACGCTGACCATGACTGAGCTGTTGTTCTTATTGCTTCCTGTAGCTGCCGCGTATGGCTATGTTATGGGGAAAAACAGTGCTAAAAACCAAGCTCTTGAACTCAATCGCCAAATCACCTCACAATACAGTAAAGGTCTGAAATTTCTACTTGATCGAGAAGAAGATCAGGGCCTTGAACATCTAATCCAGCTTCTTGAAGTATCAGCAGATTCTGTTGAACACTATCTAACGCTTGCAACCTTGTTTCGTAAACGGGGTGAACTTGACCGAGCGATAAAAATTCACGAGTTATTGTTAAATCAGCCTAGTCTGAGCAGCAGCAATATGGCGTCGTGTCGTCTAGAGTTGGCTCAGGACTATGTGTTAGCAGGCTTGCTAGACAGTGCTGAAGAACACCTCGTTATTTTGGTTAAAGACAGCTATGTTGAAGCGCTGGATCCTATCATAAACCTTTATTCTCAGATGCGCGAATGGCACAAGGGAATAAGTATGTTTGAAGCCCATAGTGAGCTTTTCACAAAAGCTCAACATTGTGCGGCGGTCGCTAATTTTTATTGTGAGGCAGCGTTAGTTGACAACACTCCTAAGCTTATGGAAAAAGCATGTGCTTTAGATCATATGACTATCCGGCCTTATTATGAATTAGGGAAAGAGGCTTTCGAGAAGCAAGACCATGTTAAAGCGATTTATTATTGGCGCAAACTGGTAGTCAGTAAGACCAATACTGCACCTTTGTATATCAAAGAATTAGAACAAAGTTATATACAGCTAAATCTTAAAGACCAGTTTGATGAGTTAATCGAAGAATTGCTTTGTAAAGGTGGTGTGCTGATCAGAATTAAGCACTGCCAAGCGCTGCTCGAAAAGGGAAATCACCAGCAAGCGGTAGAGTTTTTAACCGATAGTTTAAAACGAGAACCTACTATACGCGGCTTTAGCTTTTTATTGCAATTACTGGGTAATAACAACGCGAAGATAAAGTCGGCTCTGATTGAAATAGACAAACTCGTAACATCTTACATTGCAACTAAGCCTGAATATCAGTGTAAGCAATGTGGTTTTAGTAGTCACAAACTTTATTGGTTATGTCCGTCGTGTAAGCACTGGGAAACAATTGGCCCGAGTAAAGGCTTAGACGGTTATTAATTGAAATGTAATAAAAGCTCAGGTCAACTGACAAACTTTTGGTATAATATCCGCAGCTATATCCTCTAATTTTCAAACTTCAGGTAAACGTAGGAATACTATGTCTCAAACAGATTCGAAAAAAGTACTTATTGCTTTAGATTATGACGACAAGCAAGCAGCATTAACGTTTGTTAAACAGCTTTCTCCATCTCTGTGTCGTTTGAAAGTAGGTAAAGAGATGTTTACTTACTTTGGTCCAGAATTTGTAAAAGAGCTGGTAGAGTTAGGGTTTGATGTGTTTTTGGACTTAAAATTTCACGATATCCCAAATACAGTAGCTAAGGCTGTTACCGCAGCTGCAGAATTAGGCGTTTGGATGGTGAATGTTCATGCAAGCGGCGGGTTAGAAATGATGCAAAAAGCCAAAGGAGCCCTAGCAAAGTATGGTGATAAAGCACCACTATTGATAGCCGTAACAGTGCTTACCAGCATGGACCAAGGCCAATTGCTACGTTTAGGTATTGAGAAAACACCGCAAGAGCAAGTGGTTTACTTAGCAAAATTGGCAAAAGAAGCGGGCCTTGATGGGGTAGTGTGTTCAGCACAAGAAGCGCAATTGTTAAAGTCTCAATTAGGCGAAGAGTTTAAGCTGGTAACACCAGGTATTCGCCCAGCAGGCAGTGATGCGGGAGATCAAAAACGTATCATGACCCCACAAAAAGCCGTTGAAGCTGGCAGTGATTACTTGGTAATTGGCCGCCCAATTACACAGGCAGATAATCCGCTTGAAACACTAAAAGAGATCAATAAATCAATTGGTTAGAGAATTTAAAAATTCAACAAGGGTTTTCGACAGGCTGCTCTGATCAGGTAGCCATCACTCTTTTCTAGCTGTGCAATAGCATATTCCTGTAGCTTTGTTAGGTAGTTCTAACAGCTAACTTTACATTGGTTTTAGCGTTAAAGTTTAATCAGGCGAATACGCAAAAATGGAAAGTGTCTCAACTTTCCATTGCTAAATATGATGTTTAGAATTTTAACATTTTTTTGACATGGCAAACTTGAGGTAAAACATTTTTTTGTTTTTGGAATTGGACTCTATCGCCTTCTCTTATAGTAGCTGCAATGTTAGTTACCTTTTCTAGTATATTTGGCTTATCATATGTCACCACACCATTCATAACACAACTAAATCTACGTCCATTTGAGTCTACAGCATTTACAGTTAAATGGTTTTCGCTTACGTTCATGGTAAAAGTGCCTGCTTGACTGTAGTTTAAAATAACATCAGCAGTTTCGACGATGACACCATTACCATAATTAACTTCTGATATCGTTACTTCAGCTGCTGAAGCTGTGTTTGCTGATACACCTAGCGCTAAAGCGGCGATGCCTAGAATTTTGTTTAATGCTTTCATTGTATATTATTCCTTATACACATATATTTTTGAGAAAAGCTCTTCAAACCAAGAGTGCTAAAAAGTTAACATATCAGTTATTAAAACAAAACATTTTGTTCCTTTTTTATTTACATTAAGCCTGTGAGTAAGTAGTTGATAAGCAATATATTGGGTAGACGGAGGTAAACTAGAAGCAAAGTATTGTGTATGGCTGATGGATCAAAGGGTGTTAATAAGCGTTGGGACGGTTTTATTTTATGCTAATAACTTGGTTAGTACAGTTTCCTCATGGCATGTTACAATAGAAAGCACCGAACGATAACACAATATCTTCACACTTAGGCTCAAACGGTACGGTCGCTACCTTATGTATAGTCTTTTGGAAATAATTTCTTTAGTGCTAATTTAATCACAGTACATCTTTTCTTTTATCATCAATGGGTTGTCTAGTTTTAAGCCGTCACGTGTGTTTGTGATATAAACTTTGGCTTAGACTTAAAACTATTGTTGTACCAGTATTAACCCTTTTGAATTCGTTTTAACCCCCTCTTAACCGATCAAAGTTTAAACTGCCCGCATTCAGTTTTAAAGAAGCGCATTATGTGCAACGAATCAAATAGTTGTCATTTCTTAGATTTCATTCGCATTAGCGAAATAGGGGTTAAATCAGCATGTTTTCACAGCAATCATTCAATGTTGACTTGGGTTTAGGGCGTTATTATGAAGTTTAAATTATTAAGTGTCATGATGAGTGTGACGGCGTTTGCTTGTGTGTTCATTTACAACAAAGCGCACTGTGTGACAGACAAGCCAGAAGCGACGCAGCAAATCGTACAGCAACCCGTACTTAAGCAAGCAAACTTACCGCAAGTTGGGGTTATTAATGTTAACGTCGATACTTATCGGGCGAGCGTAACAGGACTTGGTGAAGTAACACCGCGCTATAAGTTAAGCCTCACCAGTGACGTCAGTGGCAAAGTGGTTTCTTTGAGTGATAAATTCGCATCTGGGCAAATACTCAAAAAAGGCGACATATTAGCAAGGATTGAAGATAGCACTTATCAAATGCAACTGGCTCAAGCAAAGGCACAAGTAGCTCAGGCAGAGCTTGAATTAGCACAAGAGCAAAGGCAAGGGGAAGTCGCCTATCAAGAGTGGTTACTGGGCAAAGAAGGCGGCCAAAAAGCAACGCCACTTGTACTTAGAAAACCTCAGCTAGCCGCTGCAAAAGCAAATCTTGCTTATGCACAACAAGCCCTCAAAAAGGCACAAGTAGCGCTTGATAACACGATCATTACAGCACCTTTTGATGCGCTTGTTGTAGCGCGTGACATCCACCTTGGCAGCTATTTAAGCGCCAATACCCGCATTGGAGTGCTATACGATATCGAACAGGTAGAAATTTCAATCCCGCTATCAGAGCGTCAATGGCAAGAGCTAAACGTTAAAATTAATGGCGAGTTAGAAAAAGATCTTTGGCCCGTTGGCGTTGAATTGGCTAACAATAACTTAGCACAATGGCATGGTTATGTTTCACGCATCGAAAGTCACATTGATACTCATACGCGTCAACGTTCAGTTATCGTCGTTGTTGAACAACCCCTTGCGCACAACGAGCCGCTTTTTGCGGGCAGCTTTGTCAAAGTCACGTTGCAAGGTGTACAAGACGAACTCGTTAAGCTTCCAGCGTCTGCCATATCGCAATCAGGCGATGTTTGGTTTGTTGACGAACAAGGGCAACTGCATAAACAAAGTGCCAACACAGTATTTTCACAAGATTCATCGGTGTATGTAAAGCCACTGGCAACACAGCCGTTAAAAATCGTGAAAAGACCTTTAAGTCATTTTGTTGAAGGCATGATGGTCAAAGCCGTTGATGAGGCGCGCTTATGAGCAATTTAAATAAACAATCAGGCATCATCGCTTGGTTCGCACACAACTCGGTCGCCGCCAATTTGCTGTTTATTGCTGTGATCCTCGTTGGTCTTTTATCGGTTAACAACTTACGCAAAGAGGCGTTCCCGAGCCTTGAACCTGACACAGTATCTGTGTCTGTTGTTTATGACAGTGGCGAGCCAGTTCAGGCTGAGCAGGGCGTTGCCATTAAAATTGAAAATGCGCTGCAGTCGGTTGGGGGGATAAAAAATATCACCTCTACCTCAAATGCCAATGGTGCGCATGTCAGCATAGAAATGCAAAGTGGCTATGATATTGACACGCTTTACCAAGATGTTAAAGCGCAGGTTGACGCTATCAATAATTTGCCACAGCGAGCAGAACCTGCCGTAATTACCAAAGCTAAACGTCAGGATCACGTGTTATGGGTGCAACTATATGGTGATGCAGACAGGCAAAGCTTAAACGACTGGGCTATTAAGTTAAAAGCACAATTGCTTGCAAAAAGCGATATTAAAGACGTACAGATCAAAGCCAAGATGCAAGCTATGATATCTGTAGAAGTCCAAGAGCAAACGCTACAAGCCTACGGCCTAACGCTCAAGCAAGTTGCTGAGGCTATCAACAAAGAATCTTCATACGCGATTGGCACAAGCCTAAGACACGAAGATAAATCGGTTCGACTTAAGGTACTTGATCAAGCGTTTAAGGTGAGCGATTTTGAGTCAATCGTTATTAAGAGCTTTGTCTCAGGTGGTGCTATTGTATTAAAAGACATTGCAACCGTTACGCGCATTATTGAAGATGACAGTTTTGCTGTATCTCGCTACAACGGTAAAACCGCAGTAGCGCTAGAAATCGTTATGGATGACTTTGGTGATGTGGTCACTATGGTTGAGCAGGCAAAAGAGGTTGTCAGCGATTGGCAAAATTCGGCCATACTGCCTGAAAACATGCATATTGAAAGCTGGCTAGACAAAAGTACCCTGATCACCGAGCGCCTGTCTTTACTGATTAAAAATGCGCTTACGGGAATAGCACTGGTATTCATTGTACTAGCGCTTTTTTTGAACGTGAGAGTGGCGCTTTGGGTTGCTATGGGCCTGCCATTTGTGTTTTGCGGTACGCTATTCTTTATGACCGAAAGCTTCGCTGGCCTCACACTCAACGAAATGACCACATTTGGTTTTATTATGGCGTTGGGTATTGTGGTAGATGATGCGGTAGTCGTTGGTGAAAGCATCTATCACACCCGAGCGCAATACGGCGATAGCCATGACAATACCATTTTGGGCACACAAAATGTCGCTGCGGCCACCATCTTTGGCGTGTTAACCACAGTGGTAGCATTTGTTGCGTTGAGTAATGTCCAAGGTCGCTTAGGGCAGGTGTATGCGCAGTTTGGTACGGTTGTAGCGATTGCCTTACTGCTATCACTTGTTGAGTCAAAGCTGATACTCCCTTCACACCTGACGCATATTAATACGCGTAAACAAGCCCAATCACAAGGTTGGTGGGCAAAGATCAGTGCATGTGCAGATAATAGTCTTAACTATTTTAACGAGCACCTCTATCAAAAAGGCTTAGCTTATGCGTTAAATCACAAAGCGAAAGTAATCGTGGTATTTATCACGCTCATGATAGGTGTAATTTCATTACCATTTACTGGGCAAGTACGTGTGGCATTTTTCCCCGAAGTGCCGGGAGATACGGTCAGTGCGGATATCACTTTATATAATGACGCAAGTTTTGGTCAAACTCATAAAAACTTACTGATTTTAGAAGAGTTAGCGATTTATAGCGATAATATGCTGCGCAATAGATATGACCAAGGCAACGAAACCGAGCGCAGTTTTATCTCAAGCATACAAGTATTGGCTGAGAGTGATACGCAAGGCACTGTGACCATTGAACTGGACAAAAATAGTCCTTACAGCGCGTATGAATTTGCAGATATGTGGCGTCAGTCAGCAGGTACGCTTGAGGGGGTTAAAAAGACCAAAGTACTCGCTAAAAGAGGAATGATTGATAACTTCAAGGTGCTTTTAAAGTCATCCAATAGTGAAGCGCTAAAGAATGCGGGTAATGCGTTGTTAGAAGAGGTGAAAAGTCATCAAGGCGTCAGTGGTGTTGACCATAATCTAGACTTAGGAGAACCTCAGTATTACTTTGAACTAACCGACTATGGTAGAGCGCAGGGCCTTGATAGTGCAGAGCTATCCAAGCAAGTATTACAGAACTTTGGTGGCGATATCGTGCAGCGCTTCCAACGTGGTGAAGATGAGATCAAAGTGCGAGTGCGCTACCCAAAAGCACAAAGACAAACACTCGCTGATGTCCTCAAAGCTTATATCACAACACCCAGTGGCGTGCGGATGCCGCTCAGTGATGTTGCTAAGGTGACAAGTCAGTATCAAAGTGCCGAAATAAAGCGAACCAATGGACAAAGGTCGGTGTTCATCAGTGCGGTACTCGATAAATCCACCATCGCACCCCATGAATTGATCAAGCAACTGCGCGACACGTCATTAGTTCAGTTGGCATCACGCTACCCAGATGTGAACTTTGAGTTTGCAGGTGAGGCGCAACAGCAGCAAGAAACGGGCAGTTCGATGGTACATATGTTTGTTCTTGCACTGGTGGCGATATTTGCACTACTGGCGATTCCGTTGAAATCATACTTGCAGCCCTTGGTTATCATGAGTGCAATTCCATTTGGTGTGGTCGGCGCTATCTTAGGGCATTGGATCAACGGTCTGACTCTTAGCATACTGTCACTTAACGGTATCTTGGCGCTAAGTGGCGTGGTTGTAAACGACAGCCTACTGTTAGTGAATCGCTATAATCAGTTGAAAAAAGAGGGGGCGTTATCAATTAAGGAAGCTATCAGTGTGGCCGCACACTCTAGGCTTCGTGCCATATTGCTGACCTCAATCACGACTTTTGCAGGCCTATTACCACTTTTAAGTGAAACATCTTTGCAGGCGCAGTTTTTGATCCCCGCAGCAGCGGCATTGGGTTACGGTATTTTATTCGCATCATTAATTACATTATTTCTGACGCCAACTCTATTATTAATACTGGAACAAACGAAAAATGCACTTAGAAATCAAAAGCGAAGTGGCGTAGTTTTAAAAAAGCTAAAACATGTAACTTTGGAGAGCACAGGCCAAGCAAAAGGTATACACCATGAATAATACACAGCTAAGTGTTTTACTCGTTGAAGATGACAGAGATCTTGGCGCAGCGATTGTGGATTACTTCGCGTTAGAGCAGCTTTATTGCGATCATGCCAGCGACGGCGCACTGGCTATCAACTTAATTGAAAGGCATCACTATGATGTCATCATCTTGGATTTGAACCTGCCGCGCGTTAACGGCTTGGCAGTGTGCGAGCAAATACGCCATAAAGGGGTTGATACGCCGGTGCTTATGCTCACTGCAAGGGATACGTTAGAAGATAAGCTAGCGGGGTTTGAAAAAGGCGCAGATGATTACTTAATCAAACCATTTGCCATGGCAGAGCTAGTAGTAAGAACCCAAGTTTTGGCCAAACGTAAAAGTGGTCAGGCTAAGCGCTTAACGGTAGAAGACTTACATTTGGATGTAAAATGCCAGGAAGTACACAGAGGGGATGAACTACTCAGTTTGTCTCCTATTGCTACCAAGATACTGGAGTTTTTAATGCGTGAGAGTCCTAACGTAGTTTCACGACGAAGGCTGATAGAGGCGATATGGGCCGATGATCCCCCCGATAGCAATAGCCTCAAGGTGCATATGTTTTATATAAGAAAGCAAGTTGATGCGAATCATAAAGTTAAGCTTGTCCATACGGTTGCTGGAAAAGGCTTTGCCATAAAGAAAATGGGCGTTTGATGAAGATCAGGATCAGTTTACGAATTTACGTTTTGGTAGCCATGCTGCTCAGTGGAGTGAGCTGTATCGTGCTGTTGTCGACACTGAGTATGTACTATTTTTCGACAGGGATGGATGTGGCAATGCGGGGCATTATGTATTCACAGGCAAAACAGCTGAAGGTCAGTGGGCAAGAATCGCTTAGTGGCATTACAAAACCATGGAGTGAGGAGGCGCTGCTAAGTCAGCAATTTATTATCAAGCAGCGATGGGAGGATATGCCAAAGCCGATACGTGAACATATAAATGAGGCTGACATGGAACTTAACGAATTGAACAAACATATGGTTGGGGGAGGTTGGTTTTCACCGCCTGTTGAAGGGTATTTCGCAATCAAGGTGCAAAATAAAACTCAGACTCTTTATGTAGCCACCATATTTAGTTCTCAAGATAAAACTTTATTAGAACCCCCTAAAACTCCGCACTTTGTGATAATTATCGCCACAGCCATTGCTGCTATCACCGTGTTTGTGATTGTGCTGTTTTTAGTGCTAAGAAAAGTTACTCGACCGGTCGAGCGCTTAAAAAGCTGGGCAGGGCAATTAGATGAGTCAAAGTTAGAACAACCTGTGCCTGAGTTTAACTTTAGTGAGCTGAACACTCTAGCGAAGCTGATAGTTGAGAGTATGTGCACTGTAAAGCAAAGTGTTGAGCGAGAAAAACGCTTTTTGGCCTATGCCAGCCACGAATTGCGCACACCCATAGCCGTGTCACGAAGTAACGCAGAGTTATTGGAGAAAATGCTCACCAGCGACTTGCCCAAAGAAAAGCTGCTCGTTTGTGTAAATAGAATGCAACGTGCCACGCTCACTATGTCTTCACTAATGGACACATTGTTGTGGCTAAACCGTGATGCTATGAGAAAAGTGCCAACTACCGAGGTATCTTTGTCGCGGTTATTACAAGAACTTACAGCTGAGCTCAAATATTTGCTCAATGATAAGCCCGTTACCGTTGTGACTAAAACGGGTGAGGGAGTATTTTCCTTACCAGAGACGGTATGCAGGATAATATTGAGTAACATTATCAGAAATGCGTTTGTTCATACCAATGAAGGACAAGTTAATATTGTACAAAATGCTATGCAAGTGACGATAAGCAATGAAGATAAGGCACCGCAACTGAATAGCAATGAGCTAGGGTTTGGTCTTGGACTTGAGTTAACACAAAGACTGACCTCCCAGTATCAGTGGCACTACCAAAGTGAAGACAATGGTCATGGACGTACAGTGACTGTTATTTTTTGCAACCAAACGGTTTAAAACCTCAGCCTGTTAAGTTGCGTTTGAGTGATCACAGGAAAGTCTTGGCGCATCGCATAGGTGTTAAAAAGACTAGAAAAAATCGCGCTTTTTGACAGTTTATCTAGGGTCGTTAGAAATTGCTTTGCGGTGTGATTAGCTTGTTTACAGCATTGTTGATATTGCTTAATAAGTTGTGCAATTGATTTATATGGACCTGTTTGCTGCTTCAAAGCAAGCTCTGCCTCAATAAAAAACGCGGCACCGCTCCAATAGACTCTTTGCTGTGCACCAAGTTGCCACATGTCATTGGCCACTTCACTAAGTGGCCCCTTAATTGAGTAACTCTGTAGGCGGCCTCGTTTTAGCCCAGCTCTCAAGCGTTGCTTGAATTCACTATAATCAATAATTCCGTTGTCCAACATAATAATATTCTGTAAATAAGTAGCGAGCCCTTCACTGAGCCAAAAATACTCATAATCAAATAGCGGGTGATAAAGATGTGATAGCTCATGATAAAGAGTCCAATCTTTAATTAATGAAGACTCGCTTGCATAGCGATGAAAGTGAAGCTCAATACCGTCAAACCTGCCTCGTTTAACACTCGCCCAAGGAACCGGCTCAATGGCAAAATATCGGGGCTGTAGAAAGACTGGCAACACAGGTTGTTTTAACGGCCCAAGTGTTTTGAAGGTACTTTTGAGACCATTGTCTATCCAGCTTTGTACTTTTTTCTGATGGGACTCACTTAGGCTTGATAGGTTTGTGTATTGAACCTCAACAGCTTGCGTTGAATTTGCAAGCAACAAAGCCAAGCCAAGCAGAGATTTAGATAAAGTAGGTGTGCGCATATGCGATGATTCCTGTGTCGTTATGCAATAGTAGACCGTTAAAATAAAAAACCATTACATAAAAGGACATTAAGCAGATCCAGTTTTGTTCATAAGTTTGATAGATTTTGAGCATAGTGGCGCTTCTAGCTCACGATAATAACCGAGGTGGAAAGCCTCTATTGCTCAACAAAGATAAAACATCAAGACAAACAACATACCTAGCGCTAGGCTCTAGGTATGTTGTAGCATCATAAATGCATTACATCTGTAACCTTAGGAACAGGATAAATGGCAAATCAGCAACATCAAGCAACAATGAACTACATCAATTACGATGAATCTGGACAGTTGAGCATTGCGCAAACGGCTATTCCGACACCTCAAAAACATGAGGTGTTAATTAAAGTCGCTGCTTTTGGCATCAACCGTGCCGATTTACTGCAAAAGCAAGGTAAATATCCAGCGCCGGATGGAGATAGCGCTATTTTGGGGTTGGAAGCGGCGGGCACTGTTGTGGGCTGTGGAGACCCTCAATTTCAAGGGTTGCTTAACAAACGGGTGTTTGCGCTTACAGCCGGTGGTGCATACGCGGAATATGTGTGTATTGATGCACTGCAGTTGTTTGAAATACCAGATGAAGTTAGTTTTGAGACTGCTGCAAGCCTTGCTGAGGTCTATTTAACGGCATTTGACGCAGCGATTAGATTAGGCGGCTTACAAAAAGCGCAGACGTTGCTTATCCACGGTGGTGCGTCGGGGGTTGGCAGCGCCGCTATCAGAATAGCTAAGGCTGTGGGGGCAAAAGTTGTGACGACGCAAAGCACTGAGCAAAAATGTCAGTACGCCCGCCAGTTAGGGGCTGATTTGGCAATCAACTACACTCTGGATGACTTTGTAGAGGTGATGAAAGCGCAAGGGTTAACGGCCAATGTGATCATTGATCCTGTTGCTGGAGAGTATGTAAGTAAGAATGTAAAAGTGGCGGCTATGGATTGCCATTGTATTAATTTGGCGATGTTAGGGGGGCGTCGGGTAGAGCTTGATATGGCGCAAATTCTAGCGAAGCGCTTTAATTTGCATGGCTCTACGCTGCGTAACAGAAACCAAGAGTATAAGCGGGAACTTGTGAATGCGTTTAAAAAACAATTCGCTAGCAGCATCTTTTCAAAAAATATGGCCATTCCGGTCTATAAAACGGTTGCATTGAGCGAAATTGAATTGGCACATGCAATTTTGCACAAAAATGAGAACTTAGGTAAGGTGGTAGCGAAGGTGTCGTTGTAAATATGGCGATAATCAATAATGTATGTATAATGTATGCTAAATGCAATTTGAGAGAATGTTATGGGCATCGAGCATAAAACACGTACGCAGTTGGTTGCTGAAGCAATTAGAGAAAAGATTTTATCTGGCGAAATCAAAGCGGGTGAACCGTTGCGTCAAGCCGCACTAGCCGATGAACTCAATGTTAGCCGTATTCCGGTACGAGAAGCGCTTTTGCAATTAGAATCAGAAGGGCTGGTAAACTTCGAAGCGCATAAAGGTGCTACAGCAACGCAATTAAGTGCGGAGCAAATCGATGAAATATTCGACCTTCGTGCGTTATTAGAAGCAGAGCTACTGAGCCACTCAATAGCAAACCTAACACCAAGAGATTTGCTCGAGGCCGAGGCGATACTGTTTGATCTCGAAGAGGCCACAGCCGCTGGTGATACCGAATCTGCGACCGGTAAGCTCAACGCACAGTTTCACTCTAAGCTCTACAGTAAAGCTCAGCGCCCGCAAACAGCTGAGCTGGTTGATGTATATAGTAAAAACTCCGAGCGCTATGTACGTATGCATATTTTGTTAGCTGGTGGCATAAATACCGCACCAGAAGAGCACCGAACATTGCTAGAGCTTTGTAAAAATAAAGACGTAGAACAAGCGTGTGCATTTTTGAAAAAGCACATCACGGGTGCCAAAGACGACATCAAACAGCTATTAATAAAAATGGAACAGAACCACAAATAGCACCTAAATGTGAATATTTAATATTGTATGCAATTTTGTTTTGCGTTATGTTATTGCTCAATTATTAGAGCAATAACAATTAATGCTATGAACGCTATCTACCTTCACCGACAACATCAAATCAAGCAACAGCTTAAATTACAACAGATTGATAACCTTTTGGTTTTTGGCTTTGAGAATATTCGTTATCTCAGCGGTTTCAGTGGCAATGCCGCATACCTATTAATCTCCCCGACGAGTAATTACCTGATCACGGACTATCGATACTATGAACGCGCTAAAAGTGAGGCGCACCACTGTGAAGTGATTTGTCGTGATAGAGAGACACAAACGCTTGGTGAGTGTATCAAACAGCTAATGCCTTCGGGTGTAACAGGGTTTGATGCAGCCTATGTAACTGTGCCCGTTTGGCAGGAAATCCACTCTCAGTTACAACATGTGCAAATAACTCCTATTCAAGGGCTTATAGAAGCGCAGCGCGCTATTAAAGACGAATGGGAAATAAACAGTATCAAAAAAGCAGCGGCAATAGCGGACATCGCATTAGCGGATATGCTAAAACTGGTATCTTTGGGCGTGACTGAAAAGGAACTGGCAACTGAGCTTGATTATAAAATGAAAAAGCTCGGCTCAGACGGAGTCAGCTTCGACACAATATTGTTGTTCGCAAAGCGCAGTGCTTTACCACATGGTAAACCAGGAGATACCAAGCTCAATCATCAAGATTTAGTGTTGATAGACTTTGGCGCGGTAGTAAATGGCTACCGCAGTGATATGACAAGAACCTTTGTGTTTGGCGAGCCAACTAAGCAGCAACAACATATGTACGATACCGTCTTATGTGCTCAGCAGGCTGCGCTTGCAAATGTGAAACAAGGGGTTAGCTGCCAGCACTTAAATCACTGCTCAGAAGAAGTATTGTTTGCTGAAGGCTATCAAGATTATGCAGGTAAGGGCTTGGGTCATGGTCTAGGTCTATTTCTTCACGAAGTACCGTTTATTAACAGCAAAACTGACTATACATTGCGTGCTGGGAACATCATTACCATTGAACCCGGCGTGTATTTACCAGATCTTGGTGGCGTGCGTATTGAAGACGATATTCTTGTAACCGAATCAGGCTTTGAGTATCTCACTCATGCACCGAAATCATTTGTTTTACCTAGTTAATAAGGAAGTCTAATATGCTAGTTATTTCACCAGAACAAGTACATCAAACGCTTAGCTTTGAAAGTGTGATCGATGAACTACAAAAAGGTTTTGCAAAACCAGCAGGTACGCCCCCACGTAACGTATATTCACTAACCGAGTCATCAGCTGATGCCTTTGCGGTTTTACCTGCGTGGAATGACGAATATATCGGGGTTAAGGCATTTACATACTTTCCTAACAACGCTAGCAATGGATATGAGAGTTTATATTCAAAGATAATACTGTTTGAACGCGCCCATGGAGTACCGCTTGCGTTAGTTGATGGTACCAGTGTTACGCTTTGGCGTACGGCGTCGGTTTCGGCTCTAGCAAGCAAGTACCTGTCACGAACAAACGCCAAGCACCTAGTATTTTTTGGCACCGGCAATTTAGCGCCGTATATGATCAAGGCGCACCTTGCTGTAAGAGATCTAAATCAGGTGACTGTTATCGCAAGAAATACAAATAAAGCGGCACAGCTTATAGATGAACTTCGCCCGCTGTATCCTAATGTTAAGTTTGCGATTGGTACGTCAAATCAAAGTACCATTGCTAATGCGGATATCGTCAGTTGTGCAACAGGTTCTCACACGCCATTGTTTGAAGGTAGTTGGCTAAAAGAAGGGGCGCATGTGGATCTAATTGGCAACCATCATGCTGATTGCTCTGAATGCGATATCACCACGATAACGCGCGGATCTGTGTTTGTTGACAGTAAAGTGAATGTACTCAAAGAAGCCGGTGAACTGCTTATTCCCATGGAACAAGGGTTATTCACAAAAAGTGACGTGATAGCACAGCTTAGCGAGATGCATGATATGACGTGGCAGCGTCAAAATGAAGAAATCACGGTATTTAAATCTGTGGGCATGGCCTTGAGTGACTTAATAACAGCATCTTTGGTATACAGGCTAAACAGCTAATGGTGGTGTTATTGATATTAGTGGCTTTGAGCATCGTTGTTATATTTACGGCGCTTGCTCAAAGTAAAAAGAAAAGGCTATGGCGCCAAGTGCAGGTTGAGAGACTGACCAAAGTGAAGCAACACACAGCTGGGCCAATAGAGATGCTTAGCGCTTCAAGCCTGTTAGTAGAGTTTACCTTTGATAACAAAAAATATAGTTGTCAGACAGCGTTTAAACAATCACTTTATGACTCGTTTTGTGCTAACAAGGCCACCTATATTTTTATCGATCCTGAGAATCCGTCACAATGTTTAGACAATACATTTGAGAAATCGCGTTATGTTAAGTTGTGGGGGATTTCGACTCTACTGATGATCATTTGTAGCGCACTTAGCTATTTATAATGTTGGTTAGAGTTGCGCTACGTCCACTTTGGGTTACGCTAAGAGGTAAGCATATAATTTATTTTCAGCAAAACCCAGATTATGAAAATCCTCATCGCGCTCATCGTCTTATCTATTACGCAAGCGGCATTTGCAGCACAAAGCGAAATCACACAGTTGCGCATATGTTTTTCAAGATGGTGGCCCTATAATTTCACCGAAGCAGGTGAAGTCAAAGGAATGCAGGTCGATATTCTGAAGAGCGCGTTCAAAAACACAGATGTAGCTTTAACCTTCACGGAATTACCCTTTAAACGCTGCAAAGACTACGTAAAATTAGGTAAGTATGACTTTATCTTAGACATAGATGAGTCTGACAACTTAAACATGATTAATTATTCGCTCTCTTCATGGCAGTTGGCGTTTGCTGTCGCCCAAAATCAGCAATTAAAATCTATTAAAGACACGCAAAACTTGCAGGAATTTAGAGTTATATTGGCGCAGGAGTATGACTACCCCGATGACGTTTATGAGAAACTAACACAGCTCAATGCAGATATTGTTAGACGCTCTTATTACGAGGCGTCGGACGAAGATGCAAAGGCTTTGTTCAGCATTTTGAAAACGTCACATGTTGAGGCGTTGTTGGTAGATAGGTATTGGGCAAAACAGATTGTCAGTAGGTTTAAACTTCCGGTATATGTATTTGACGAACCGCTTCACATTGAGCCTCAATACATAGGTTATAATGCACAACATAGTGCTGATAAGGCGCTGTTACTGGAAAAACAATTACATGCGCTAAGTACTCAGCAATTAAGCCAAATTAGAAATCGCTATCGATAGCGCACAGGGTTTAAAAGGATCATTTTGAAATTAGACAAGTACGTAATGCTTTCTTCACTGGCTGTGTTGTTGGCCTTATTCGATTCTGTTGGCGCTATGCTTGGATTTTGGTCAATTACTAGAAGCGATACGCGCTACTATATCCTAGCGTTTGAATTTGCCACGCTTGGCCTGATGTTGCTAAATAGCCTGTTGATTAAGGCTTCTGTTGAAGGTGTACCTTGGCGCAACGTGTTGGCACAGGGGTGTTTAGCATCGTTGATATTATGTATCTGTGGCGATGTTGTTAACTTTAATTTGAGCAATCATTTTTTTGATAGTAGCAATGTTGTCAAACATGATTATTTGATTGACTCCGTTTTATTTTTTGCACCAGGTTATGTAATGTTATTGCTCGTAATGGGCTACATTTTTAAGCACTACTACAGTGCACAATTCTTAGCGAAGGTAACGTTATTATCGTTTGCTGTGGCGACCTTAAGCTACATCAATATGGTTAATGTAGAAGCTGAGCTTTACATTATCGTAGTAACATATTTTTACAGCATACTGATAACACTCATTGGGGCCAGCGGTATATTACTGTGGTATATGTATGGAATATCTGCGCCATTAGGCATATGGCTCTGTTCGATTGGGTTAGTTTTGGCTACAGTGGCTGACTGTGTTATAGGTACAATGTGGATATTTGGCAATGATGGCCAAGGGTTTTATCCATTGGCCAGAGAGCTAAACTGGGTGCTTTATATCAGCTCGCAAAGCTTAGTGATTCACCTGCCTCGTGTGATTGAATTAACCTGCATCAAAAGGCTCAGCAACTACCAATCAATAGCGGGTCAGTGAGTCAATAAATCAGTTTTACGGAGATTCAATTACATGGAATATTTGTTCGCAGTGATGCTATTTGCAATATCTTCTTCAATAACGCCTGGCCCAAACAATGTATTGGTAATGACATCAGGTGTAAACTTTGGGCTTAGAAAAAGTATCCCTTTGCTATTTGGCATATGTATTGGATTTACAATTATGCTGTTTTTAGTTGGTGTTGGTTTTATGCAAGTGTTTGCGTTATACCCTCAACTTCACCTAGGGATCAAGATAGTTGGCGTAGCCTATTTGCTATATTTGGCCGTGCTAATAGCCAAATCAGCCACATCTTATAATACTGAACAGCAAGGCTCTCCATTGACCTTTTTAAATGGTGCTTTATATCAGTGGGTTAATGCAAAAGCTTGGATAGTAGCATCCGGCGCTATCGCCGCATTCACAACGATCGGAACGGCGGACTTAGAAGAGAATATGCAAATATCAGTTGTCTTTTTACTTGTATCATTTCCATGTGTTGGTACATGGTTGGTGTTTGGCACTGTATTGAAAAAGTATCTAGCTAAACGCAGTTACCGCCAGTGGTTTAACTATACAATGGCATTGTTGTTGGTCTTGTCGGTACTGCCTGTTTTATTCGAAATTGCAAATATGCTTGGAAGTTTAGGGGGATTGTAGTTTGACTTAACCTAATTATGTGTTGTGAACGACCATGAACGCTCATAATTAAAAAGACTCATTATCCCAACACCAAGTTATAAAAGGTAACGTGTAAAAAGGATTTGTATTATGTACAAACTGGCCAAGCTTTTTATCAAAGCCGTATTGCTGATTATTTTAGGCTCTTCAATTATGGGGATTCAAATCTACTTGGACTTTGTTGAAAGTGACAATGCAACTTATAGCGCTTTTTGGTCGTTCTTTTTGATAATTGGTTCAGGTTTGCTGTTGGGGCTTTTCTGTTTGAAAAACCACTTGCAAACAATACGAGCGCCAAATGCAAAAAGTAAAAGCCGAATTAAACTTAGAGTGGACTTTAATTGGTATTTTATCGGCGGCTTATCAACTGCACTTGCAGTTCTGTCTTTGCTGGGGGATGATGAAAAGTTTGATCTACAAGTGAAAAAATTTGAGGTTCATAGCCTGCTCGCAAGCCCAGAGACTTTGTTAAAATACATGTACCCAAAAGCGAGTGGCTGTAAAGACTTTAACAGCGATCCTTACTGCGCATCCATATTGTTGGATTTTACCAACAAATTTGTAATAGATGCAAAGATAAAAGTGAGTGCGCAAGAGCCTATAGAGCTCACTTATAAACCATCGAAAGGTCTCTCTGAGAGTCTAAATAATGATGCAACCTCAAAAGGTGAAGCACTGAGCCAGGTATTAAATTATGCAAAGGATAGAACTAGTTTTCATACTACCGTGTTACCTGTGTTAGATGCATATAATCAAGCTGTAGAAAAAGCCAGATCATGGTCATTTATAAGTATGATAAAAGCATCCCAAACAGTATGGCTTATATTTGCACTTTGTGTTGCTATATGGCGTATTAGCTTTACCGTTGCTGATTACATAACTGAAATAGAATCTGAAAATATAGATATCATAAAAACGATAGAGCGAGTTTTAAAAGGCTCCTTGGTTGGCACCTTGATCATCGCCTTAATAATAAGCTCAGCGTCTTTTGGAATGTGGAGCATCAGTACTTTGCTGACGTTAATACCACTGGTAGTATTTGGTAAGTATCTAAAGTACACATTGCATGATAGGCCAACAACCTAGGAGTTATAAATTCAGCTTGATTAACACAGGCTCGTAATTCACGACCAGCTCTGATTTTGTAACCAGCTTAGAATGGGTATGAAGTCAGGGCATACTCCTAGCGCCTTCACTTGTCCCGATAGTGCCTATACATATTGAGTATGCCCAGAAACTAGATGGGATAGGGGGCATTCACCAACTATTTTGTTGTTTGTTCTTCATGGTAGCGACATGTCTATGAAGCGAAGTAACTTTCCAAGCTGAAGTTTACATCAAGCCTACCTTGGCAAACCAGCTCTGTACCAGCCCCTGCATACTGTTCTACAAGGTTCATCCTATGCGGTTTCAAAGCCCTGCATATGCCCCTATAACTGATCAATTAGTGGTACGTTTATTCTTCACGTTATTGTGATTTCATTGAGATATTTGACGCGACACGGATCGTCAATATTGTCATAGTCTTCATCTGATGAGCGTATAAATCACCGAAATATAGGTCAGATGTGTCAATACAGCGTCCAAGCAACGTAATTTTAGAGACTGACTAATTGGGTTAGATTTGCGCAAGTCGGATTTCCTAATAGTGTCATTAAAAATCAGCATGAAAATAACTGTTATTGAGTAAACGCTCATTTTGAGTGGGCGATATAATAATGTGTGATTTTAATGTTTGCAAATTGGGTAATAATTATGTATTTATTATATGTATCAACTGTATTTGGTTGTGTATTAGATGTTTATTAATAATTATAAGAAGGATTAAGAGATGAAAAATAAGTTGTCGCTATTAATTGTTGCGCCCATCATGTTAACGAGTGTAAATGCATTGGCTGGAACATCAGCAGGAGCTTCACAAGACTGGAATGGCTATTTTAAAGGTCAATGTGAACTGAGCTCACCTAAAAGAGGGGTGTTTTACACCTTCCCCATGTCACTTGAAATTGATGATGTAACCAAGAAGAAAGCGGACTGGATTATCACCTATGGGGAAGGCCAGACGCAGCAAATCAGAAACTATACTTTACTTGAGGTTGATAGCGACCTTGGCCATTACGCGGTTGATGAGAACAACGGCATCGTGATTGATCAATATCTGATTGGTAATGAGTTTATGAGCCTATTTGAAGTTGGCAGCACAAAAATTCAAACTACCTATACGCTGGACTCAAATGGCACTATGGATGTTTCAATGGAGAGTTTTACTTTTGACCCTGTACGAGAAAATAATGTAGGCGCATATACTGTTTCTAGCTATGCATTAAAAACCAAGCAAAAATGTAGGTTGTATAAGTGGTAAGGTTATAATTTTATAATAAAAAGATACTAGTATTTTATTATTAAGGCTTCTTTTTATTGAGGCCTTATTTTTTAAGTTTTTATTATCTTGGTATTAAAAATTTCATAGAGCAATAAAGAAAGAAGGTGTTTAGAATTTGTCCTAAACTAAACCATATATAAAACAGCGGAAATAACGAAGTTTTTGTACAGTAGCAGTGATATTAGCGCATGCCAATACCACTACTGAAGACGGATACAGCCCGATTAGTTCATCACGTTAGTGAAAGATACACCTTTGTGTGTCACTGTCTCGTCAGCTTTGGCTGATGGGCGAGAGTGCTTAACCACAAGTTGCATTTTCCGTGGGTGGAAGAAACCAGGGTTATCATATGTTAATTTAAGTTCATACATACCAGGGCCTAATTTACGCATAGAAACAGTGCGCTTTTCAGCGAGTTCTTTAAACTCAATTGGTAGAGATTCATCTGTAACTTTTGCTGATACAAATTCAACATCTACAGGCTCGCCATCTAGTTTCGCATGTAGCATGAAGTAGTAATCGTGTACACGTCCTCTTAATCTTCTATCAACGAAGTCTGTACTTAGTTGAATTTCTTTTTTAGGGGTAAAATCAGCCTGCTGCAAGCCCACAACTTCGTATAAGTAGTCTCTGTGGATTTTGCCCTTACACTCAGCAATGGCTTGGCGATACCATTTAATTGATTGCCAGTGTAGTTTTAGAACTTGGGCAGCTGCTACTGCACCAATTTTAAGAGGGTTTGGCACGCCGCCACCGTTGCCTGCGGCTACAGTAACAACACTAGGGCTTAGAGCATTAGCAACACCATCTGCGGCTATGCTCAATATAGCGATTGCCACTTCGTCTGGTAATAGGAAAGCTTGAAATGGAAACTCTTCCAACAAATCTTCAACGAAGTCACATTGCTCTTCATTATATGAAGCGTATGTTTTTTCTTGGCTAGTAGAAACGTCAGAAGTCATTACGTTGTATTGCTGGAATTTTGGCGATGACTTATATTCGCCAACAGACTTCTGAAAGTTAGCTACTTGGTATAAATGCTCCGGTAGCTCCCAGAAGTTTGGGTTTGCTTCCATAGCTTGATATGTCTCTATCAGCTGTTGTTGAGACATGTTAGAGACCATATTTTGGGCTTGTTCAAACTGGTTTACAATTTGTTGGCTGTTATTAAGCTGAGCGACAGCGCGAATTGAGTCTTCAAAGTAATCATTTAAGTCACTGCGAAACTCGTTAAGTTCATTGGCGGTCAGTGGGACTGAGGCGGCATTTGATTGAAGTGGCAATACTGCTGAACATACCAATCCTAAGGCTAATGCACATCCTTTTAAATTATAAGTCATAAGGTTTCCTAGTTAGAGTTTTGTTAAAACATGAAATATACATTTCGGAACATATTATTAACTAATGTTTTCCAAAATGGAGGTCCGACCAGAAAAATAACCCATATAAGGCACTGAAATAAAAATTATTATACATAACTGGAATGTTTATTTTGAAATTAACTATTGTAAATTTTGGGATGAGTCTGTCGCTGAGTTATCTGACACTTCCTGATTTGTTTACATATTTAGTTTAAATCAAGGTGTTGCCGCTTTTTTGTTAGCGTAGACAAGAGGAGGCATTGCAGTATGTGGTGTGAATGTAATAGCGTGTAATTTTCATGGTAAATATTAAGTGCATATTTTATGATATTCTATAACGTTGGTGGATGAAATTGCTAATATGATAAAGGGCCGTTAGGCCCTTGAGATAGTAATAAATGGACTATTATTTATCACAAGTATAAGGCTCGGTTTCATCGCTATTGTTATTAAATAGGATGTTTGAAAGTGTAATACTCAACGGACCTCGACTTGCTATTGCAAATGGGCTGTATACTTTTGCCATATTATCTGTGTCTTGTGTAAAACAGTTGGTGGCAATGCTGACGGTTTTCCAAACTCCCAAATCCTCTTCGCTCAGCAGGTTAGTTAACGCGATACCTTGTGAGCAGGAAGCATCGCAATTTACACCTACTTTGGTACTCGCTTGTAATTTACTATTTAGCTTAATATCAAAAGTAAGCGTACTACCTAGCTCACTATATTGACGCATATCATTAGGAAATGCGTGACCGATTTGCACCTTTGCAACATTACGATTTTTAAAAGTGATTTCACGAGAATCTTCTTGAATATAGCGGTCAGTTGTACGCACATTCAGGCTATTGAGCGATGCGGTATTGCTGTCCATTGCAAGCGTTTTACCATCGGCATATAGGCTCAATGACCATGGACTTTTTACACTACCATGCATAACAGCCAGTGACTGCTGTTTTGTAGATTGTAAAGAAGCATTTTCACTTAGCTTGTCCAGTTGTACATCATCTTGATAAGTCAGGCCGTAACCATAAGCAAATAGGGGGGCATAGTCAGAATCATTGACATTGAGTTGTGTATCATCGGGTGAAGCGGGCCAAGAAAATGATAGCTTACCTTTGAAGTCATGATTGATATCTCCATTGGCTTTACGAAACAGCACATCGGCAACACCGTTACCTTCAGAGCCCAACAACCACGCAACCACAAAAGCATCGGACGCGTTCAGTTCTGGGTTAACCCAAAGAGGGCGTCCAGTAATGAATACTGATACAACGGGAATGCCTTGGGCGCGTAACTTTTGTAGTAGGGCAAGGTCTTTGGCATCGCCTCTTTGGTAATCTAAGTTATCCAAATCGCCATTACCTTCAGCGTAAGGGTCTTCGCCAAATACAACGATAGCGACATCTGGTTTCGCTTGGTATGAGCCATCGGCGCTTAGCTGAACGTTCCCGCCATTTTGTGAAACCACCTGCTTAATGCCGTCATAAATGGAGCTACCTCCAGGAAAATCCTCATTTTGATTGCCAGTACCTTGCCAAGTAATGGTCCAACCGCCAGATTGTTTGCCTATGTTGTCGGCGCCGTCGCCTGCAACCAGTACATTAAGGTTGGGTGATAACGGTAACAGCTGTCGATTGTTTTTAAGTAGCACCAGCGACTCTCGAACGGCTTGACGAGCAACCGCTCTATGTTCAGGATGGCCAATCAGCTCAGTTTTACCTGAAAGTGCACGGTTAGCGGGGCTTGGTTTATTAAATAACCCTGCGCGGAATTTGACCCGTAAGATACGAGATACTGCATCATTGATACGCGCTTCGCTGATTTCTCCACTTTTCACTTGTGCTATGGTGTTTTCTAGTAACGGCTTCCAAGCTTTAGTTGGGACCATAAAAATGTCGAGGCCGGCGTTAATACTTTGGCTGCAACTTTCGTTTGAGCACCCTGCAACTTGACCATGCCCATTCCAGTCGCCAACCACAAAGCCGTCAAACCCCATTTGTTGCTTTAACACATCAGTAAGAAGATACTTATTGCCATGAATTTTTTCACCATGCCAACTATTAAATGAGGCCATAACGGATTGCGCTCCCGCACCTAGCCCTTGTACATAGCCTTGTGCGTGAATCTTAAATAGGTCTTGTTCTGAATCGATATTGTTACCTTGGTCATCGCCACCTACCGTGCCGCCGTCACCAACAAAATGCTTAACGGTACTGATCACACGGTTGTCAGCCAAAAACTCATCGCCAGGGCGACCTTGTAGACCAGAAACGATAGCCGCAGCGTACTTGCCAACAATTTCAGGGTCTTCGGAATAACCCTCATAGCTTCTGCCCCAGCGATCATCACGCACCACAGCAACGGTTGGTGCAAATACCCAATCAATGCCCGTTACCATAACTTCTCGGGCAGTGATGGCAGCTATTTGCTCAATCAGTTTTGGGTTATTTGCAGCGCCAAGGCCGATGTTGTGTGGAAACAGTGTCGCGCCAATTACATTGTTGTGGCCGTGAACCGCATCGGTCCCCCACATGGTTGGAATGCTGATACCATCTAAGCTGTCATCCATAGATGCTTGATACATTTGCTCGGCAAGTGTGATCCAATCGGCAGGGGTTGCGTGTTTGTCGTTGTTTGGAAATGCACCACCACCATTTAGGTAAGAGCCAAAGCCATATCGTCGCATATCTTCTACGCTGACATCGCGGATCTCTGGTTGTATCATTTGTGCGACTTTTTGTTCTAGCGTCATCGAGCCTACGAGCGCCGCTACCTTTTCTTCTATGGCCGGATCTTTGGGCACGACGCTTGGAAGTTTTGGCCAAATTTGCTTGCTGGCATTTGCTTGGTTATCGGTGTTTTGTAAACATCCTGCAACACCAAGCAATGCAATGCTTAAGGTGATAAATGAAGCTGTATTTTTCATAGTTTTTCCGGTTGACTCTCAAATCGTTTGAATTTCTTTGGTGTAGTTCCAAACATGCCGTAAAAGGCGATGTAAATGAAGCATAGTGCTGGTAAAACAAATGACACCTGTAGCCCGATGCTATCAGCTAGCATCCCTTGCAGTAATGGCACAATAGCGCCACCTACGATAGCAAGGCATAGCAAGCCTGACGCTTGGGCCGTTTGTGATTTTAGTGATTGGATAGCCAAGCTAAAAATAGTGGGAAACATAATGGAGTTACACAAGCCAACCAGCAGCAGTGACCACATTGCGAATTGACCATTACCGATAATCGCAAAACTGACAAGTAGCGTACCTGCAAGTGCATTAAACATCAGCACATGGGCTGCGTTGACTTTTTGCATGACAGCAGCACCGATAAAGCGACCGACCATGGCGCCGCCCCAGTAGTAAGTGATGAGGTGAGCGGCATGTGCCTCTTCAAGACCAGCAATATTTTCAAGCCCTATGTAATTAATTAAAAAGCTACCAATGGCGACTTCACCGCCCACATATAAAAATAAACCAATAGCGCCTAAAGTCAGGTGCTTATGATGCAGAACGGACAGAAGGGTATTTGGCGTGACGGTATCGGCGCCTTGTTCATGGTTTTTGTGAACGATCGCAGGCAGTTTTAAAAACGTGAATAGCACCGCTAATACCAGCAACATTGCACAAAGTAGCAAGTAAGAAAACTGTACGCCGCTGGCATCGGTTTCACTGCCTTGCGACACAACGCCTGCCGATAAAATAAGCATACTGCCAAATGCTGGCGCAACGGTTGTTCCTAGAGAATTGAATGCTTGGGTCATGGTCAAGCGTGATGATGCTGTTTTGGCGTCGCCAAGAATGCTCACAAACGGGTTGGCTGATACCTGCAGTATGGTGATGCCGCTGGCGAGCACAAATAGTGCTGCTAAAAATAGGCTGTATTGTCTAAGCGCCGCTGCGGGATAAAACAACGCACAGCCGAGCGCAGCTATGACTAAGCCAAAAACAATTCCTCGTTGAAAACCAAGCTTACCGACTAGTTTCCCCGCAGGAAGAGAGACCACAAAATAAGCACCGAAAAAGCAGAACTGGATAAGCATTGCTTGTGTGTAGGTGAGTGAAAACATCGCCTTTAGGTAGGGGATCAAAATGTCGTTCAAGCAGGTAATGAAGCCCCACATAAAAAACAATGTTGTAAGGGCACTTAATGCAAACATATGATTTGTGTTGGGTGCGTGTTCGGCTTGACCAGATGGTGGCAATGCCGTGGGTGAACCTGCCATGTTATTACCTCGGTTAAATTAAAATGTTTTTATTTTAGTAAGTTACATTATTAAATAGTGAAAAAACTTGACCTATTGCAGGTTTGCAATTACCGTTTATTTAAAAATGTAAGCGCTTTCATTTATAGCATAATCACCTCGTAAAGCAACACGCAAGTATTTTTTATCATGTTGTTGGTCGGACAAAGAGCGCAGGCAAAACCATAACAAGCAAAGAGCATAGCTAATGACATCACTAAGACTTAAGAGCGATTCACCGTTAAATAACGAACAATTTACCTTCGGTGTCGCAACATCTTCTTATCAAATCGAAGGGGACCGCGCCGCTAGGCTTGAAACAATTTGGGATAAGTTTTGTGAAGGCGAGGGTAATATAGCGGATGGTTCAAACGGAGATGTAGCTTGTGAACATATCAAGCATTGGCAGCAAGATGTTCAGATGATAGCGGGGCTTGGCGTTGATGCGTATCGATTCTCAGTGGCTTGGGGGCGTATCTTAAATCGAGATGGCAGTATCAATGAGCGAGGACTTAAATTTTATGTGTCTTTGCTAGATAAGCTAAAAAAATTAGGGATAAAGGCGTATGTAACGCTCTACCACTGGGATTTACCACAGTATCTTGAAGATGCTGGTGGCTGGCTAAATAGAGACACAGCGTTTGCATTTGCCAACTATGTGGATGTGGTGTCCCGCGAATTTGGTAATAGAGTATATTCATATGCAACGCTCAATGAGCCTTGGTGTAGTGCATATTTGGGTTATGAGGCGGGCATTCATGCACCAGGTTTAAAGAGTAAGCAATTTGGTAAGCAGGCCGCGCACCATTTACTACTTGCTCACGGCCTTGCTATGCAAGTGTTAGCAAAAAATAGCCCGAGCAGTAAAAATGGTATCGTGCTTAACTTTAGCCCGTGTTACGCGGCCAGTTCCTCTGAGCAGGATGTCGCGGCTGCGCGCTTAGCGGACGAGCACTTCAACCAGTGGTATATCAGGCCGTTGCTTGAAGGTCGCTACCCAGATGCGATTAATGACATGAGCGATATCCACAAACCCATTATTGAGTCAGGGGATATGAGTGTAATTTGTCAGCCAATTGATTATATTGGCGTTAATTACTACAGCCGTGCCATTTATCAGCATTGTGACGAGGACGGATTTAAGGTTAAAGCACCAGAGACAATGTGTTTAACAGACATGGGGTGGGAAATTTACCCAGAGGGCTTATACAAGCTACTCACTGACTTAAATCGGCGCTATCAGTTACCTGAGGTAATTATCACTGAAAATGGTGCGGCGATGAAAGACGAATTAGTGGCGGGGGTTATTGACGATCAGGACAGAATTGCTTACTTACAAACACACTTAGCGGCGATTGAGAAAGCGATAGGCGCAGGCGTTGATGTAAGCGGCTATTTTGCATGGAGCCTAATGGATAACTTTGAATGGGCTGAAGGATATAAAAAGCGTTTTGGGATTGTTTATGTTGATTATAAGAGTCAAAAACGTACATTGAAGCAAAGCGCAAAAGCATATCGGGATATGTTGCTTGGGCGGTTACATAAATAGAGATAACGATGCTGACAATAAAAGAAAAAATAGCATACGGACTAGGGGATACAGCCAGTAACCTTATTTTTCAGACAGTGATGATGTTTTTGCTGCTGTTTTATACCGATGTAATGGGGTTGGAACCTGCACTGGTGGGAACTTTGTTTCTTGTGGTGCGTATTTTTGATGCGGTGACAGACCCTTTAATGGGAGCGATTGCTGACAGAACACATACCAAGTTTGGTCAGTATCGACCTTATCTTTTGTGGCTTTGCGTGCCATTTGCCTTGATAAGTGTATTGGCCTTTACCACGCCACAGTGGCCCTACGGCATGAAAGCCACCTATGCATTTGTGACCTATGCACTACTGATGCTGGTTTATACAGCGATTAACATTCCATACTCTGCGCTTGGCGGGGTAATGACTAAAGACCCGCTACAACGAGTGTCTTTGCAGTCGTACCGTTTTGTCTTTGGCATGCTGGGCGGTTTGATAATTGCCGCGGGGACCATGCCGCTGGTGGAGCTATTGGGTAAGGGTGATGTACAAAAGGGTTATCAACTTACCATGGCACTCATGGGTGTACTCGGTATGGTATTGTTCCTATTCTGTTTTTTTGGCACAAAAGAGCGAGTAAAGCCAAATGCAAGCTTAGCTGCACCCGCCATCAGCAGTGATTTCAAACTACTTTTTAAAAATTCTCAATGGCGTATTTTGTCTCTGGTTGGAGTTTTTCTACTCACCGGTCAAGTGTTAAAGGCGTCTTTAGCCGTCTATTACGTAAAATACTATCTGCAAATGCCTGAGATGGTAACGCCATTTGTCACTTTGGGGATGGTAGCGAGCATATTGGGCTGTGCGTGTTCTAGCTGGCTTGCAAGCAGAATCTGTAAAGTCAAAGCCTATATCAGTTTACAAGTTACAGCCGCGCTACTTTGCGCATTGGCATTTTTTGTGGGCCAGCAGCAATGGCAATGGGCGTTTGCACTGTTTGCGCTGTGGAGCTTTTTTTTACAAATGGCCACACCATTGCTGTGGGCCATGATGGCAGACACCATAGATTATGGTCACTTAACTACCAAGCGCCGCGTTACCGGTATGGTTTATTCTTCCGTGGTATTTTTTATAAAACTGGGAATTGCCCTTGGCGGCGCCATAGCTGGGTGGTTGCTTAGCTATTTTGGTTATCAGGCAGATGTGGCACAATCTGAACAAACTCAGTATGGTATTTCACTTAGCTTCAGCGTTTTGCCAGCATTTGGTTCCATTATGGTAGCTTATCTAATGCGTAATTATTTGCTTGATGGTCCCTATATGATCTCAGTTCAAACGCAGTTGAGTGAACTTAAGCGCCAATAAGGTTAACCAGTTTAAAGGAAGGGTATGGCCACTATTTATCAAGTGTCAGAGCTTGCGGGAGTATCGCTTGCGACCGTATCACGGGTGATGAACAACAATACAAGAGTCAGTGAAAAAACCAAGCAGAAGGTGCTAAAGGCGATGGAAGAGCTTGGCTATCAGCCCAATTCTATAGCTCAGTCTCTGGCATCAAATCGTTCAAATAGTGTCGGTGTCTTAGTGTCAGAATTACACGGTCCATTTTTTGGAGACATGATGAGTGCGATTGAAGATACCTTAAGGCTCGAAGGGAAACATACCATCATTACATCAGGTCATTCCGATGAAGAACGCGAATGTGCCAGTATTGAATTTTTGCTAGGTCGCAAATGCGATGCACTCATACTTCATGCCGAGGCGGTAAGTGATGAGTATCTGTTGAGCCTTGAATCGAGAGGCATAGAGTTTGTATTGATCAATCGATATATTGAGCAAATACAAAATCGCTGTATTCGGTTGGACAATAAGCAAGGCGGGTACCTTGCAACGCAACATTTAATCAATCTGGGGCATCGACATCTTGCCTATATCAGCGGTCCGAAATGGAAGCAAGATGCGCAAGAACGTTTGCAAGGGCATAAACAAGCCTTGGCAGATGCCGGTATAAGTTTTGATGAGGAACTGTGTTTTGAAGGGGACTATAGGCAAAGTTCCGGTTCAAAAGGGTTTGACTGGTTAAGAGCACATGCACCTGAGTTTAGTGGTGTGATATGTGCCAACGATGAAATGGCCTCAGGCGTGATGACTCGAGCAAGGCAATTGAACATAGATGTACCGACTGAACTGTCAGTAGTGGGATTTGATAACATTATTTACGCAAGCTACCTTTATCCAACACTCACCACCATAGATTACCCTATATATGAAATGGGTCGAATGGCGGCAAAGTACATTCTTAAACAGGTCTATGAGAAAAAGAATCTCGATATTAAATCGATATTTGTACCAAAACTTGAAGTAAGAGACTCTAGCGTAGAGGCTGTTTGAAACGCTATCTCATTAATTTAAAACAATATTAAAATCAGGATTTAGAGTACAGAACATTTCATTTGACTATAAATGAGATATACTCTAATTTAAATGTAAGCGCTTTCATATTTGCAATTTATAATGTAAGCGCTTACATTGTGTGCTACTCAAAAAACTACTCTATGTTTTTGAGGAGCAATAAACAATCGTGTGGTCCGGGGATCAATATGACAACAAAACAATTTAACAAATCCATGCTGGCAACGAGTTTATCGCTTATTTTAGCGGGTAACTTGGTACCGTACGCAGTGGCACAAGAACAACAAGAAAATATAGAAGTAATTGAAATTACGGGTATTAAAGGCAGCTTGATCAAGTCAATGGATGTCAAGCGCAGCTCAACTGGGGTGGTTGATGCAATTACCGCAGAAGACATCGGTAAATTTCCTGACTCGAATTTAGCAGAATCGCTACAGCGTATTACTGGTGTGTCTATTGACCGCAGCAACAACGAAGGTAGCAAAGTTACCGTACGTGGCATGGGACCTGAATTTAATCTCGTTACGCTCAATGGTCGCCAATTACCGACAGTTGGGGGGCGATCGTTTGATTTTGCCAATATCGCAACCGAAGGTGTCAGCGCAGTAGAAATTTATAAAACCACGAAAGCCGACTTACCAAGTGGTGGTATCGGTGCAACCGTCAACATGCTTACGGCAAAACCATTAACATCACCGGGTCTGAAAGCCTCGTTGGGTGTTAAAGGTGTACTGGAGACTTCAAACGAAGCTGGCGATGATATCACACCCGAAGTTTCAGGTATCTACAGCAATACCTTTAATGATGACAAGTTTGGTGTTTTGTTGTCTGGTTCTTATCAAGACAGAAATAACCGAGAAGAAAAGGCGGCGATCGACAACTGGATCCCCAATGTCGACATTAGCGCTTCGCCAAATCTTTCGTTGATAGATAAAAATACCCGCGAAGATGGTGCAACTTGGTATCCACAAAACTCAGGCTACTCAATTAACGACAACGAACGTACACGTGTTAACGGTCAGTTGGTGTTGCAATACGCCATCAATGATGATGTAACTGCAACGGTTGATTACACCTACTCTAAACTTGAGTTTGAATCTAACCGCAACGCTTTTGGGGTTTGGTTTAACAATGGCGGTAATGTCCAAAGTGCCACAATCAACGAAAATGGTACCTATACAGACGTCGCTGAGATTGGTGGTGACTACGCTACCAACTTGAGTCGAGCGCAATATGAGAACGAGAACAAATCACTTGGTTTTAACTTGCAATGGCAAGCATCGGATTCTTTGAGCTTTGAGTTAGATGCCCATGATTCCTCAGCGCTTAACGAAGGGGCTGGACTGGGTAATGATGCATTTTTGATCATTGGTAACACGTCATGTGGCTTCTGTGAAGACTCTGGTGAAGCGTTTGGTCCGAACACTGCCAACATTAACGTTAAAACTAATATGGTTGATGCCAACGGTATTCCGCTTTGGGGCTTTGATCTGATTGATGGGCAAGGTAACCCTCAAGATGAACTGACTGGCGCTGATATGGGATCACTGTTTGGTGCCGTCACTCAGGATATGAGCGAAAACGACATGACTCAATTCCAACTTAAAGGGGAATGGGTTAACAACGATACCGGATTTGTTAGTAAAGTATCGTTTGGTGCGTCACGTACACAAATGGAATTTAGACAAACTAAAGCGTACTCGCAAAATCTACCAGCAGGTTGGTGGACTTGGTCGGCAGTACACTTCCCAGATGACATGTTTACTCGTGTTGGAATTGATAGCGTACTAGATGGGTTTTCAAATGCGTCAGATAAGCCTGTTGACTATTATATGACGGCAGATTTCGATCAGGTATTACATTTATTTGAGACCATTGAAGATACCATTGCGCCTGGCATATACAACGAAGGTTGGCCAGAAGAGGTAAATGGTAAATTTCAAGCGGGTCCAATCGATAACGACAGTCGCGTAAAAGAAACCACAACCGCACTTTATACGCAGGTAAACATGGCATTCGAAGTAGCGGATAGACCACTAAACGTGGTTGTTGGTGTACGTTATGAAGAGACAGACGTTGAATCGGCAGGACTCGAACGTCCAGCTGTGGCTATGGAATGGGTTAATGGTAATGAGTGGGAATATGTATACGCCAGCGAGCAAAGTTTCTCATCTGGTAGTGGTGAAACAGAAGAATTTTTACCAAGCATAGATATCGACTACGAGATAATGGACGATGTTATTGCCAGAGCGTCTTATTCACGCTCACTGACACGTCCACCCATTGACGCCTTAGGTTCAACCAAGAACTTCCTTGGCAACCCAAAGGTTGGTCAGCGTAAGGTATCAGTGGGCAACCCGCAGTTACAGCCATATGTTGCTGATAACTATGATGTGTCGTTTGAGTATTACTATGATGAAGGCAGTTATGCTTCGGTTGGTTATTTCAACAAAAAGGTAGACAACTTCCTCGTAAATGTTACCACCGACGAAACAATCGACGGCCTACGTGATGTGTTTATTGGGCCTCGCGCCGATGAAGCACGTGAACAACTTATTGCAGAGGGCATTCAACCGTCAGATCAGGCCATTCATGACCGTATTAATGAAAATATGGGCGTTGAAGCGGGTACTCGAATTGGTGCCAATGAAAACGATCCGCTTGCTACGTTTGCGGTGTCTCGCGATGTTAACCTGCGTGCATCACGTTTATATGGCTGGGAGCTTGCTGTTCAGCACATGTTTGGGGAAAGTGGCTTTGGTATTCAGGCAAATGCCACGTTAGTTAACGGTGACGTAAGCGTAAATCGCGATATCACAACACCTCAGTTTGCACTAGTAGGTATGAGTGATTCTGCAAACTTATCAGCAATTTATGATAAAGATGGTTTATCTGTACGTGTTTCTTACAATTGGCGTGATGAATTCTTGTCTGGGTTTGATCAGCACTCATCGCCGGTATTCACGGAAGCTTATTCACAGATTGACCTTAACGTAAACTACCAGGTTAATGAGCAGCTCACTATCTTCTTTGAAGGCTTGAACATCACAGAAGAAACACAAAGAGTGTATGTTCGTTACCCTGAGCAGTTCCTAAATGGTGCGCAATATGGTGCACGTTACAACTTAGGTGCACGTTATACTTTCTAAGACTAGTATAAAGATAAAGCCGCTTTTCAGCGGCTTTATCTTAGCTGCTTGGTAAGAGAAGCCTATGAGTCATAATAATAAGCAAACAAAACGCATTTTAATCGTTGGTGGTGGCAGTGCCGGTTGGTTAACCGCGGGCCTTTTGGCATCTCAGTGTCGAGGCTGGCAAGTAACGCTTGTTGAGTCGAAAAATATCGCCACCATAGGGGTTGGTGAGGGGACTTGGCCAACAATGCGTACCACATTACAAAAAATTGGCATCGATGAAGATGTATTTATGCACCAGTGCGAAGCATCATTCAAGCAGGGCTCTGAGTTTATCAACTGGACGCGCAGCGAGGGTCATAGTTATTACCATCCATTTTCTTTGCCTGTAGGTTATAGCGAACAAATCGATATCGTGACCCCGTGGCTTGGGATAAAAGATAGGGTTGATTTTGCTCATGCAACCTGTGCGCAAAGTTATTGGTGTGACAGAGCGCTTGCGCCTAAAACAGCCAGCGATCCGCAGTATCAAGGACGAGCCAACTACGGTTATCACCTAAATGCGGATAAATTTGCACAGTTATTAAAACAACACTGTACAACCAAGCTTGGTGTAACACTGATTTTGGATGATGTGACGAAAGTCAATGGTGAAGTCGATGCTCATATTAACTCTGTCAGCACGCAAGAGCATGGCGAGTTACTCGCTGATTTATTTATAGATTGTACTGGTAGCCGAGCTTTATTGTTGGGCGAACACTATAAAGTTCAGTGGCAATCTAAAAAACACATTTTGAAAAACGACCGCGCAGTTGCCTTACAAGTGTCACACAACACCCCATCTTGCGATGTCGCCTCTTGTACTAAGTCAACTGCGCAATCATATGGCTGGATATGGGACATCGCACTGCAAAGCCGTCGAGGTATCGGGTATACCTTTGCCAGTGAATACTGTGACTTTGCACAAGCCTCAACACAACTACGTGACTATATTCGCTCACAAGGGTTATCGGTCGCTCAAGGCGCTCAAGTCAAAGAAATACAGTTCAATCCCGGTCATCGCGAAAAGTTTTGGCATAAAAACTGTGTAGCAATCGGTATGTCTGCTGGATTTATCGAGCCGCTAGAGGCATCGGCACTGGTAATGATAGAGCTAAGCGCGCAGTATTTATGTGACAATTTACCCCAAAACGAGCACATGATGGATGTGGTGGCAACACGTTTTAACGCTAAGTTCAATTATCACTGGTCGCGTATTATCGACTTTTTAAAGCTACATTATGTACTCAGTGAGCGTGATGATACGGCCTATTGGCAAAGTATGAAGCGCGATGACATTCCAGAGAGTTTAGAGAGTCTATTGACGCTGTGGCGCTATCGGCCACCCAAGCAAGGAGACTTGGACCATACTGATGAAGTGTTCTCCCCTGCGAGTTACCAGTATGTACTTTATGGTATGGGTTTTACTACGCAGGCAGACAGTTTTGGTATCTCTGAGCAGATAAACAGTTTGTTTAAGCACGTTACTCAAATCGCTCAGCAAGGCATAGACACACAGCCAAGTAACCGAGTATTGCTCGACAATATCGCAAAGTACGGCATAGCGAAGATTTAATTAAGGAACCTTTATGTCCCAAGAACAGTTGCTGGACAACATAACCCATAAAGATATTAAAGTGATCACAAACCGCGGCGAGCAACTTGGTGATAATGTCAGTATTGCCAGAGTGTTTCCTTGCGAATACGCACAACTACAAAGCGAGTACACCATTTTTTTCAAAAAGGATGCTACAACAGGTCAGTTTCAATCGGTCGTTTTACTAGGCTTTAACGACAACGAAAACGTATACCTACAGGGGGATAGCTGGGACGCTGATTACATACCGCTGAGTATTCAACGTCAGCCATTTCTGATTGGCTTTGTTGAGAAACAACAAAATGGCATGCCAGTGCGCGAACCTGCGGTTCATATCGACATGAACCATCCTAGAGTAAATACAACGCTCGGAGAGACATTGTTTACGCAAAGCGGCGGCATGACAGGTTACCTTGAAAAAATAAATCGTATTTTGCTAACAATCCACCAAGGTCACGATGAGAATCAAGCCTTTTTAAATGATTTAGTTGCCTACAACCTATTAGAAAGTGCGTTAATAAACCTCGGTGCACATCAGTTAAAAGGCCTTTACACGATTAATGAAGATGCGCTCAAGCGCTTGAATGACGATGCTGTGCTTAGCCTAAACCGAAAAGGTTATTTGCAACACATCTACATGGTGCTAGCGTCATTAGGTCAGCTCAGAGCATTGATTAAAAAAGGCACGCGTTAGGGAGCTTTGCAACTTGGCCACACAAATCGAACAATATAACCACCTAACAAGCGAAGAAATGGTTAAGCGTGTGCACATTGAATCACACGCTGATAACCCACAACCTATGGTGTTTAAGAATGTTGTATCGCACTGGCCGGTAGTTGACGCTGCTTGTCGCTCTGATAGCGATTTTTGTGAATACCTTAGGCGCTTTGATGTTAACGCAAGTGTATATGCGTATACTTGCGATGCAAAATACGAGGGGCGGTTTTTCTATGATAAGTCTCACACGCAAAAAAACTTTAGCCAGATCAAAACTCAACTGAGCGATATCCTTGCACAACTTGAAGAGCCGCAAGCAAGTGCCCAGTCTAGTATTTACATGGGTTCTACCACGCTTGGATATTGCTTGCCAAACTTCCAGCAAGAGAATTCGCTTCCTATGCTCGATGCTTCTCCGTTGGTAAGCTTGTGGCTAGGAAACCGCAGTGAAGTGGCAGCCCATTATGATATTCCACAAAATATCGCTTGTGTGGTAGCAGGCACGAGGCGCTTCACCTTATTTGAACCAAATCTTATCGATGCGTTATACCCAGGACCGATTGATTTTACCCCTGCGGGTCAAATTGTCAGCATGGTTGATTTTAATGCCCCTGATAAAGTGCAGTTTCCAAAGTTTGAAAAGGCATTGGAGCACAGTTTTTTCGCAGAGCTGGAGCCTGGAGATGCGATTTATATACCTAGCATGTGGTGGCACCATGTTAGAAGTACATCCTCCATTAATGCATTAATCAACTATTGGTGGCGAGAAACGCCAAGCTATCTGGGTCTGCCGACAGATGCATTAATCCATGCAATTTTATCGATTGGACATTTGCCAGATGCGCAAAAGCAAGCGTGGAAATCAATTTTTGACCACTATGTATTCACAGATAACAGTCACTCACATATTAAACCAGAAGCCTTGGGCGCTCTGGGAGAGGTTGATGAAGCCTTGGCGAGGAAAATACGTTGGCAGCTTTTGCAGCAGCTCAACGGTAATTAGCGGCTCAAAATGTGTCGGTATTCGCTCGGTGTTTTACCCGTCCAGCGTTTAAATGCACGTCTAAAATTGGTGGTATCGTTAAATGATAGTGCAGCGGCGGCTTGCTCGTTTGAGTAACCCCGTTCGGTGATGTTAAACAGTGATTGCTGTTTTTGTAACTCATCTTTTAGCTCTTTGAAACTGGTTTGATGCTGCTTAAGTTTACGCTTAAACGTAGCACAGCTGTAACCCATTTTGTGTGCAACTTGGTCACTTGTTGCTTTTGGAAACTGATCGATTAGGCTCGTTACAAACTGAAGAAATCCGACGCGATGCTTGCTATGGTCGTTTTGACACAAATAATACCTGGCGAGTGTCGGCATGGCATCAGCGAGCGGCTGATTTAAAAGCTTATTACTGATTGCTATCACAAAGCTCTGATGAGAAAAGCTATAGCTGCCGCAAAGGTTGCTGTGAAATTGTTCGATATAGCGTGGCTCTGGAAAAGGGAACTGAATACAGTAGTCAAAAGCATCTAGTCGTTGTGTTGCTAACATGCCTAATCGTTGTTTTAGCACCCGTTCAATCAAACTTGCAAACAGTTCATAAAAGAATGTTGTTACCTGTGCACTTGGTTTATACACTGCAAAATTTAAGATAAAGTGAGTGTGTGTATGAGTACGAAGGCTTTTCGTATACAGATAAGGAAAAAGCTCGAATTGACGCAACTGACTAATTCTATACATATGATGTAAACTTTTTGCATGTAATAGAGCTTGGAACCCATTCCCTGATGCGGTGTGCGACAATCGCTCTCCAAGCAAAAAACTCACGCCATCTTTGGCTAACAACTTACTCGCATTACTGAACACGACGTCTAGCTGTGCGCAACTTATCAATTGTGAGTGTGTTTTAAAATCCTCGAAAAACAGTTTACTGCCTTTTAATAATAGATCGGCACTCACACCTCTTTGCATCGCCATCTCAACCAGAGGCAAAATCAATGTATGCGCTTTGAAAACGCGCTCATGAGCTTCAAAATATCGATTCACGCCATCAGCGCCTTTTGCACATTCAATTCGTCATTGAGGCGTTTGAGTAGTGTCGCATTCGATTCACCATTGTAAGCTTCAACACATCGCCAGTGCACTTGGCTAAACGTCGAATAATTATTTTCAGACGTATATTGTTTATGTTGGGCCACCATTTTGGCAACCTGCTTTATAATCTCTTGAGCAGCATTTAGATTGGTATTTGGCATTAACACGATAAAGCGATCCCCTGCATAGCGGCAAGCCAAGTCAGTATCACGTAAATTGAGTAAAATGATTTGTCCAATATCCGCTAGCAAGCAGTTTCCGCGAGCAGTACCATGACGACCATTGAATTGAGAGAAGTCTTTGATATCAATGAGTGCAACACTTAACGCGCGCTGATGGAGCTTTAAACTGAGCAGTTCATTATCAATGTGTTGTTTCATATACTCTGCACGATACAAACCACTGATAAAATCAGTTAATCCATGTTCACGGTAAAAGCGCTCCTTTTTTGAAAGCATATTGTTGAGTATTTGCTGTTCCTTGTACCAGTGATACATAGCAAAACTCATCAGAATCATTCCCATAAATGCAGGAAATGCCTCCAAGTGGCTTACCCAACCGTTATCTCCGTTGAAGCGGAAAAATTCATCTAAGAAGTCCAATAGCATAGAAATGAGCATGGCGGTCAGACCAAAAAACAGTAAATTGGTCACTTTACCTTTTGGTCGTGCAAGTAAAGTGGTGAGCAACCAAGTTAGCGTGACCATCGCAATGCCACCTTCAGCAAAACAGTCTAACCAGTCGATTTGTGAACCGGCTTTTACGGTGCCAAAGGTGATAACACATGAAAATGTCACCAGTAGCGCGATGACTAAAAAGGCGACTAGATAAGTATGGAGTCTGAGAAAATTCGTTTGCATATAGTTCAACAATAGTTTGGGCTACACAAAGCCACAGTATTACTAAAACGCCTTCTCGGCGACAGGGTTAGAATAGCTCACCAGAGTGTGCATATTTATGACAACATGCGGATAATCATTAGGTTTTATGAATAAAACATCAGGTCGAAGCCGTAATACGGGGGTCAATATGGCTCAAAATGACCAAAATTGTGATTAAAAAAGTCTCATATCTGTGTGTGTTAGGTGAGCTGAAATAATACTTTCATGTAGGTTCTCTAAGGTGCCAGCCGTTAGGTACAGGCAGCGTGCCTGTATTCATTACCTGTGCAATTAGAGAGTTACAATGAAACCGTCAAACTTTTCAAAATCCAAAGTCGCTTTGGCAATGGCAAGCGCATTATTTATATCGAATGTGTGCGCCAATACCATCCAAGGTAGAGTCACAAGCGAAGCACATGATGTGTATTTTCAAGGGGCGAAAATAACCATCAAAGAATTAAAACGCAGCACTGTAAGTAATCGCGATGGAGTCTTTAAGCTAACTAACCTTCCTCAAGGTGATTATACCTTGGTGGTTGACTATTTGGGCGCGCAAACATTTGCACAAACCGTGCGTGTTTCACAAGGAAATATTACTACCTTGGAGGTGGCGCTGAGTTCACAGCTGCAAGTGTTAGAGGATGTTATCGTTGTTGGCCACAGAGCGGGACAGGCAGGCGCACTCAACAGGCAAAAAAATGCCCTAGGCATTACTTCAATCGCAAGTAGCGATGCAATTGGGCAATTACCCGACCAAAACGCCGCACAAGCACTACAGCGACTGCCAGGTTTGTACATCCAACGAGACCAAGGGGAAGGGCGCTTTGTCGGTATCAGAGGCATCGACCCGAACCTGAATAATGTCACGATTAACGGTGCAAATGTACCTTCTCCTGAGGCTGGAGTACGTAGTGTGGCGATGGATGTGATCCCAAGTGAGCTTATTCAAAGTTTGGAAGTCAGTAAGACGGTAACACCTGATATGGACGCCTCAGCGATTGGAGGCAGTATAGAAGTAAAAAGTTTAAGTGCGTTTGATAGAGCGGGACAAAGCTACAGTGCGAATATACAAACTACCTATAATAGCCAAGTTGAAAAGTACAGCCCAAAACTCTCAGGAAGTTTTAGCGACACCTTTAAAATCGACAGCGCTTTAGAGCTTGGTCTGGCAACGGCATTTTCTTGGTCTGAGCGAAAGTTTGGTTCTTATAACATGGAAACTGATGCTGGCTGGCAGCAAGTAAAAGAAGGCGTTTATTCAGCAGAAGAAATCGAGCAAAGGCATTATAAAATTACCAGAGAACGTACCGGAGCTGCCCTGAATCTAGATTTACGAGACAAAAATGCAAACTCTTATTATCTTCGAAGTTTGTTTAGTGAGTTTTCGGACGATGAATATCGGCAAAGGAATGAATATAAGTTTGATAAAGGCGAACTAGTTTCAGGTTCACTAACGCATTCATCTGCGCTATTCGGTCAAGCCGAAATGGATAGAGATACCAAAGACAGATACGAAACCCAGAAGATCACGTCTTTTGTTTTAGGTACCGAGCAACAGTTAGATGAATGGTTTGTTGAAGCGAGCTTCGGCCACTCAAAATCTAGCGAAGATGAACCGAATAGGCTGGACGTAAGCTTTGCTGGGGAAGATATGTTTTTGGGTTACGCAAGTTTAGGCCAAACCCCAATCCTGACTCGAAGCATCTCCTCGCATCAGCTGGAAGGTTTTGAACTTGATGAAGTGGTAACAGAAAACAACTTTAGTGAAGATAAGGCCACAAGTTTTAAATTCGATGTGAGTAAGGATTTGGTTGTGGCCAATTACAACACTCAGATTAAGTTTGGTGCAAAGTATTCTAAGCGTGAGAAATATAATCAGTTAGCGGCGCTTATCTATGACGGTGGTTTTGACGATATATCAGCTTCTGTTTTTGAGCAGCACCCGTCTCAATATTCATTAGGAGACTTTGGGCCAGGTTTGAGTCGTGACGCTCTAAGAGATTATGTAGCCAACAACAAACAGCACTTTGACATTAACGTACTAGAAACCGACGTAAACAGCCTAACGGGAACTTATCAATCGAACGAAGCAATAAGCGCGGCATATTTCATGTTTACAATAGATATTGACCGTTGGCAGATCTTGAGCGGACTACGCTACGAATCAACAGATTTTGACACCACAGGCAATAAGGTGGAACTTGTTGAAGATAAGATAAGTGACACTGAGCGTGTTGATATCAACGTTTGGTCTGTGCAAAAACAGTATGATCACTTAATGCCTAACCTTACAGTACGATACGAGCTGCAAGACCAACTCGTGACTCGGTTTGCCTATACTAATACGCTTGCCAGACCAAAATTTTCCGATTCAGCTGCATACCAGTTGATTGAAACAGAACGCAGTGAATCTGATGGTAATGTGCAGTTCGAACGTAAAGCGGAAGTTGGCAACCCATATTTAGACCCTTATGAATCAGATAATATCGACTTGTCGGTTGAATACTACCCCAGTGGGATAGGGGTAATATCTGCGGGTGTATTCTATAAAGACATCAGCAATTTTAATACTTCTGAGCAAGTTCAAAACAACGGAAATTGGCCAGGGTATGAGGAAGTCGTACAAGTTGTTAATGGCGGCTCAGCCCAGATGACAGGCGTTGAGTTGGCGTACATCGGAAACTATAGCAATGGCATTGTGCTCAGTGCCAACGGGACGTTTATTGATGCGGATGGAAAGTTGCCAAGCCAGTCTGATACGGTTGCCAATATGATGGTTGGCTATGACGCTAACACTTATAGTGCAAGACTCAGTGCTAGCTACAAAAGTAAGAGTTTTGTGTTTAATGAGGGAGATGAGCGAGTCTACCAAGACGCCCACCTACAGCTAGATTTCAGCGCAAAATATAAGCTCTCAGAACAAACACAAGTCTATTTTAATGCTACAAACCTAACTGATGAACCTTATTACCTGTATCACGGTTCACGTGACTACAACTATCAATATGAAACATATGGCCGATCATTTGAACTAGGCGTGAGTTTTAATTCTTTATAACAAACTTATAGGGCAGCCAAGCATATTGGCTGCAAAACATCATGAAAAAGCATCTAAAATATTTTCTATTATCGAGCGCGCTTTACACTTGCGCTATTAATGCCACAGCAGCGGCTAGTGAACAAAATATGATTAGTTTTCTAGCGTTTGGCGATGGTGGTTACAGTGTAGATTACCCAAAAACGAAGCATATTAAACAGCCAAAGAACAAGCAACAGTTTATAGCAGCGGAGAAACGAGATTGGCTCGCAGAGCATCGACCTTTGTCAGAGTTTAATCATGCGCCTTTGTATGTTTATGCCAATTCGAATATTGCTGTTGAACAAAGTGGAGCCGTACCGGTTGGTCAAGCCATGGCTAAACTATGCCAGCAAAAAACGTGTGACTTTGCCATTCAGTTGGGAGATAACATCTACCCAGACGGCGCAGGTGCGAATGATGGTAAGGATGATCAAAAACGCATGGAGGATCTGATCCTTGCTCCATTAAAGCCATTGTTTGACTTAGATGAGTCGCTGGTGGTCTATTCGGCGCTTGGCAACCATGACTGGAAAACCTCTAGAAAGGGGGTTGCACGACAGAGCGGCTGGATGGCAAAGCAGCCAAACTTTCATATGGATAAGCGAGGATATTACAGCTTTAAAAAAGGTGAGCCTGGCAGTGATGTGGAGTTTTTTGTCATAGACACAAATATGCTGCTATCAGGTCAACACTACTACGAGATCCCGTTAAATGAAAAAGGGCAAGAGCAAGGCTTAGCAACCGCATTAGCTAAGGGGCAAGCACAACTTGAAGATATAGAACAACACGAAATTCCTTTAAATGGTGAGGATCATAAACAATTGATCTGGCTTGCCAACGGTCTGAAACAATCAACAGCGAAGTGGAAAATTGTGTATGGTCATCATGTTTTGTGGTCTATAGGCGGTACAAAGTATGATGAAGGTCATGTGTTAAGGCGTTTAATTTTGCCAGAGCTGTGCGAATACGCTGATGCTTACATTGCAGGTCATGAGCATGATCTGGAGCTATTGAGCGATGATTGCTCAAGGGTATTGCCAAAAGGTCACTCCAAAGCAAAACTGCCCCTTATTATCAGTGGCGCAGCCTCAAAAATGCGCGGTACACATACACCATTTGCTATGTACCAAGAGGCTCAGTACCCAGAATATGATTTAGTTTGGTCAAAGAGCTTTACTTGGGGTTTTGCACACATAGAGCTAAACAACCAAAGTGATACACTAACGGTAAATTTTTATAGCACACCAAGTGATGGCAGTGCACAATTAATATATGAGAACAGCTTTAACTTTGTGCATCGCAGCAACTAGGTTGTAGAGGCGCAGGTTTAGGTGTGTATTTACTTTGTTGCAAGCAAGAAAATAAAAAACATGCCTAAACGCTCAAGATAGTGCGCCTATATATGAACCGAAACACCTCTTTTCAAGTATTAAAAGCCTAACTCCAATGTGTGCAATATATTGCTCATTGAAAATCAACAATATTTTATATTTCAAAATTATGAATGTTTTTTTAAATTCTAAAAGTGATATGTAATCCAATATCTATTAAAATATTGGATAATATATCCACCATTTCTGAGTGGTCCTTTACTGTTAATTCAAGTGTTAACAGCGTCCTTAAAAAAGCTTGATATTAATCATTGCAAGCTAAGTGCGAATATGATTTATTGAAGATCAAGGTTTGGCCATTCCTGCTCTGTACTAACTTGTTAGTCTGTGACTTGGTTGCGCGTTTGGCGTAGCAAGTGAGGCGATAAGTTGGTTGTTCTCAATAATTCAATAGCGCGTGATGTGCGCATAATACACATCAGTTAAAAAACAATTTCTGTGTTATCAACGAGGTGATATGAAATGCACTTAAAACAGCAAAATTTAAATAAGCTGCGAGTTGATAACGACGGTTTTATTAACTAATTATTAAATGTCGGTGACTATTTTGGTGCCGCATCATTGAAAAGAAAAGGTGAGGATTTTACCTATGAAGAGACAGAAAAGAGATCGCTTAGAAAGAGCACATTCACAAGGATTTAAAGCTGGATTAGCCGGCAGATCAAAAGATTTATGTCCATATCAACAAGTAGAGCCCAGATCAGAGTGGCTGGGTGGATGGCGCGAAGCGATTGAAAATCGTAATACCTTCAAAACCTAAATCAAACAACCAGATTACATACAACAAAGCCCCTAATTAGGGGCTTTGTTGTGTTAACCAGTTATATAATTTTTTAGAATGCACTGGTATCTTGGAAAAGGCCTACTTTTAAGTCTTTTGCTTCGTATATTACGCGACCGTCAACTTCAACTGTACCATCGGCCATACCCATGAACAATTTACGCTTAATTACGCGCTTCATATCGATTCGGTAAGTGACCTTTTTTGATGCAGGCAGAATTTGGCCAGTAAATTTAACTTCACCTACACCAAGTGCACGGCCAAGACCTGGGCCACCTGACCAGCCCAAGAAAAAGCCCACAAGCTGCCACATTGCGTCAAGGCCTAAACAACCAGGCATAACCGGATCGCCTTTAAAGTGGCAATCAAAAAACCAAAGTTCAGGATTTATATCAAGCTCAGCAATAATGTGACCTTTTCCAAACTCACCGCCATCATCATTGATCTCGACAATGCGATCCATCATTAACATGTTGTCACTCGGTAAACGGCAGTTGCCTTCGCCAAACATTTCACCGCGACCACATAGGATTAATTCTTCTTTTGTATAGCTATTTTTTGGTTCCATAGTTCACAATCTTTGCTGAAAATTTCCGAGTTACTTTAGCGTACAGTTGTACGCTAAACAACTCTGAACAGTTAAATTTGTGTCTTACGTAAGAATAATTCTCATTAAAGTGCAATTCTCTTACAGTTTGACGCGATATTTGTCGTAAAAAACTTTATAATAACGACCAGTATTTGACTAGATTATCGGAAGTTTATGATCCTTTTTGTAGATTCACTGACAGTGATTGATTTTTCTTACCTTTGTAATCAGCGTGGCGCAGTGGGTGAAAGCTGGATAGTTGATTTGACTTTGCACGGTCAACTAAATGATGAATCCATGGTTTTAGATTTCGCGTTGGTTAAAAAACAGATCAAACGCATCATTGACGACACCATAGATCACAAGCTTGCAATTGCAAAAGGACTCAACGGAACCGTTGATATGAAAGACGGTCGAGTAGAGCTGGACTATCAGTTTGGTCAAGGCGACCAAAGTCATCACTTGGCGATGAGCGCGCCAGAGCAAGCGGTTTGTTTGCTTGAAGGCGATAAAGTCGATGAACAGTCAGTTATAGAGTTCCTGAAATCTGTGATCATGGCGCAAATGCCTGAAAATGTTAAAGACATTGGCATCGAATTACGCCCCGAGCAAGCTGAGAGCTTCTATTATCATTACAGCCACGGCTTGAAGAAGCACGATGGTAACTGTCAGCGTATTATTCATGGCCACCGCTCACAAATTGGTGTATTTGTAGATGGGATGAAACATCCTCGATTACAAAAACAATGGGCCAGTAAATGGCAAGATATCTATTTAGGCACCGAAGAAGACATCGTTACGCCTCAGCAGCTTCGTAACGTTCAAGCTCATGAAGGCGATGTGTGCTTTGCTTATGATGCCACACAAGGCTATTTTGAGTTGGCTATCAGCGCCAAGCGTTGCGATATTTTACCTTGTGACACAACCGTTGAATGTATCGCTGAATATCTGGCCCAACAAATCAAATTAGAGTCTGCAAACAGAGAAATTATGGTAAAAGCCTACGAAGGTGTGGGTAAAGGAGCGATTGCATATGCTTAAAAAAGGGATAGTGATTGCCTTATCGTTTTTGACTGCGCTTAATGTCAGCGCACTTGAACTAAAAGGCAGCCTGACCCAAGGTGGTATGGTTGTGGGTAAGATAGCCGATGCCAAACAGGTAACCTTCAACGATAAACCATTAAAACTAACGGGCGAAGGTGAGTTTGTATTTGGGTTTGGACGCGATGCCCAAGCCACACATACGCTAAGCTGGGTTGATAACAACAACGCGCAACATACAAAAGAACTTGTGATAACCGAGCGTGAATTCAAAATTGACCGCATAACGGGCGTTGAGAAAAAATATGTGTCTCCGCCTAATTCGGTACTAAAACGTATTCGTGAAGAAGCCAAAGCGGTTCGTGAGGCCAGAGCTACCGAGTCTACACTTGAATATTTTAAAGACCCCGTATTTAGACCCGCTCCCGGTAGGATTTCGGGGGTATATGGTAGTCAAAGGTACTTTAACGGTAAGCCTCGCAACCCACATTACGGGCTTGATATAGCAAATAAAACTGGTACGCCAGTGCTTGCCCCATTGCCTGGTGTGGTTACGTTTGCTGACCCTGATTTGTATTACAGCGGTGGTACAGTGATTGTTGACCATGGCTATGGTATCAGCTCTACATATATTCATTTAAGCAAACTTCATGTCAAAGTGGGAGACAAGTTAGATACTGGCGACCACTTTGCTGATATTGGTGCAACGGGCAGGGTAACCGGCCCACATTTGGATTGGCGTTTTAATTGGTTTAATGAGCGACTCGATCCACAGTTATTAATGCAAGACACATTGGCGAGCAAAAGTAGTAAATGACACAGATAGACAAAGATGCAATTATTGCAAAACGCATTCAAGATTCAGTAACTTCGGTAACAAAAACGGTTTTTCCGGGTAGAACAAATCATCACAACACCTTATTCGGTGGCGATGCATTAGCCTGGATGGATGAAGTGGCTTTTATCGCAGCGACGCGATTTTGCCGCAAGCCTTTAGTTACCATTTCATCAGATAGAGTAGACTTCAAAGAAGCTATCCCTGCAGGAACATTTGCGGAGCTTGTGTCTCGCGTAGTGCACGTAGGTAACACCAGTTTAAAGGTAGAGGTAGAAATCTATCTTGAACGCATGCATAAAGATGATAAGCACCTAGCTATATCTGGCAGTTTCACCTTTGTAGCTGTAGATGACAACCACAGACCAACACCAGTTGTTTGTGAGAAAATGCTAGCTGGCTTTAAATAATTGAAGCGATAGATAAACATAAACACGGGCGATTATTTATCGCCCTATCTATTAATCCCAAAAGAACACATCATACTATAAATTTCTATTCATCTAACCTCATCAATAGCTGTGTTGCTTTGAAACTAAAGTTAACCAGTGAGGTGGGGATTTATAGATACTAAAGGGCATATAGCCCCTTAGTATCCTGATACATTACAAGTCAACTTTACAGGAGATATAGTGATCGCCATCCACAAGTTCCAAGTTTGCTTCAAGAGCGCTGCTTGGAATATAGGTAGGCAGTCGTTTTATTTCACCGCTTCTTGATAAAAAGAATAACGGGGAAGCAGCCATATTGTTATTTACCGTTGATGGTTCAAAGCGATAAGGGTTAGCACCAGAAAAAATTCCGATAATATCGTCGCTGCCGTGTAACACACTTCTCATATAGTTAAACTCACACAGGTTCTTGTAGTAGTCTTTTTTATAAGGGGAACGCGAGGCAATATTTACTTCCAAGAATGATTTAGATGAAGATGTGGCAGTAATATATTCGCTTACGCGAGATACATAGCCGCCAGCCAGCGCATTGTTTCTCGAGTCGATGGTTCTTGGATAAAACACATCGTAGCGCTTGCCATCTAATGAGCGAGAAACCATCCCTGTTGAGTAGTTGTGGTCAACATTGTCTGTAAGCTTTGTTGTGCTCCACGATACGCCGTTGAAAAAGCTTCTATGCATGCTATGAATTGGCTGCGTTGTTGGTAAGTAACCTTGACCATTGGTACACGCTGTTAGCGTGCTTGAGTCACATGATTTAACCGTCAAGATGTAGACTTTTTTCAAACTGTTACCTTCAACGTACACGTCTATATCTTTCATATATGTACGAGTTATCACTGTTTCGGAGTTACTATAATCAATATCATGATCTTTAAATACTTCAGCTTTTGTAAAGTCGCTAATAGTAGTAAGCGGTAATGCTAGCGCTTTTCTATTGCCAAATCTGTCAATGTACTTCCAGTTGTAGCCGCCATCTTCAGAAAAAATATGATAAAGATTTATACGGTCATCTCCATGCGCGTTTTTATGTAAGTTAAATGCCAGTGAAATAACATTGCCTTTGGCTTTAGCAATGGCGTAATGCCCACCATATGCAGCAATTGTTTGATGATTGGACACTACCATTTTTCTACTAACTGCGTCGTACTTTAAAACCGCGGTATGGAGTTGTCGGGCTTGATAGCCTCCCGTTGGGCGGTTGCAAGAAATGTGATTTATCACAGTTGCCTGATCGCCATACCGCCCTTTGCAATATACGTTGTAAATAATGCGATATTTGTTGCCACTATTAGGCAATGCAAACAGCTTAGGGTAGGCCATGCCTCTGTACTGTTTACTATTTGTTTCAAATAGTGTTTTACCTGCCGTCTGGTTTAGCACACTTGCGTAATCAAAGTTATTAGGTGTTACATCTGCAAATGATTTTATGTCTCCGGCAATTTGGGTGCGATACATTATGGCACCTCTGCGAGGGCCTCTTGCCGCTACGACGATTAGGATATTGTTATCTTCATCAACGTTAATCACGGCGTTATCATGAGGATCATCGGTATATTTAGCATGAACAAGCACAGGTCGTGATACTTTCTTAGTTACATGGTTGTACTTACCAACATAAATGCCTAGTGCGTTAGAGCGGTTACATTGTATGTCGCCATCTGGGTCAAACAAATTAGAAAGGTGATTTCTATACTCCCTCTCGTAATAATTCTCTGGTGTATTCGGGTCATAAAAGCTACCTAGGTAGTTTGTTGTCGGAAAATAACAACGCGCTTTATTTAATGTATAGGTACCAGTGCTTGAATAATACGCGTGACCGAAAGGGGAGTCTCCTTTACCGAAACCTGCCGCTGAATTTACACTGCCGTTAATATCTCCCATTGAATAGGGGGTATGTACAGTCGCCATTGCGATTTCTGATTCGCTTGGGCGACCTCCGTTAATATCTGTTGTAAATGGTCCTGAATAGACAAAATATGTGTAGTTGCCAGACTTTACCGCTACGGGATAATGCTTTGCCGTGTAAGTCGACACTGGACCACTGTATTTGGTAATTGAATCATTGACCCCATCCATGTCCAAATCTTGGCTGCCACCAAAATCAGCGTTGACTCGTGAATTATAACCATAACGTGCTTTTGTTCCCCACACATGGCCTAGGTAACCAAACGCTTCTGTATTTTTTGTCACAGCGGTGGTTTTCGATTCACAGCGGTTTTTAGAAAGCGGTTCCTGCGTTACGCAGTTTCCTTGAGAATCTCTTAAGTATTTATAAACATTAAAGATATCGGACTTTGGATCGTCGGTTATAGCATATGCAGCGGGTGCGATACACAATAACGATAAGATGATTTTCTTCATTAGCATTTCCTTGCAAATTAGTTAAATCGAAGTTAATGGAGCAGGGATGATACCCACTTGAGCCTAAATTTTAAACAGATGATGACAAGATTTAAGAATATATTCATAGTGGTTAAACAAAAAAGGCTTACCAATTAGCTGATAAGCCTAGTGAGTGTTACGTTTATATTGGGTAGCTTACAGTACCATTGCCGCTATCCAACCAAAGATAAGTAGCGGAATATTAAAGTGAATAAAGGTAGGCACCACGGAGTCCCAAATATGGTCATGTTGACCATCCGTGTTTAATCCAGACGTTGGCCCAAGTGTTGAGTCAGAAGCTGGGGAGCCAGCATCACCGAGTGCGCCGGCTGTACCAACAAGCGCGGCGGTGGCCATCATCGAAAAACCCACTTCCATACACAGAGGTACAAATAGGGTGGCAATGATTGGAACCGTTGAAAATGAGCTACCGATCCCCATGGTAATGAGCAAACCGACCAATAAAATCATAGCCGCAGCCAAAGGTTTGTTGTCACCGATAAAGTCAGCACAAGCGGCGACTAAGCTGGCAACATCGCCCGTTGCTTTCATCACAGACGCAAACCCTTGCGCCGAAATCATGATAAAGCCAATCATGGCCATCATGGCAACGCCACGGCTGAACACGTCAGAACTTTGTTCCCATCTAACGATACCGAAAACACTGAACATCATAACCCCAACTAAGCCACCTAAGATCATGGAACCACTGATATTTTGCGCAAGTAGCGAGCTGATAACTGCAACTGTGCCGATGATCATAACCTTTTTAGGGTTGTCAATTTCCCGGGCTGCAGCCACTTCGCTTGCTTCATTATGTTTATATTCACGACCTTTGCGATAGCTCACCAATACGGCAATAGCTAACCCTACAAGCATGCCCACTGCGGGGATTATCATCGCCAATGGTACATGCGTATTAACGATTTCTAAGCCGTTATCTGCGAGGTTTTTATGCAAAATAGAGTATAAATAGATACCTCCGAAACCGTACGGAAGAACCATATACGAGGTAGCTAGACCAAATGTCAAAATACAGGCAATCGCACGTCTATCCAATGAGAGCTTGTTTAAAATAGTCAAAAGCGGGGGGATTAAAATGGGAATAAACGCGATATGCACGGGGATCAGGTTTTGTGATGCCACAGCACATAGCAAGATAATACTCATAATGGTAAAGCTAAGTACTTTGGTATGAGCTTCGTCTGAGTTATCCACCAAGCTTAGGAGCTTTTGCGCCAGAATATGAGTCAACCCTGATTTTGAAATGGCAACCGCGAACCCGCCTAACATGGCATAACTAAGCGCAATTTCAGCCCCGCCTGAGAGGCCGCTGTTAAAGGCATTCATGGTATCGTTCAGGCCAAGCCCCGCGCTCAAACCCGCCACCATTGCACTGACGGTCATAGCTACTATGACGTTGACGCGAACCAGCGCCAAAACGAGCATTAATAAAACGCCTATAATTACTGCATTCATATCTATCTCTTTGCTTTTGTTTTTATTGAATTTATCAAATTTTTGGCGTGTTTGTTCTGGTTTTTGCCAAAAGATTTGCCCTGATATCTATCTGCCGCGAAATCCGCATAAAATTGCAGCAACATCTCGTGGTGACTTGAAAATTGTTGAGTTAATTCATCTATCGCACGTTTGGGAGGAGCCGCTGAAAGGTCCTTATCAGATAGTTCGATCAGCTGACGATAGCGTTTTACTACTAACGGCTCCTTGACTTGCTGATGCCGTTGTAAGTAAAAGAACAGCAACAGTAGTATTGCTGATATAACAAAAATCACCAATGCACCTGCCCATTGTTTACCCTTTGTACCAAATAACGATTGCAGCAGAGAGGTTTGCTTTTCTTGGTCAAAGTTCAGAACCCACCTCGTCCATTGATAATCGAGTTGCTCTAAGTGCAATCTCAGCCAATTAATTGCGGTGAAATTAGACCAAGCAACGAGACTCAAACCTAAATTGTCCTGAAATTCATCAGCCAATGTTTGATGTTCTGAAAGTGAGCCTAGTAAACGCTGAGGAGAAACCCATGCTGTAGGGTCGAGCGTTTTCCATCCCTCATTTGGTACAAAGTACTCAACCCATGCGTGAGCATCGTATTGGTAAACGCTAAAATATCCTTGCTGCTTATTGTACTCAGCGCCTAAATACCCTGAAACCAGACGGGCAGGGATCCCCGCACTCCTAAGTAAAATAGCGGCGCTGGAAGCATAGTGCCCGCAAAAGCCATTTTTATAATCGAACAAAAACTCATCGACCTTATGCTTTGATTCACTTGTATTTGGGGTGAGTGTGTACCTGAACCCTTGCGAACTAAAATAACGTCGCATTAGCTCGATAAATTCATTGGTGTTGGCTGAGTCTAAATCCCATTGTTTAGCCAGTGCTTGCGCTTTTGGGTTTAATTGCTCGGGCAACATCGTATTAAAGCGATATTGCCGAGCTGGCATACGGGTTTGCTGGCGAATGTTTGCCGATTGCACTTGATATTCAAATGTTGAGGTGATCTTGTCGGCTCTATAAAGCGTGCCAAAGTAATTATTATTAACCAGCTTTGTTGGACTTACTGCGTGCTCGAGCGCATACAACCAAGGAAGGTTGCTCGCTTCGGCGATAATTTTATAAGGGGCTAACTGTAAGTTCGCGGTTAAATTACTCGAAACATTTTGTAGGTTTGACATACGCCACTGCGTGCCATCAAACTTATCATGAATGATGGCTCGCCAATAGAGGGGCTTATTACCCATTGGCGCTTGGGTTCTGTCGTTTAAAATCGCTCTAAAGGCCAGTTCGTCAGACTTTGCCAAGTTTACAATATCAAATGGATCAACATTCTCTGACAAACCAGTTTTGGCGAGTGTCGGCCCTGGCATCTGCCAAAATGAGGGGATTTTTGGCATAAATATCAGCAGCAGTATACTCAGCGCCATGCTTATCAGCACTTTTGTGAGCGTAAATTTACTCGCAAATGCCAAGGATGTTTTAGGTTGTACTTGTAACATGGCAACTAGGTTAACCCCCAGTAACATCAGCACCATGAGCGCAATATATAAACTTTGCGAAAACAAAAACACGCTAGATAGGGTAAAAAAGTTTAGAACATAAATCTGCTGCCATTGCTTAGTTGTTGTTGCTTGTAGTACTTTTAGTTGGCAAGCAAGTAGCATTAATGCGACGAAAAGCTCAACGGTGTTTTGTATACCGACTGAAAGCCCAGTGATTACCATACCCGTGATAGCAATCAGATTTATCAACGAGTTTCTAACACCGTTATTTTTTTTAATAACCAATATGCCATGCCAGATAGCCAGCAGCAGCATTAAAACATTAAATGCTACACCAAAAGATGTAACGGGCACTAAAGTTATCAGCAAGTAACTAAGGGTGATGGCAAACTGATTAGAAATCACTTAGCGCCTCCAAGCACTTTACTTTGTGCTGTTCACCTTGCGCTGCGGCGATCAAACGAGGGCCTAATTTAAGGGCGTAACTGAGGTTATGTTGGTCAGCTTGAAGTACAAGATAGCAAAGCTTTGCAAGGCGCTCCTCAACATTACCTTGTAGATGGTCAAAATCAAACCCTAAGGTTTGCGCGCCCGTTTCTCCCTCATAGTCCTTTATTAATAGTTGTTGCGTCTTGGCATAGTGCCGCCAAGATATACGATGCATGTTCATGCCAGACTGATAAGGAGTTAGTTGCTTAAATTCATCACTGAGGTGCGTTGAAGAATGAGTGAACTGGTCATCTTTTTTATGACTTTCGAACATTTGCCTTTGGGCGGAATCCACTAATGGATCAGGATACGCGTAAATTGATTTACGACAGTATAGATAGCTCCAAACACTGACCAAACCAAAAGGGAAGTGGCTTACAAACTTAAAACGGCCAAGAACATGCTTACCTCTGGGTAGCTCAAAGGGCATATTTATATGTTCGCAAGTTTGTACAGATGGGACGCTAATTTGTTGCTTTAAAAGATTATGTTCAATTGAGAGTTGTTGTAGACTTGCCTTGGTACTGAGTTCAAAAATTACCGTAGGAGGCACAGAGCAATGTGCCGATTTAATGGCAACGAGCTTTACATGTGTACCGTTCATATTTAGATAGCCATAAATAATCGATACGACTAACAACATGATCATCAAGTAAGCAACACCGAGTAGCAGGTTATTTTGATAGTTAATGCCAAGCACAAAGTTTAACGCACTCACGGCGATAAAACCAAAACCGGTGAGTGATGGTAATACGTAGATTGTGTTGTGTTTGAATGTAATGCGCTCGCCTTCGTGTTTGTTGCGGATCACGCGCGAGAAAAAACCACTTACATATCCTTCGCTCAAAGCGGGATCACCACTTCGTGTAAAATGTCCGATATTGCTTGCTCTTGTAAATGACATGGAATATTGAGCCTATGTGCCGCAATACAGCCAAACACTGCTTGAACATCATCTTGCGTAGCGTAGTCTCGGCCATCCATCAACGCCCAAGTTCGAGCACCATGGCCCAGTGCGATACTGGCCCGTGGTGAAAGCGGGTCGGTAAATAGCCCTGACTCGCGTGTGTATTTGACCAAAGCGAGGATATAGTCGAGCACACTTTGTGCTAATTTGACTTGTCCGGCTTGTGCTTGAAGGCTAAATAGTTCTTCAATATCAATCACTTTATTAACTTGCGATGAGATATTTTGTTTGATGCCTAAGATTAGTTTACGCTCGGCGTCTTCACTTGGATAACCCAAGCTGATACGCATAAAGAAGCGATCTAATTGAGACTCGGGTAGGGGGTGCGTGCCTGCTTGATGTATGGGGTTTTGCGTGGCAATCACAAAAAATGGCTCTGGTAATGGGTGGCTAACGCCATCAACCGTCACTTGCCTCTCTTCCATCGCTTCTAATAACGCGCTTTGCGTTTTAGGGCTAGCACGGTTTATCTCATCTCCAAGCAATACTTGGCTAAAGATTGGCCCAGCATGAAAGGTAAACTTATGCTCATTACTATCAAATATTGCTGAGCCGATCACATCCGCGGGTAACAAGTCACTGGTGAATTGCACACGTTGATAACTGAGTCCCAACACATCGGCCAAGCCATGCGACAAGGTGGTTTTGCCCATGCCAGGTAAGTCTTCAATTAATAAATGACCACGACAAAGCAAGCAACACACAGCCAACTTTATCTGTTGTTCTTTACCAAAAATTATATGTGAGAGCTGTTGTGTGATTTCTTTTATCGGATGGCTCATGCAATCATTTCTATACGCTTTAGTACCGTATCAACTTTTTTGGCATTGAAGGGTTTTGCTATAAATCCTTTAGCGCCAAGCTCCCAAGTGTTTTGTACATTTTCGAGGCTGTTGTGACCAGAACACATGATTACGTGTGTACTTGGATAATGGTCGTTGATAAATTCTAGTATTTGGGTGCCGTCGGTGTCGGGCAATTCGATATCTAAAAAGATAACATTAGGTGGGTTGTCGATTAGTAAGGTTTTTGCGGATTCAAAATTCTCAGACTCAAAAATTTCTTCGAAACCTAACTCAACCAGTATGTTGCTGAGATAATCGCGGATCTCTTTGGAGTCATCGATAATCAATATCGGCTCCAGCGGTTTTACAAATTCCATATAACGATACTTCATATTGTTTGTCTGAAAACATACTAAGTCATCAGCACAGCAAGCTCAATAACTTTGGGTTCATATTCACAAGATTAATCGCAAATGACCGAAATGTCCGATACCGTCTAGTATTGGACATTTCGTATCGTTTAAGAGATTAGTAGCGGCGTACACATCTGGAGGTGAATTCACCTCCTATAATTTATATTATGTTAAATTATATATTTGAGCTCGGTAGCCTATCAGATGTACTTGTTTATTTAAGATATTTTGCTGTAATCAAACTCACCTTCGTTTATAAAATGTCGAAATATCCGTTTTTACATTTTGGACTATCATTGCTTGGTGTTCGACAACGGCCACAACATTGTAGGTCGGATAAGCGAAGCGCCATCCGACGTTAAATATTGTCGATAAAATGTTGGATGGCGCAGCTACGCTGCTTATCCAACCTACTTACTGGTTGCAAGTTGAATATACGAATCTCCTTTAGTTAAATTCGCATGCAATGTACACTCAGGTTTAAGTCGCTGCTTTAGCTATAACTAAAGCTAAAAACTACAGAGAATTATAATATTGGTGTGCGTTTCAAGTGAGTTTTATGAGAACAATATCGTTCATCGCAAATATACTTAAAGATTATTGGCAAGTAATAACTGCATTTGTTCTTATTGTATATTCATTTATTTCTTTGCTTATTGCTCAAACTGTTTTTGATTGCTTCAATGCAGATTTCACTTTGTATATAGACTTCGTTGATACCTATTGGTTAGCTCTAAAAATAATTGGCTTTTTCAAATTATCAGTACTAGTGCTGTGCTTGATAATGTTAGCGGTCCTTCTATGTGAAATGTATTTAAAAAGTGAATACTCTAGAAAGAAAAAGATTGGAGATATAGAAGCTACTATAGCCGCGCTGAAAAAACATCTAATCGAACCCCCACCATTAAACGGTATTTACTACAATCACGAATCTTATTCGCAAGGTCACATAGAAGCGGAGATAAGAAACGCAGAAATGAATAGTGAAATAGATAGACTGGAAAATGAAAAAACACTGTTGAACGACAATGAGAAAACAGACAAAAAGCTTAAAACTAAAATAAGGCTTGTTATGCTAGTTTCAATTATTGTGGTTTCATCTATAGTTTCTTGGTCAGTTGGCGGTATAACTAACTATAGTGATGCCTTTAAAATTTATGAGATAGAGCTAGTTACTAAAAACGGTGTTAGCGCACCTAAAATCATAGTAATAATTACGAGTAATGATAAAAATATTGTATATTACGAACGTGATGATGAAGATAAAAAATTAATTTTAACAAGTAGGAGATACGTCTTAAGCTATAAACAAATTTAGGCTTATGAAAGCCTAAAACGTTATGGTGTTCTTTAATTGCATCTTCCGTACCTTTACGTATCCAATACTGCACCTGCTTACGCGGTATATTCTGAATTGATTGCAACTCATCAACATTAACGCTCATTTCTTGCCGCTGGCACTTGTATTAAGGGAACCACACCATGTCTATTTAACCTGTACAAGCGCCCTACTTTCCCTATTTAAGAGTTCCGATTTACGTATCACCGATAACCGATCCCCCCTGCCCACCCACCATCTCTTCTATCACGCGTTTGGCATTGTCAGCACAGTCCATATCGTTGGGTTTGGCTTCTATTTGCGCAAGCACCCGCTTTAGTTGCTGCTTGCTTTGGGCAAGTTTGTGCTCCATCACTTCAATATCGGACATTTTTTGCTTAATGGCCATTATGAGTGAGTCGTGCTGCCAGTGATCGAGGCTTTTGGGCAGTAACAGGCGTATTTCATCTAGGCTGAACCCTGCTTTTTGGGCGTTGACGATTAAGTTCAGAACAATAACGGTATCATCAGGGTATGTGCGGTAGCCATTGGCTGAGCGACTAACGCGCTCTAACAGCCCTACCTCTTCGTAAAAACGAATCTTTGAGGTGGCAAGCCCCGTTTTTTTTGAAAGTTCACCAATTCTCATACCAATATCAAGCCCGAGACACTAAAACACTATGGTTTAACTCTAACGTAAAGGGCAACAAAAAGCATATGACCATTGACATTAAAGTTAACTTTAAACTTATGATGAGCGTGAACTTCATTTTTACAGGTAACTTTGTATGCAGACAATTTTGGGAGCAAACGGCCAAATTGGTCATGAACTGGCGCTATCTCTTAAACATCATTACAGCGATGAATTACGCTTGGTCAGCCGTAATCCAAAAAAGGTCAATCATTCGGACCAACTATTCGCTGCTAATTTGTTAGATACAAAACAAACACAGCAGGCTATTGCGGGTTCGAAAGTTGTTTATTTTACCACTGGCTTGCCAATTGATACCAAAATGTGGGTTGAGCAATGGCCTGTTATGATGCAAAACGTAATCAACGCCTGTGTTAAACATCATGCAAAATTGGTGTATTTCGACAACACCTATATGTACCCGCAAAATAATGAATTGCAAACAGAACACACCCCGTTCGCGCCATATGGTGAAAAAGGTAAAGTAAGAGGTCTAATCGCCCATCAGTTACTCGACGCCATAAAGCAAAACCAAGTTGAGGCTATGATCTGTAGAGCGCCTGAGTTTTATGGGCCGGGTAAAACCCAGAGCATTACCAACGTCACCATACTGGATAGATTACGCAACGGCCAAAACGCCAAAGTGTTTTTGAGTGATAAAACATTACGCACTTTGATTTATACACCCGATGCCAGTAAAGCGATGGCACTGCTTGGCAATACATCAGATGCCTATGGTCAAACTTGGCACTTACCATGTGATGATAACCGACTGACTTACCAGCAAATGATTGCCACTGCGATCGAAATTTTAGACCGCCCATGTAACTACCGTGTAATTAAAGGCTGGCAGTTAAAGCTGTTTGCGTTGGTTAATTCGCAAGTCAAAGAAACCCTAGAGTTACTGCCAAGGTATCAAGTCGACAACTTATTTGTATCTGATAAGTTTAAGCAACGTTTTCCTGAGTTTGCGGTAACCACATACCAAGCGGGCTTAACGCAAACGCTATTGACCAAAGATAGTCGGTGATCACACGGCCCAAAAAACGCTAATCAATAGTGCCGCTATCTGAGCTGTTGGTACTGGATGAACTTGTGTCTAAGTCGCTCGATGAGCTTGAGCTGCTACTTAGATGCTCCGTTACAAAGGACTCTATAACTTGGTTAAACGGGGCATCTGAGTCAAAATGTTGGGTGTTATCAACCATTACGTGGGCGCTACCTACGCCCTGCTTTTTGGTTCTGTCAGCCAAAATGTGGTGTAATTCAATTTCAGTGACTGGCTCGCCAAACTCATCAAATACATCGTCTACAATTTGATGCCAGTTTATCCATTCATTACTTTGCTTGTGGTAAACCTGAACTCGGTCTTCGTGAACACGACGAAAGCCAAACTCTGAGAGTGTATACTGCTTTTTTGGCTGCTTTTTAAAAAGTTTGAACATATGACTCACTCCTTTTACATACTGCTTGCTCAACAATTGGTATTCAGAGAATACCAATTGCATTGTAGTCCTTTTGCTTGAGTGTAAAGAAAACGCTATCTTTGCTCAAGGTCTGTGATAAATACCCTTGCCAGCTCATGGGCTACTTCACCAAAGTGCCAAAATACCTTGGTTCTTACGTTTGCGTTAACGGCAATAGAGAGTTTGTATTTGGGAATTACCATTAAAAAACTCTGTGCTCCGGCGGATACGCCACCATGGTGCATGTATTCGGTCGGTGTAAACCCTGGGCCTAAATCTAAGGGATGAATACGCCAGCCTAGGCCATATTTTTGCGGGTTAACTTGTCCATTGTTGAGCACTTGCGGTGTCCAAAATGTTTGTCTAACAGCAGGCGGTATAAACTCATCACTCATAAACCCCTGCCCGAGTTTTGCTAAATCTTTGGGCGTTGAAACCCAACCTCCACCCGCTAAGCGGTGGCTTAGGTCAACGTCATACCAAGGTTTTAGCTCTTCACGATGAAGCGGGTTTTGCCAATAAAAGGTCGCTAAGTTTTTCGTTTCGCTCTGAAGTGTTGGTGCAAACGTGGCGTTCATTTTTAGTGGCTCAAACACCATATCGAACATAATAGTCTGATACTTAATGCTTGTTTTCTTTTGCATAGCCGCGCTTAACAACACAGTACCTAGACTTGAATAGCTAAACGCGTCACCTGGCGCAAACAATACATCACTTTCATCAAATAGTGTGATGGCGTCTAACACATCGGGATAGTAAGTTTGCCCACCAATAGTAGCCAACAGCCCCAACAACTCAGTGTTTTCTTTATAATGAGGAATGCCAGCCATATGCGACATCAATTGGCGGCCTGTTATGTTTGCCCAACGAGGGTTGGGTAGCACATCAAAATAGTTGGCAAGCTTTTCGTCCAATTCAAACTGTTTATTGGCGACCAATCTTGCTAATCCCGTAGCGGTGAGCGCTTTAGAGGTACTGCCGATTCGAAATTGTGTATCGGTGTTCATGGGGCGGCGTTTCGCTATGTCGGCCCAGCCTACACTTCCCGACCAAATTAGTTGGCCATCTATAGCAACAGCGGCGCTGTACCCGGGCGCAGATATTTTAGCTTGTTGTTGTTTTAATGATTCCATGGCTTTGCTTGTAGCACCTTCAAAGCGCTTATCATGAACTTGGCTCAGCAAAGGCTGTTCACTTGGCCAAGTTACAAAGTTAAAGCCGACTAAAGGAAATTTGCCTCTATAGGCAAGCCCCTGATAAACAGGCGCTACGGCATATGCAACCGACAATACGATGACAAGTATTACTAATAACGCTTTTTTCATTATAAACTTCCTAATTAAAACAAAGCGTTATTAAGCCCTTATTTGCTCAAATTCTCTTATCGATTTAGAAAAAATGAGATCATTTTTAAAATTGATCACGATATTGTGTGGGAGTTAGCCCCATTTGCTGTTTAAAGGCACGGTTGAATGGCGCAATCGAACCGTATCCTGCCTCAAGGGCAAGTGTTAAAATGGGGGTTTTCTTGTTAGTGGGGTTGTTTAGCCTCTCACATACCCAAGGGATGCGATAACTGTTTAGGTAATGAGAAAAGTTACTAAATCCCAGAGCTTGATTGATCAGCTGCCTTAGTTGGTGCGCGGGTATACCAAGCTGCTCGGCAAGCTTTCCGATTGTGAGTTCAGGTTGTAAAAACGCACCCTGCTCCATCAAATTTCTAAGTGCCGTTATTTGTGGGTTGTCTAATTGTTCTGCGTGTTGTGTGGAAGCCTCAGTGGGGCTTATCTCATCAGCGGTCAATAACGTGCGCTTTGCTATAAACAAGGTTATAGCAAAGATAGCAACAGCATTTGTAAGACTAAACTGCCATGAGTTTCTTATCGCTGATGATGCAAATTCAAACACTACTAACACCGTCATATACAGCGCACATAACAGAATGAGTAACACTCGAGTGTTGCGTCTTTGGTTATCTAAATCGTCATAAAGTTTATAAGCGCTCAAATATACGCAGATTAACAATATAACGAGCGCAATACCGTGATTAATATCGTGCAGCAGGCCCGCGCCACCCTTAACCAAAAAGAAGTACGCTAATACCACGAGCCACAACACGGCTGGGTAAACTCCCCATTTTGGTGGTTGAGGAAGTTTAAATTGGCTGTTAAGCTGCGCCAGTGTCACCCATAAAATAGCATAAGGCGTTACATCGGTAAAAAATAGCAACACATTTCTTAGTCCGCCGTAATGGCCGTTTTCAATGGGGGCGGTGAGTAACACATAGCCGATGATACAGCTGCATAAGAGTATATGTGGCGTACTTGGCTTTGACGCCTTATTGATTAAAAATGCCATCAGTAAAATCAGCAATCCTACTGCGGCAAACCTGAAAAACAGGTCAATAACTTGCAAATCTGTCAGCACGATAGTCATATAGTCCCTACTTAAATTTACCGAATTCATGGCCGCTTATAGGTGTATCCTATCAAACAACTAAGCTGTTACTAGCGATATATTGAAGAAAGATCTCAATTGAATCAAATAATTGAATACATTATGAATTAGTGCTAGTTTTTTAGCCACATTTCAAAATGTATTGATATTGGTGAAGATGGATACGCAAATCGCTAAAGACAATTTAAAGACATTACTACTGCAGGAGTCGAGAAAATACCGTTTTGTTGCGCGTGCTCACACGTCATTGATGACCACCATGTACGTGATTAGCATTGCTTCGAGTCTTGCCGCTGCCGTTCTCGTCGCCTCTGATGCCCTACCCAAATTAGTACTAGCGGCCATAACAGCTTTGCCCGGTACAGCGATTTTATGTACCTCGGCTTTTCGTTTTAAAGAGCATTCTCAATGGCATTATAAAAAAGCGAGAAGACTTGAAAACTTGATTTATTCATTAGAGTTTGAAAACGAGTCCGTGGCGAGCATCAGCAAAAAAGCCAGAACAATGCATGATTCAATGGAGTTGTCTTGGCCTGGCTTTGGTAATATCAATGGCGAAGAATCCGCGCGCGAATCAATGTCTAGTGAATAATCCTTCAATACAAACGTAGACCCCCATTTGTGTAAGCTACACACGCTGCAAATAAAATTCTCTCGTACTTGCGAAGCTATTATTGTTCGCCTTTCAACTTAGCTTGTCGCACCATGTCACGGACATTTATCTTATTGTTAACTTTACAAATAAAATGTTGACCACATTTAAGAAACAAAATATTATCAAATACCCATTTAAGGTACATAAAGAAATGCCAAACTAATGATAAAAACAATATTATCTTCATGCGTTACGCTAGCTATAGGCGCAGCAATGAGTACGTCTGCCTACGCAAGTGTTTGTAGTTCAAAGCAAGTTGTTACAGACAAGTGCACAATATTTAAAAACGATGCTTCTTTAAATAGAAAAATCAATAAATTTATCGGCGACATGCACAGCAGTTGCAACAAACACGATAGAGCCTATAACACATTGGGCGCAGATAGAGGCGCAGCTGACAGACGTCTGCAACGTGACCTACGTAAAGACTGCTTAGACAATCCGTTTACTATGGGAGCCTGTTTACCCGTTGTTGAGTTAGCTATGGCGTTTGTTCGTAGTAGCGGTAAAGAGCTGTACTTGGCAAGACAAAATGAAATGCTTCAACATGTTAAAGGTGTGAATAGCAAAATGGCTGCCGACCAGTGCGTAACCACTCCTGAACATCAAGGTTATATCGATGATGCTTTATTAAGCCATATTAATAGTAAGTTTAAAGCAATTGTTAGTCGTCCTCCTACCGCTTATGAGCGATATGAAATGCTTAGCCGCTACGTACCAGGGCAAGGTATTCAAGGCAGTACGTTTAATAATTCATTGACCTCATACGCATATAACCGACGTGGCATTAACGCGCCTGTTATTACATCAATTAGTCGCTATGAGAGTGTATTTCCAGACGTAACCTATACATGGAACCCTAGTATTTTAAACAAAAACTATCTTCAATATGATTGGTCAACCACCCATACCTGGGGCAATCAGAACGCGCCAAAGTTAGAAATTAATTTTGGTAATCAGTTTGATATGAATGCCAACGTCAGTGGCTTTTTAAAAGTTAAGCGTTCACGCGATGAAAGAGATGTATTTTTCTTTAGTCATAGATTTACAGCGCGTGGTTCTTGTTCACCAAGCCCTGATCAGTTCTGCACGGTATTACAACCTGGACCCTAGTCAGTTACAGAGCATAAATAGCAATTGAGTTTCAAACATATAAAAGCCACAGTGTGGCTTTTATATTTACGTATAGGTAAACACCTTATCCCGCTCGAAAGAACGAGTCTAGCGCCCTTTTAAAACTTTTTTCTGACTCTTGTGTAAGCGCACAGAAGTTCCACGCTTTATCACCTAATCGAAACCTTACGTTGGCTTTGTATATTGTGTCTTTGTGAGCATTTAGAAATCTCCAATCAGCTTTACCTGTCATAGCACATGACTCTTTGGCGTACAGGTTAGTTTTGTTGGGCTGAACCAGACTAAAAATATAAACATCATCATATATGGACGTGAGTTTTACTTCATGTTGCTGTGTTTTAAATAAAACCTTTGATAGCAAAAAGGCACTCATTGCAATACCTACCATCATGGCCAGATAAGGCCATTTATGTTGTTCAAACATTTAACCCGTTCTCTTTCGCTTCAAAAAACTAAACTTTAATGATGATCAAAGTTAAAATAAATAGGTCAAAAGGATTGATTTTATAACTGAGGATTTAGTTTTTAGTTACAGCGCTGGTAATGTGCGATATTCACAACGCTAGACTATGATAACCGAAAATAAAAAACTCGCCCATATGAGCGAGTTTTTATTAAATCTGTCTGTTTGTGGCTAAAACTCTTTGACTACCTTAACATCGCCAGTTACAGCACCTGATGACACAAAGCCAATTGTATCTGGGTTTGACGATACACTTTGGATCACCTCGGCGTCATTAGCAGCCTCTTTTGGTGGCGTACCTTTTCCTGTGAATATCAGTTTTGACCAATAAGCCTTTAACTGGGCAGAAGATTTGTTCAGTACTTTGCTATTGAACTCTTCTGTCACAGGATTGCCTGCGTCTTGGCCAATAGGGATCACTTTATTGCCATTGCTAAAAGATTTTTCTTTACCGGTAAAAATTCGATTAATCGTCGAATCGTCAAATGCACTACTGTTACTTGGGTGCACAATAACCGCCACACCAGCATATGACTGAGCGCAAAGCAGCAAAAATGCCATATAAATTAAATTTTTCATCACTTAAGCTCCTTAAAATACTACATCAACGCCAAACGTAATCGCTTTGCTGTCACCGGCTACGGCGAAGTCAAACGAATCATCTTTAACGCGGTCATATTGCACTTTAAATGCAGCTGAAGGATGGAAGTTCCAGCGCACACCGACAGCGGTCGTATCATGCTTTTCAACATCGCCATCACCACTTTGCTCATAGTCTGAGTACATAATATATGGCGTTATCTCATCAAACCGATAACCAACGCTTATCATGTAAGTATCAAAGTCACTGTCTAGCTCTAAACGGTTGAGCTCGGATAATATGAAGAAATTGCCAAAGTCTGCGTTGACTGCTAGACCATAGAACTTGCCGTCTCGCTCGTCTTTTCCGTTCCACATTGATGGTTCACCATCAATAAAGCGCTTATTGGTGTAGCGCATGTGGGTTAAACGAATTTCTAGCCAGTCATGACTTAAGTTTACTACTCCACCGAGAATATCTTCCCAGATCTCTCGTGTTGGCGCGCGGAAAAAGAAGTCAGACAAGAGTTTATTTTCTGTGTCATCCTCTTTACCGGTGTAAATATTAGCGGACAGTCCCCAATCTCCTATCGAACCATTATAGAGTAAGTTCACCCCCTCGTAGTTGAAAATCTGCCATGTATAGTTATCAGCTGGTGGCCTCATCCATACATAGGCATAGCCAACATCATAAAAGTCAGAGTAATAAAACAGCGGTAAACGCTTCTTACCTGCTTGTAATGTCCAGCTGTCATTGAGTTCATAGGAGATGTAGGCCCATTCAAATTCGGCATCGAAATCATTCGCCCCCCGTGCTACGATTTGCCCTGTTACGCTGAGCCCGTCACCAAGATCCCCTGTTACCTGTAGACCTATAAGTGACTCTGGTGAAAAGGAAAAATCCTCTGTATAAGTACTTACAATTGGATAGTCAGCAAGAAATGAAGGTTCTATACCGTATTGGGGGGCACCCGTACCACTGAGCACTTTACCGCCATTCACGCTTGCAAACCCTGAAATATTTATCTCTGCATGAGCTGTCATTGAAGTGAGAGCAGCGATCAAGAGAGTTGTTTTAAGTTTCATAGATAGCTCCGCCTAATTTATAAGTTATTGGCAGGCTAAGTATAGTTAAACCTCCGAAAAAGAAAGTTTTATTGATAAAAATTGGAATATGGCTAAGCTTAGACTCAGGGGAAAGTGCCAATCAGCTAGCGCTATGCCGTTAAAGTGGCAAAAAGCAGGGATTAACACAACGAAAGGTTGTCACATTGTTATATTACAAGGTGTTATATGTCGAATTTATTGCATTTTAAGAATATGAGTATTTCAAAAAAAATCCATGCGATAACCATAGTTGCAGTAGCAGCATTTATTGTCTTGGTAATGATTAACTATAAATCTTTATTGGAGAACCAGCGTTCACTAGATGAATTAGAAAACCAAACCTATAAGCTCTTGATTTTGACGTCAGAAAACGTCACTGCGATGCAAAACCTCGACGAAACCTACACCCAATCAGTCACCTTTGGCGACGCTGAGTTGATAAGTAAAGCCGCAGGTACACAGAAAAAGCTTATTGAAAATTTAAGGCAAGTTCCTACGTTGAACTCTAATTTCCCAACCACTGATACCGTACGTGACCTACAAGAGTACGGTAAAATCGCAAAGCAAATTGCGACCAGCATGATTGATGGCACAGCCGACTTTGCTAAGTTACCGCAAATAGCCAAACAAAAAAGCGATTTGTTTGAAGGGCTCCTTGCTGATTTAAACGATGATAAAAAACGTGCTAACGAGCGTTTTTCAGAATTAATTAACAACACCAAATCTAACGCCGACGATGCTTTGACGATGATGTTTATCGTAGCTGTTATCTCGCTGGCCCTGGTTATCGTCTTAGCGGTCATGATCGCAAGAGGTATCAGCTCATCAGCTGGTGAAGCAGCAAGTAACCTACATTTACTGGCCGAAGGAAAAGGCTCATTGAGTTCACAATTGACTGTTTCATCCGCCGATGAAATTGGGCAAGTGTCTAAAAACTTCAATGCATTCATTAACCTGCTCAGAGGCACGGTAGAAGATGTTATCGCTGTGGTTGAACCATTGATGGAAAACTCTACCCGCTTAGTGCAAGGCATGGAATCAGCAGAGCGTGCAACTCAGCAACAATCCAGTGATGCCGAGGTAGTACGTAACTCAATGGAAGAAATGAAACAAAGTGTAGGAGATATTTCCCAATCAGCAGCGTCGGCTTTTCAGGCCGCGGAGCTTGCTGAGAACGCTGTCGACGAAAGTTTAAAGCAAATTAATGTATCGGTTGCCCAGTCTCAAGATTTAAGTGAAGAAATTAATAAGGCTGCCGTCACAATTAACAAACTTGCTGATGATACCCAAAATGTAACGCAGATCCTGAATGTAATTACGTCAATTGCAGAGCAAACCAACCTACTCGCTTTGAATGCGGCAATTGAGGCGGCTCGAGCTGGAGAGCAAGGCCGCGGCTTTGCGGTGGTAGCTGATGAAGTAAGAGAGCTGGCATCACGTACGGCAAAATCAACTAATGAGATCCGTGAGCTTATCAACATACTCACCGTTGCTGCATCAGACTCAGTTAACGCTATGAACACAGCTAGAGACATGGCGACCAACAACGCTCAAGCGGCAGAAGCAACAGGTAACTCTATTCAAGAAATTTCGGAGCAGATTTTAGCGATTAACGGTATGAACTCTCAAATCGCTACAGCCACAGAGCAGCAAACATCGGTAGCCGCTATGGTGGTAGATAACGTTTCGAATATGCACAGTTCTTTTGAAGAAACAATGAGAGCACTTGAACAGGTGCGTGATGTTGCACAGAATCTTCATAAATTATCAGATAATCTTCTGGATTCAACTTCAAAATTTAAACTGTAACTTGAATTATAGGCATTAAAAAAGGTAGCCACTGGCTACCTTTTTTTGTTTCACTTAATTATTAAAAATTAAAGTGCAACGATGTTCTCAGCTTGAGGACCTTTTTGGCCTTGAGCTAGAGTGAATTCTACGCGTTGGCCTTCAGCTAGAGTTTTGAAGCCGTCACCTTTGATTGCGCTGAAATGAGCGAATACGTCAGCGCCATTTTCTTGAGCGATAAAACCAAAACCTTTAGACTCGTTGAACCACTTAACGGTACCAGTAACTGTGTTAGACATAATATCTATCCTGTAAATAAAAAATTAAATTGCTGACTATCATCAAAGTCAGACGGAATAGCACAAAAAATAAATGATATTTAAAACTACAGGACGGAGGTACTAACGTTAACGCTTCGAAATGGAGTGTAAAAAGACTTACTTTTAAGCTGGGCTTCACTATATAGATATTATGAAGCAAGTCAACATAAATTTTTTGTTTAATATCTAAGCACTGTTATTTTTTAACCAATCAGACGAACCTATATGATTACAAATTCGCCTGACCAAAAAACCGTTTAGTGTAAAGCTGCTGTGAAAGGAATTTCCTGACAAATTTGCGCTTCTGCAATCAAGATCTCTTCTAAACGCTCATCAATTATCTGTTTATCGAAATATTCATAAGCGAGCTCTACAAAAAGGTTTTTATGCTTTTCTTCTGATTTTGCAATCGTGACATAAAAATCTTTCTCTTTGCCTTCAGGTAAAGCTTGCGCAACCAAAGAAAAACGTTCATGACCACGTGCTTCAATCACCGCCGCAACCAGTAATCTATCAATTAGAAACTCATCTCGGCCATTTCTAAAGACAGCGCGAATTTTTTTAACGTATGGGTCTTTTTGGTCATTGCCCAAAGTGACACCGCGTTCGGTCAAAAGCTTTAGTACCTGCTTGAAATGTATCATTTCTTCAATCGCCAAGTCGGCCATGGCTTTGACCAGCTTAATTCTATCTGGATAGTGGCTTAACATAGATACCGCCATTCCCGATGCTTTTTTCTCTGCCGCAGCATGATCTTGTAAAAAGGTGTCGAAATCTTCGAGTACTTTATGTGTCCATTCAAAAGGCGTGTGGTATTTAAGTTCAAACATTGCGAAATACTTATTGAGTTCACTGAAAAAATTGCGGGCATTCTATCTTATTGTGACGTTGGCGCAAAGCACCGATTGGACGCGTAGGATTAGTATAACGCCGTATCTTTATCTACTTTGCCGTTTCTAGTTGAAGATACTTTTAATGGGTGGCGTATGTCATTCCACGCTGTCACCTTTCCCGCTTTGTTGGTATAGGGCATCGTCGTATTACTATCTGTGCTCTGGGCACTTAGAAAGCATTTCAGCTTATCCATCGCGTGAGTATCTGCAACTTTGAGCAGCAAATAAGGTAATTGGTTTGACTCAAAAAATGTAATTGCTTGGTGTCTATGCTGTGTATAACAGTTTCTCAAAAAGGCGTCGTCGTTTATTGACTCCTCACTCAACCCTGAAAACGTGTTTAAAAAACAACGCTTGATCGTGTCATTAAAGCCGCCATCTGTTCGCAAAAGATTGCCAGCCATACGGTTCAGCAACTGGGATATCGACGGTAACCAACTGTTTATATCGCGCTCTAGATAGATAAAACGGCTATTTGGATATACACCGGCGAGGCGTTGATAGTCATTAAATATGGGGGTGTCAGCAATGACATCGGCGTCTTGAAAGGTTTTCTTAGTATACGCTGTGTGCGCGGTTTTAAAGCCAAGTTCTAAGCAGGCAATACACAAGCTTGTGGTTCCGGTTCTTGGTAAACCTACAACAAATACTTTACTCACCCCGCCTTTACACCTCAACTACATACAAAAACAGGATTATACGTGACTTGCTTTGAATACGGTAGGCGTCAGGAAAGACGCCTACGCTAGCGGATATTATTTAATTAGATAGACAGCGTAAACCTGCGCATTGATGGTGATGGCACCGGTGTTATATGCCTCTTTGTAGCTGCCCGATTCCGAGTCCATCATTCTCATTGATGAAGCCTGTCTCAGATACGGTACTGACGGACCATTCATTGGTGCAAATGACACTGAATAGAGCTTATCTAAATCAACATCAAACTCATCGGCTAACTCGCTGGCCGCCAGTTTTGCGTCTTTGATCGCTTCTTTTTTCAGTTTATCTGTAAGTTCATCACGATTACTCACGCTAAACTCGGTATTGTTGAACTGGGTAATACCGGCATTAACAAGCTCTTGTAAAAGCTCTGGGTAGCTTTCAATCTTTTCCAGAGTAAGAGTTAAGCTGCGAACAACTCTAAAGCCCTCAAACTCTTCTTCGTTGGTATTACGGTTATATCGTGTCTGGCGATGCACATTAAGCTGATCGGCATGAATATCATCTTTTTTGATACCGAAACGTTCTGATAGTTTAATCGCTTTTGCCATCACACTATCAACCTTGTTTTTGGCCGCAACTAACTGTTTATTGGTCTCACTGATTGCAACACGAATAGTTGCTCTGTCAGGCTGTACTTGCATTTTAGCAGAGCCTTCAACATATAAATGAGGCTGCTCAGGAAGTGCTGCTGCCAATGAGCTTGCACAGAAAAAGGTAGCAAGTAATGAGGAGATCATACGCATAACGGTGTTCCTTTTATAGATTATTGCGAGTATTGAAGCATATTGCCCTTAATCATCACTGAATGAGCGATTGTGCTAATGGTTAGTTTAACTATAAGAGCGCTTTTATCGAAAAAACACAAGCCTTGATACTTTTGAGTATCAAAAAAGCCAGCTTCTGCTGGCTTTTAAAGTTAAATACTACGGCGTTTATAGTTTCGATACTCTGGGAGCCAATAGTTTTTCTCAATAGCGGCCCAAATTGCATCGTCAGGCATTTCTAGTGCAACGCCCTCTTCCATCGCCTTTTTAGCAACGGCAAACGCGATACGTTTACTGAGTGCTTCAATTTCTATCAACGCAGGTAACAGGCTACCTTTGCCTGTGTTCGCCCATGGTGAAGACTCCGCGAGTGTTTCACTTGAAACCATCAGCATCGCATCAGTGATACGTGTGGCTTTTGCAGCAATCACACCTAAACCAATACCAGGGAAAATATAGCTGTTGTTACATTGCGGAATTGGATACGTTTTGCCATCGAACTGTACTGGCTCAAACGGGCTTCCCGTTGCAACAATGGCCTCACCATTAGTCCACTCAATCACATCTTTTGGATGTGCTTCAACTTGGCGAGATGGATTGCTCAGCGGAAAGATAATTGGACGCGCACAGCCGTTGTGCATAGCGCGGATAACTTGTTCGGTAAACAAACCAGGCTGACCTGATACACCAATTAAAATATCTGGCTTTGCACAGTGCATAACATCAAGTAATGATGCATAGTCTCCGCTGTAAGACCATTCACTTAACGCGTCTTTGCTTTGTACTAACGCAGCTTGGAAGTCACGTAAATCAGCCATGCCTTCGGTTAACAAGCCAAAACGGTCGACCATATACACCTGAGAGCGAGCTTGGGCATCAGAGATACCCTCTGCAACCATTTGACTAATAATTTGCTCGGCGATACCACACCCAGCGGATCCTGCCCCTACAAATACCACTTTTTGTTCACAGAGCTTTGCCCCCTTAACACGACAAGCGGCCAACAACGAACCTACAGTGACAGAAGCTGTGCCTTGAATATCATCATTAAAGCTACAAATTTCATCGCGGTAACGCTTTAGTAACGGCATGGCATTTGGCTGAGCAAAGTCTTCAAATTGTAACAACACATTAGGCCAGCGGCGTTTGACTGCATTGATAAATAGCTCAAGAAACTCGTCGTATTCTTCCTGAGCGATACGCTTATGACGCGCGCCCATATACATTGGGTCGGCTAATAGCTTCTCATTGTTCGTACCAACATCAAGCATTACAGGTAAAGTGTAAGCGGGGCTTATGCCACCACATGCCGTGTACAAAGAGAGCTTACCAATTGGAATCCCCATTCCGCCAATACCCTGATCTCCAAGGCCTAAGATACGCTCACCATCGGTTACAACGATAACTTTTACTTTGCCTTTTGTGGCATTACGTAAAATATCATCGATTTGATGGCGTTCTTCATATGAGATGAACAAGCCACGAGAGCTGCGGTAGATATCTGAAAACTTCTCACACGCATCACCCACAGTTGGCGTGTAAATGATAGGCATCATTTCTTCCAAGTGGTCACGCACTAAGCGGTAATACAGCGTTTCATTGTTATCCTGAATCGCTCGCAGATAAATGTGCTTGTTCAAGTTGTCACTAAAGCTTGAATATTGCTGATAGCAACGCTCTACCTGCTCTTCAATGGTCTCATAACGTGGCGGAAGTAAACCAGCGAGGTTAAAGCTCTCGCGTTCACGTTGGCTAAATGCACTGCCCTTGTTCAATAAAGGCGTTTCTAGAAGATTTGGACCAGAGTAAGGAATGTATAAATAATTTGGATCAGTTTGTTTAGTCATATTTACAAGTTTTGACACATTTATATAGGCTGAGAGTTCATTATTGCCTAAAGTGATTAAATTTCAACGAAATTCGCGCACATCAGACCAATGTAAAAGGCCCCGCAACACATCTATTCGAGCGTAAACAGGGCCGTACAGTATATCTTAATGTAAGGTTCAATCCTATGGTTATTGTGTGATTTCGCTCAATGCAACGCCTTCTCGGCGAGGATCTGCACCACCATATAATTTGCCATTTTTTACCTCAATAACATGTAAGCCGGAGTTCAAGTCTCTTAGCTGCACTTTATGCCCCTTTTCTTCGAAGAAAGTGACATACTGCTCAAGTTCAGTGCCCTTTTCCAAGGTGGTATATTTGTTACGGTTGGTAATATTTGGCAGGTTAACCGCCTGTTGTGGTGTCAATTGCCAATCAAGTACACCAATGATGGTTTGTGCTACATAATTGATAATACGACTGCCACCAGGAGAGCCGACAACTAATCGCAGGCTGCCATCTGGGTTAAATACCATCACAGGTGCCATGGAACTGCGTGGACGTTTGTTTGCTTCAACTCGGTTAGCTACCCAATGTCCGTCTTTTTTGGGGCTCAATGAGAAGTCCGTAAGCTGATTGTTTAAAAGATAACCGTTCACCATAACTGTTGAGCCAAACGCCATTTCGATTGAACTTGTCATGGATACCGCATTACCATCTTGGTCAACAATCGACACATGTGTGGTTGATGGTAGCTCATAGCCATCACTTTTCGCGTAAGCAAGTTTGCCTTTAGTTGGGTCTCCAACTACTACATTGTGGTTATCATGGTCAGTGATTAACTTGGCACGTTGTTCAAGGTAGTCGCTTTGTAGCAGAGCTTGAGTTGGCACCGAGACAAAATCAGGATCTGCCACATAGTGATTTCTATCAGCAAACGCCAAGCGAGATGCCTGAGTAAATAAATGCAAACTTGTTGGGTCGTTAGGCTGATACTGGCTAAGCTTTTTGCCTTCTAGTAATTTTAGAATTTGTAGCACAGCTACACCACCGCTGCTTGGTGGGGCCATCGAACACACTTTATGTTGATGGTAGTCAACACATATTGGATCACGCATTTTACTCTGGTATTGCGCGAGATCTGACTCACTCAGTTTGCCTGGTGCAATAGCGGATGTTTGTACTGCATCAACTAACTTTTTAGCGTTATCACCTTGGTAAAACGCAGTTATGCCCTGTAGTGCGACCTGTTTGTAAAGTGCGGCAAGTTCAGGGTTTTTCTTAACTATACCTGCCTTTAAAGGCTTTCCATTTGGGTAGAAGTACTCTTTTGCCCCAGATAGCTGCTCAAGCCCAGGGTTATAACGCTTTTCTAGTAACATGCTTAGACGAGGTGAAACAACAAAGCCTTCATCAGCTAACGCGATGGCTGGTTTAAATAATTCATTCCAAGGCAGCTTACCGTATTTATCATGCGCTTGCTTAAACGCATATAAAATACCCGGCACACCTACCGAGCGTCCACCCACTACGGCTTTGATCCATGGAACAGGCTTACCTTGTTGGTCTAAAAACAACGTATGATCAGCATTACTTGGTGCAGTTTCTCTGCCATCAAATGTGACTAGCTGATTGTTTTTCTTGTCGTAGTATAAGACGAATCCGCCGCCACCAATGCCTGACGATTGTGGTTCAACCAAAGTCAGAACGAGTTGCGTGGCAATCGCAGCATCGATAGCGCTACCGCCTTTGGCTAACATCTGCTGACCTGCTTTTGAGGCATAAGGGTTGGCAGCTGCAATCATGTATTTTTCACCAATAGCCTGCTGCTTGAGTTGAAACCCTGTTGCGGCTTCAGGTTCCCTCGTTTCTCGTTGTTCTGGTTTTGCCACCAAGTTGCTATCAGAGACACAGCCACTGAGTAACAAAACTCCAATCAACGGATAGGCATATTTCATAATATTCACTTTTATCGGTTCTCATCGTTGGCATGATAAAAGTAAAGAGGCACAATATGCAAAAAATAAAGCATAAACAACATGATTGATTTACCAATACAAAAACAATACATACTGCCACCTTTGCTACTCATTGTAATTTGCGCCTTGTTGATGTTGATAGACGCACACTCCTTGCTGGTATTTGACCGTAGTCAGGTTGAACAACAGTGGTGGAGAATCTTCACAGGTCAGTTTATGCATACCAATTGGACACACCTTGCGCTTAACGTACTAGGCGTTGTTTTTATCTGGATTTTACATGCTGAACATCGCTCTGTATCTACCTACTGTTGGCATATTATTTTTTTAGCGCTTTGGACTGGAATCGGCATTTGGCTATTTTGCCCTGATATAAGAATTTATACCGGTTTGAGTGGCCTGCTTCATGGCGTGATAGTCTGGGGCGCTTTAAAAGACATTCAAGTTGGCATGAAAACAGGAATTTTGCTGTTTGTTGGGATTTGGGCCAAATTAATATGGGAACAAATACAAGGGCCAAGTCCTGAGGTGGGTGCACTCATTGATTCTACAGTGGCGATTGACGCTCACCTTATCGGCGCAATTGGTGGGCTAGTTTTATCAGTCACTTTATTGCGTGAGCAGTTAAAAAGAACGCCGTCATCTTAACTTCAATATCATGTATCGGCGACTAAGCAACGCCGATACATCACTTGCACTTTATTCTTCGTCTTGCAAAGGTGCTCTGTAACCCGGCTTTGCCAAGATTTCTAAATAAAATGAAGGCAATTGAGCATCTACTGCGTGATCAATATGCTTGTTGATCTGCGCAACTTTAATGACATCGGCTTGCGACTCAGTCGCACCAAAGCGACAATCAAAATCCCAAAAATCTGCATCCGCTGGCAGATTTTTATTACGCTCTCTGCGAAGATATTTTTTCACTTCATATTTTATGGCATCTACCAAGCGTGCAGGTTTAAGTTTAGGATGCGTTAACGCAAAGGTTTTTCTCATGATGTTCTCAATGTCAGGATATCATCAACTGATGATGATCGAGTTTTAGGAAAGTAATACGCTATATTAGCGTATTTCATTACCACACGCGATTAAAAGCATCGCCTTTGCGTACAAAAATATCGGCTTGTTTATCTTATAAGCATCGCCTGTTCATCAAGTAAGTCGATAAAACATCGTACTTTGGGAGATAAATGTTTTTTGCTCGGATATATCGCATAAACATTGACCATAGGCTGTGGAAACTCTTCAAACAAAGATACCAACTGCCCCGTTTCAAGCGCTTCTTTAATATAAAACTCTGGTAAACGACAAACACCAAAGCCCGCCAATGCCATGCTGGCTTGCATGTTACCGTTGTTAGACTTAATCTTTTGCCGAACATTAACGACAAAGTGTTCACCATTTTTATGGGTGAAGTCCCAACGTTCTGGCACTTTGTGATTGCTATAGCAAATACAGTCATGATTTTGTAATTCTTTAGGATGATATGGCTGACCATGACATTGGATATAGCTCGGTGATGCCACCACATAGGTTGGGCAAGAAAACAGCCTTTTACAAATCAAACTGGACTCATCCAGCACTGGTGCGGCACGTACTACCAAGTCAAAGCCATCCGAGACTAAATCGATTCGCTTATCGCTGAGATCTAAGTTGAGCTTAACATTAGGATAGCGACTCAGATATTGTTCAATAACAGGCTGGATATAACTTTGACTTATCCCCACAGGACAACTTATCTTCAACTCCCCTTTTGGGTTTTCATCATGTTGAGTCAGCAAAGTAAAAGCATCTTGTGCGTCATTGACCAATTGTTCGCAGTGCGTGAAATACAATTGCCCTTCGGGTGTTAACGCAATTGAGCGTGTGGTTCTGTTAAGCAGTCTTACGCCAAGCCGCTCTTCAAGTTTATTGATCTCTTTGCTGATATGAGAGTTTGAATGACCCAAGACCTGCGCAGCGGCACCAAAGCCACCGCTTTTAACCACCTGGGTAAATATCAACACACCATCAAATATATTATTAGTCATATGGAAATAGTAATTTTACTTTCACGCTATTAATGATTATTGAAGCCTAATATATACTTGTTATCAACAAATAAATACGGCGAGTTGATGTAGATGTGGTGTTTGATGCTTCAACTCGTACACATCGTAATGATTTAGGAGAGAGTTATGAAAGTTTTAGCATTTGCAGCAAGCAGCAGCCGTCAGTCAATTAACAAACAACTGGCAACGTATGCCGCCTCATTGGTAGAGGGCGCACAGGTAGAAGTGTTGGACTTAAACGATTTTGAAATGCCAATCTACAGCTCAGATCGTGAGAACGAACAGGGTATTCCAGCTCAGGCACAAATGTTTTACAAAAAAATCGCTGAAGCTGATGCAATCATCGTGTCGTTTGCTGAACACAACGGGTCTTACACCGCCGCATATAAAAATCTGTTCGATTGGACATCGAGGATCAGCCAAAAGGTATACCAAGATACGCCAATGGTACTACTGGCAACATCACCAGGTCCCGGTGGCGCAAAAAGCGTGTTAGGCAGCGCAACAGGGTCTGCACCATTTTTCGCGATGGACGTAAAAGCGAGTATGTCAGTACCCAGTTTTTATGATGTGTTTGACTCAGAAAAAGGCGAACTGACTGATGAAACACTTAAACAACAACTCAAAGAATCGGTATTTTCTTTGCAATCATAAGAAATAATCAGAGCCAAACACATTGTTTGGCTCTTGACAAAAATTATTGCTCTCAAAAACGCATATTTTCACACTTTGTTACCCTTCTTACTATTGATTAGTGACGCAAACTCCCCCATTTTACGTATTAGGATTTCGATGCTGCATCGTTTGCAGAATTTATATTTTTTCACTGAGGTGACTATGAAACGCGTTGTGTTATTTCTACTAACTAACCTAGCTGTAATGCTAGTGTTAGGTGTGGTTTTATCTGTATTAATGTCTGTACTTGGGATCTCCAGCAGAAGTTATAGCGGTATCATGCTCATTGCACTGGTATTTGGTTTTGGTGGTTCATTCATTTCGTTGTTTATGTCAAAGTGGATTGCCAAAAAATCAACCGGTGCCATGGTTATTGAACAGGCTCGTAACGAAACGGAACATTGGTTATTGCAAACCGTTGCTCGTCAAGCAAAACAAGCTAATATCAAAATGCCGGAAGTGGCTATTTATGACAGCCCCGAAATGAATGCATTTGCCACTGGCCCAAGTAAGAACAATAGCTTAGTAGCCGTCAGTACGGGGTTGCTTCACAACATGAGCCAAGACGAAGCCGAAGCGGTGCTTGCGCACGAGGTATCACACGTAGCCAATGGCGACATGGTAACGCTTACCCTTATCCAAGGTGTGGTCAATACCTTTGTTATTTTCTTGGCCAAGGTACTTGCAGGTATCGTTGATAACTTCTTCCGTGGTGAAGATGAAGAAGGCACCGGCTGGGCATACTTTGTGTTTGACCTAATTTTCCAAATGCTATTTGGTATTTTGGCCTCTATCGTCGTCGCCTACTTTAGCCGTAAACGCGAGTTTGCAGCGGATAAAGGCGCAGCTGATTTAGTTGGCGCACATAAGATGCGCGCAGCGCTTGAGCGTTTAAAGCACAATCATGAGTCACAACTTGAGGGGTCGATGATGGCATTCGGTATTGCTTCTGGTAAAAGCATTGCCGACTTCTTTGCCTCTCACCCACCGCTTGAGCAGCGTATTCAAGCGTTGAGATAATTTATTACTAGCCCAAAAAAGCGCCCCTCGGGGCGCTTTTTTATTGATTCAAACATCATGGTTTAAGGTAAACAACTCGCTTTGGTAAAGAAGTACCGCACTTCATAATCTTCACAGGTGGTGTTGCTGCTACTGCCGCCATTGCTTGAGTTCCAGCAGGCAAAACCAGATCCATTGTTGACTAGGTTTTGCCCTGTTAGGCTTGAGTCTAGTTTGGTATCAACGACACGGGCGACAATTGCAGCGATATCCGACGACTCACAACTTGCTGAAATGTTGCCTGATGATTTATGGCCATTGAATAGCTCGTTGTCACCACTTTGAGGGTCATCTCTATCTAACCAATCAGTGGCATATAACCCGCCATTAACCAATGAGTTTTCGATTTTGTAAATGCCGATTGAGTTAAGTTCACTACCCTCAGAACCGTGAAATGCAAATATTTGCTGCGATGACGTTGAAGAATAAGTTGTACAACTACCCGTTGTCGCGCCACCAGAGATTGCGCTCCCAGTACTTGAGGTAAACTTCAAGAAATAGACCGTATCGTAACCGTATTTTGCATCTTCTTTACAGATTTTGATGTCCTTTAAATACTGACCACTGCTTGCATCGAATGTCAGCGCATTGCCCCAACTGCCGCCGCTACCACCATAGGTAACGCATAATTCAGAGGTACCGACGCTTGCGTGACTCACACTTTGCGTGGTTTCGTAACACGCCTTAAAGCCATCAATACGACTGCCAGAGCGGATCTGCACAGAGCTTAAGTTAAACGAACCGCCAACTAACGCTTTGCGCTTAAGTAGACCTATATCGTCAAATGAATCCCCTTTACTCACAGAGCCAACCGTGCTCTTTTCTACAAATTTCCAATCTATGTATTCTTTTGAATTAGACAGCCAAAAATCGTCAAAGGCGTTGTAGTAATTCACCCAATGATCATTGCTGCTAGTTCCAATTTCAGCCAACAACTGCACCTGTTCATACGCATTAAACGGCATGCCGAAGGTATAACTTCCCCCTAGGCTCTTACAGTATTCAAAACCCATATGCCATGTGCCCTTAGTAGCTGAAAGCTGCCAATTTCTGTCTTTGTCTACACAGGCGTGATATTGGAATGTTGTACAGGCTTTGTCGGCAATAGTCTGATCATCTTCTAAGCTGGCACAATCGCCCGTACCATTAGGACGATTTGATTTCCAGGACCAAATGTAATCCTCAATTTGCACTTCATTAGCGCCATAGCCACTCGCTGCGCTGGTGTTATTTGCTTCAACCAATGCAAGCTCAAGTATTTGCGAGCCCTTTTTACCCCACTTGTTTAGCACGTTACTGCCAGTTTTGCTTGAACTTGGGCCGTCTGTATTGAGCTGAGTGGCATCATCGATGACCACGGTCATGTTTTTAGCGTTATAGTGAGCCGTTTGATCATTACTCACACATTCATCGTTACCGTTTTGGCAAAATGGCTGGTTACTTTGTAAGTTACCGTTTGCGTCAAAGGCATCGACCCCGATAAAGACTGTGTTCCAAAATTTCGAGTAGTTGCCTGAGCTGTGATAGGCACAGAGATCACTTTTATCCCTTGGAGTTTGAACAACCGCAACTAATTGCTTACCCGCAGCTAGAATGTCGCGCTTAGTCAAATGCGATACAGGCAATGAAGCACAGCTTTTATCGGCATAGCCCCAATCTTCTGGCAGCAATAAGTAGTCTCCCACATCATTTTGGAGTCGCTCACCAATCTTGTTGTGCCAGTTATTGTGGTCATTGTGTTTATACGCCTCAATTTTAAGGAGCACCACTTCGTCGGGGTTATCTTGCAAAAAGTCTTTTATATCATCTAGCCCTTCAGACAGCTTTGCGTGAAAGCTTGAACACAGCGCTTTGTTTTCCAACGAGTTATGGCACAACATGGGGGTTGAATCAAAAGTCCCTTCTGGATAAATATCAAACTCCATCACGCGAATGCCGCGTTTAAGCAGACTCTTGGGTGAATAGTATTGATTTACGTCTGTGTAGGTGCCCTTGCTCCAAGAATAGGATGCATAAGCGTTATGCGCACCCGCCCAGAGTGTTTTTGAAAAAGGTGCAAAGTTGTCAATTTGCCCTTGTAAATCTAAGCGTGTGACTTTGTCATCGTCGGTATCTATTGCTGCGTGTACAACGGGTATAACAGCGGAAACAATTAATCCCCCTGCCAATATCAGCGCTAGTTTACGTACTTTACTAATGTGATTCATGATGAAATTCCTCTCCTTTTACGGTTTGATGTTGGTCCTTAAGCTGAATGTATTATTCAGTACCAGCAACCTGAGGAAAATGTAGGAGTCAAAAGTGCAAGCAATGTGGACATGTAAATTACGACAATCTTGCATATAGCAACAATACCAACCAGCATAATAGGCCCTAGATTTATAGGTCCCAAAGAAAAAGTAGCCATTTATCAGAGAGTAACAGGCAGCAGCAATCACCCTTTGTTGCTACAATCGGTATATGAATTATTTTATAAAGTTCATTGGTTGTAATTCTGTGTAATGCCGCCAGTTATCCGTTTTGCTGGATTTGGTGAAAAAAAAGCTGACCAAGATCAGCTTTTCTGATATCTACTCACCGGAGTATATCTGTTCATCAGTGGTTAAACGTTTACTAATAAAAACCGTAAATAATAATAGCAAGCTTGAAAACCACAGGCAGGCTTCAAGGCCATATACTTGATAAATTGCGCCAGAGAGCACAGTGCCGAGCAATCTCCCCATCGCATTGGCCATATAGTAAAAGCCAACGTCCAATGATACGCCGTCGCTGTCAGCAAACTTAACGATTAGATAGCTGTGAAGCGAAGAGTTAATCGCAAATACGCCGCCAAAACACAGCAGGCCAAGTACAATCACCCAAGTTGCAGCAAGTTGTTGATAAAGCGCAATAGCGATCAATACGGGTATGACTGTTAACAGCGCAGCCCAAAAAGTGAGTTGTCTAGCAGGTGCTTGCAGGTTACGGGTAATTTTTGGCGCATTGGCCTGAACTATCCCGTAAAAAATAATCCAAAGCGCCATAAAGCTGCCAATCAGTGTGTGATCCCACCCAAGCGTTGAGCTTAAAAACACAGGTAGTGCTACAACAAACCAAACGTCTCTAGAGGCAAATAAGCATAAACGTGCCGCTGAGAGAATGTTGATCTGTCGGCTCTTTGAAAACAATTCACTAAATTTAGGCTTGAACTTTTTCTTTCCCAAGTCTTGTTTCAGCAATACAAGAGAGCTTATCCAAGCAACAAGGAGTAACGATGCCATCGCCCAAAGCGCACCAGCAAAGCCAAATGCACCAAGCAGCACACCGCCCATAAAAAAGCCAACACCCTTTAGCGCATTCTTTGAACCGGTCAGACGAGCGACCCATTTATACAAGGTACTATCAGCATCTTCTGGCACCAGTAATTTGATCGCGCTCTTGGCACTCATTTTATTGAGATCTTTAGCAATACCCGATAGCGCTTGTGCCGCCATGACATAAGCGACGCTGAGCCATTGTGGATTCACCGCTAACATAATCAGCGCTAAAATTTGCAGTGATAGGCCAAGATTCATGGTTTTGTTGAGCCCAAGTCGAGCGCCCAACCAACCACCAACTAGGTTAGTTACCACACCAAACAGTTCGTAGAACAAAAACAACATGGCAATGCTTAACGGGCTATACCCCAATTGATGAAAGTACAGCACAACCAGCATTCTAAGTGCACCATCAGTGAGGGTGAAGGCCCAATAGTTACCCGTGATAACTAGATACTGTTTAATTTCGCTTGAAAGTTTATTCAGCAACATAGCCGTTACGCAAAGCGCTCCGCGACGACATATCGTACCAAATCGGCAGTACGGTTTGCATAGCCCCACTCATTGTCATACCACAGGTACATTTTTACTTGTGTTCCGTTTACCACCATAGTGGATGGCGCATCAACAATAACGCTTCGCGGGTCAGTGCGATAGTCAATTGACACCAATGGGCGGGTTTCAAAGCCTAAAATGCCTTGCAAATCACCTTCAGCGGCTTCTTTCATCCAACCGTTGATTTCTTCAATGGTAGTCGCGCGGCTTAGTTCGAACACACAATCTGTAATGGACGCATTAGCCAAAGGTACGCGGATTGCGTGACCATTTAGTTTACCTTTTAACTCTGGAAAAATATGTGTGATAGCGGTTGCAGAACCTGTGGTTGTTGGAATTAGGCTCATGCCACATGCGCGTGCTCGACGTAAGTCTTTGTGTGGTGCATCCAAGATGGTTTGAGTATTGGTAATATCATGAATGGTCGTCATAGAGCCATGTTCTATACCGATTTTGTCTTGTAGCACCTTAACAACGGGTGCTAAGCAATTGGTGGTGCAAGATGCAGCCGTTACTATATCATGCTCAGCTTTATTATAATCTTGATGGTTAACGCCATAAACTACGTTGAGCACACCGTCTTCTTTTACCGGAGCGGTCACAACAACCTGTTTTACGCCTTGCTCTAAGTATGCCTGAAGCACTGCTTTGGTTTTCATTTTACCAGATGCTTCTATCACCAAATCGCATGTTGACCAGTCGGTTTGAGCAATGTCTTTGTTATGAGACACACTAATCTTGTGACCGTCGAAAATCATACACTTGTCATCAGCATCTACCTCAAAATTCCAACGGCCATGAACAGAGTCAAAATTCATTAAATGCGCCAACGTGGGTGCATCGCCTGCAGGGTCATTGATGTGCACAATCTCGATGTTGTTACTTGCGTACAACGCGCGCATGGTAAGGCGGCCCATACGACCGAACCCATTTATTCCAACTTTGATAGTCATTGCTGTGTTCCTTTTTTAATTGTTACAACATGAGGCCACGCGTTCAGGGCGCGAACCCATACCGTTAAGCTTGTCTGTCGCTGTTTGTAAAAATGTTTGGTTATGCTCGTAAGTTTGGGTGATGATGTTTTTAACCCAATCTTCGAGGTGTTCATTAATGCGATAGTAAACCCATTGTTTGTGTTTACGGTCAGTTAAAATCCCTACCTTTTTTAACTGTGCAAGGTGGCGAGAGATTTTTGGCTGGCTCAGCTCAAGTGCAGCCATTAATTCGCATACACATAGCTCTTGCTCCTGTTCAATTAGCAGCAGGCATTGCAATCGTGTGCTATCAGCAAGCGCTTTGTAAAATGTTAATAGATCCATTCAGGCCCCCATCGAATATATGGTAAATCATATATTCGAAATTCCATATATTCAATATTTAGTTATGAAATCGAATGTCATTGCCATTAGCCCTACAGTTGTCATACTAACGTTTACATCATCAAAACAAACAGGAAATAACATGAATAACAATGAGCCCAGCGTTGAGGTGAATTTTGATGGTCTAGTTGGACCTACGCATAACTACGCCGGACTGTCATACGGCAACGTCGCATCGCTTAATAATGCTGATGCCATTTCCAATCCTAAACAGGCGGCGCTGCAAGGCCTTGCGAAAATGAAAGCGATGCATGACATGGGCTTAAAGCAAGGTATTTTTGCCCCTCATGCTAGGCCCGACATAGATGCACTGAGAAGACTTGGATTCAGCGGAAATGATAAGCAGGTACTCAACAAAGCCGCTAAAGAATCCCCTATTCTACTTAGAAGCGTCTATTCAGCTTCTTCTATGTGGACAGCCAATGCGGCTACCGTTTCGCCTTCAAAAGATACTGTAGATGGTAAAGTGCATTTTACGAGTGCGAATTTGAATAATAAATTTCACCGTTCTTTAGAGCCAACGACCACCACCAACCTACTAAAAGCGATGTTTACAAATAATGCTTTTTTTACCCATCATAGCCATTTACCAGAACAACCATTTTTTGGTGACGAAGGTGCTGCAAACCACACTAGGTTATGTGATAACCATAGCGATAAGGGTTTGGAGGTTTTTGTTTATGGCGCAAGCAGCTTAAATAATAGTGCGAAAGGGCCAGTAAAATATCCAGCTCGTCAAACGCTCGAAGCCAGTGAGGCTATTGCACGCTTGCACGGTATAAAAGACAGTCACGCATTGTTTATACAACAAAACCCCGATGTTATTGACCAAGGTGTATTTCATAATGATGTGATTGCTGTGGGTAATGAAAACGTATTGCTTTGCCATGAGCAAGCCTTTATCAATCAAGTGCAATCAATAAAGCAAATTAAACACGCTTACCTCGGCGAAAAACCACTACACATAATCGAAGTGCCAACAAATGAGGTCAGCGTTCAAGACGCCGTAGGCAGCTATCTATTTAACAGCCAATTAGTTACGCTACCCGATGGTTCAATGATGCTGGTTGCACCTGAAGAATGTAAAAACAATACCAGTGTTAGCCGCTACATAGAACGTATGCTCAGCGAGAGTAACCCTGTAAATACCGTAAAGTTTTTTGACTTAAGACAAAGCATGCAAAATGGTGGCGGCCCTGCTTGTTTGCGTTTACGTGTTGCTTTAACACAGGATGAGCTAAACGCTGTTAATCCACAGGTAATAATGAGCGATGAAAAATTTGCTGCGCTTATCACTTGGGTGGATAGACACTATCGAGATAAGCTAAGCGATGCTGATTTAGCGGACCCTCAGCTTTTACAAGAAAGCCATGCTGCGTTGGATGAACTGACCAAAATTCTTGCCCTTGGTAGCGTCTATCAATTTCAGCGTTAAGCCAAGAGTAGTATTTAGAAAAAAGCCCAGCTAGGCTGGGCTTCACAACTCAGGGAAAATAATAACTAAACACTTTGCTTTCACAAAGCGATTCGCTTCATTTGGTTAACAACAATCAGCATTATATTTTGGTTATTCAAACCATTTCATTTTAGCGACTATTGCTAACCTTGAAACGAATCACTACAGTACACTGTATATTGTATACAATCAATATTTAATTGGTGATATTTTGCACTTCTTTAACGGGGTTGCTGCGCCAATGCGTAGCCATGTTTAGTTGTGTAGGCTCTAAAGAGCAGCATCAATACACACGCTAGCAGTGCAATCAGCGCAAACATTCCCCACATCAATTCGGGTTTTTGTGCTTTCAGGGCCAGTTCGCTATAACTCCAACCAGATAAAAACCCAGCGAACAAAAAGCCCAGCGCCATAGACACAAAATAATACCCCATGTACAGAGCGCTTTGCTCTTTTGGTGCGATAAAGGCCACGTATTCTTGACTCTTAGGAGAGGTAAACATCTCCCCCATTGCTATTAGCAGAATAACAATAGTAACAACCAGCCCACTTATCATCGTTCCGCCTTGGCCTAATAACAAAAATGCACAGGCAATGATCACAAGGCCCACCGCCAGAATTGAGACTGGTTTAAAGCGTTGGCAGAAGTAACTAACCGCGATTTGTAGTATCACAATGGCAGCAAAGTCTAAATTGATAAGATATTCAGGGTTTATTTGTCTATACGTTAAAAGGGTTTCGGTTAACTCGTTTAACTGAGCGCTCGTTAAATTACTTTGTGTTGCAGCCAAGGTTTGTAACTGTCTGACTATATCACTCAGTTGCTCTATCGGAACATTGACCTTCAAGTGAACCCATTCGAGACGTAGCGCGGCAATATCTACATTTTCTACTGTTGATAGGCTGTTAAACAACTCATTAAGCGCGTCTTTTAATGCTGGCTGATCGACATATGCAAAAAACTCCACGGCGCCACTGCCAAAGATACCAATAAACGCCACTAAATCGCGGGTGTCTACAAAATCGCGAATAAATAACGGCAAGGTGTAAAATAGCTGATTATACACCGTCCAAAATAACGATAAGATCAGCAAATAGACGGTGAATTTACCGTTACTAACAACTATTTTTTGTTGCCACCAACGAGAGGTATTTTGCTTTGCAGCCTTGTGCCAGACGAAATTGAATACCAACCAAACTGATATACCAACAAAGCTTTGCGTATAACTCAGCCAGCCAACACCTGCGGCCATTAACAGTGCGATGGCAACAAACATTAATAGCGCAAAACGGCTGTTGCCAAGCACTGTTTGGGCCTCTCTAAGTACCTGCTTCAAACTGCTTGATGAGTTATTTAAGGTGTCTGGGTCTCGGTAGAAGAGCAGCACTGGAATAAAATTAATGGCTATCCAAAACGCCGACATCATAAACACTGCATCCCAGCTAATGGCACGCATCGCTCCTGCGATCAAAGGCCCAAGGAAGCCGCCAATATTGACCATGGTATAAAAGATACCAAAGCCAAGCCCTCTATTTTGATCGTTGGTACTGTGGGCTATGGTACCCACCACTATAGGCTTAAAACAGGCCGCTCCGAATGCGACAAAGCCCATAACGATAAAAAACAAGCTGAACGATGTCACTTGCCCTAACAAAAAATAACTTGGCGTCATAATACAAAACGACAAAATAAACATACGCCGATAGCCAAACTTATCACCCAGCGCTCCAGTAAGAACCGGCAATAGATATAAGAAGAACGGAATAATACCTTGAATCGCACCACGCTCAGTATCTGAAAAGCCCACACCACCTTGGCTGACTGGGGTTGTCATATAAATAGACGATACCGCAAAAAAACCATACCAGGCTAAGCGTTCAAATATCTCCATTAAATTTGCAACATAAAAAAGGGAGCCAAACCCTTTGTGCTGCCCTGTATTGTTATTTTTCATTTTGATTATCGCGCCTCAAAAAGTTAAAGTATATTTTATACAATATACTTTAACCACAATAATGAGAAGATAAAATGCGAACGATATTGTTATTTTGCGCGTTAATCCTTACTGGATGCGCACAGACCCACTCTCCTTCAGAGCCTAAACACAACACTGTTAATCTCGATAGTTTAGATGTCGATATCACCGTAGTTGGCCGAACCAGTACACTCAACCACATTGATATTGCATTTTTGGGTAAAACCATCCCCAACACTTATAGCAACGGAAAAATAACAAATAGTCGTGGTTATAACTGGTGGGCGAGCAAGCACTTTGCTTTAAAAAGCGACTTACCAGAGGACAAAGTAAGGCTTTATTTAGAGTTACTGGAAATGTCGTATCCACACTACGTGGAACTGTTTTCAATGGCACCTGACAATATTGACAAGCAACGTATAGCGGTTGTTTATGGCAGCTCACGCACACGTGTGCAAGAGGCCATGCTAGACGATGGCTTTTTACGCGGAGTACACGACAATGCAGGTGGCGAAACCATGTTTTACAATCGGGCTGGATATAATTTTCCAAGCCACAGACAGCACCACCAAAGATATATCGTGATACATGAAACCATGCACGCGTTTCACATGGCTTTAAATGGTCACTCTACTTGGGCACCCAACTGGATAACTGAGGGGCTTGCCGACTCTATCGCCAGCCATGTTTACGACCCAGAGAAAAAACAGCTAACTGTGATGGTATTTGACCGAGCGCCAATGAACTATATTACCACTGGACTTGAGCAATACGCACAAGGAGACTCGCCAACGATAGAACAGATTAACGATGATCCGGCTTTAAAGCGCGGTCTGAACTTCTTTATTATTCATTTTTTGATGAACGACCCAATGCGTCAGCTGCAGTTTAAACGTTATCTAAAAGAGCTAATGCAGCTCAACCCACATTCAGATCAAACGCTCCCCGTAGCGAATAAGCTACTTAAAACCGTGTTTAGTGACTGGCAACAGCTTGAACATGAGTTTGCCCAGTTTGTCGCAAGTATTAAACCTACTTTCGATATCGTGTCTGGGCCTTGGGAGCAAAATGGTAATGCTTATTGGCTTCGCAGTGATAATGCCAACGCTTTGCATCAACTGAACATCTTCCCTTCTCCAACTACTGTTCACCCCGTCATGGACTTTCCAAAACCAACGCTACCTGATCCATTAAAAAATAATGACTGGGACTTGGCAGCTAAAATTGACTTTGAGCCAGCTCAACTTCAAAGGGGAGAAATCGGTATATCTCTTTACGGTGGTGGTTTTGTCGCTGCACTAACCCTTATTGATGGAAACCGTTTTAAACTAGAATTAGCAGACTCACAGCAAACCCAAGAGCTTGCGCTCACTCCACAGCTTCGTAAAGGCATTATGACAGGCTCTCACCTAGTAATTGGTGTAAAGCAATACGCAGAGCAACTTTTCATCAAGCTCGATACACAATCGCAGTCACAAACTATGGTTTTTGCACTCCCTGACGGTTCTTCTATGAATACCAACGAGATGAGTTTGTTGGGTAAAGGTATGAATCATAAATTGACTCCATACATCAAAGCACATACTTTCACTTTACCTAAGTTGGCGGCTGATAATGCAAATCCATGGTATTTCAGTGACGCAGATGACCTGCTTGAGCTTGTGATGCAGTGTGCTCAATTTAAAACCATACTTAACGATTGCGATAAAACTCTTAAAAATATGGTTTCGCAACTAGCTGACAGGCAGCAGCACCAACAACTCAAAACACAGCTACACAATTTATCTGCAATCTGGAGTGCTAAGTTACCTAAAAAAATGCCAACCCATTCACCCTCGTCAGTTGTGGGCAAAAGCTTTGATGGCGTTTATCTTAACGTGAGTAATAACAACACATTGACGATTAATATTACTGGTCCATACTCCGGTAACACACAAGGCATGCTAGATGTTTCATTCTATTCCTTTCAAGAAACTACACATAGTCAACAACTATGGTCAGAGAAAATTGACATTGCACCATATGAAACAAAACTATGGCAGCCAAATATCAAAAATCTAAGCAAATTAACACAGGGAATATTACTTATAAGTGCCATTATGGAAGTAGATGGAGAGCCAATTAGACTACAAAAGTCTATTGTTCTATAACGTATCTATAATGTTGAGTCCACGCTCTGTGGATTCAACATTCCCTCTTGCATTTCCAGCACAGTTGAGTCAGTTTATATTGCGTGTAAAAATCTAGGCTCAACAGCCTTAGCTCTAGCACCAGTTAATATAACTTCGAGTGAATATTAACACCAAAATCACAACAACATAACATTAAAAAGCGTATGAAATTTGCTTTTTCATACCTAATTTAAAAAGGATCTTTATGAAATTAAAATTAATTCTGTTAGCGCTTGCTACCAGCACCTCTACACTCGCAGCAAATATTGAAGTTAATGACAGTGGTTACCAATCGAGCTCCTTCTGTTTAAACAATCAACTATATAATGGCGTTCCAAAATACTGTGGCGCAACAGGGACATACAGCTATAAGCACATTCCTGTTGCTGTCGAAAAAAACAACACGCACTTTGAAGTTTATTCAGCAAATGAAGGCGGTAATTTAGTCACCTATATAATTAAGAACTACAATACACGCGTAAAAGTGCATACTGAAGAAAACTGGGATGACCCACACACTAATGCTGTAGTAGACATCGATCATAACGGTTATGTTTACGTGCAGTTATCTTCTCGCGGACTATCTCACAAGTTCCGTAGCGGACATTTATATAAATCAACAACGCCCTACGGTACTGACTTTGTAAAACTAAAAGGTACCCCTTCTCATGGCAGTTTTAATCAATCATATCCGCAACTCCACTTAAGCAATACGTCTAAAAGACTTGCAATATTTTCACGTTATGAATACGTTGGGCAAAAATCGGTTCGTACTCTTTGGGTAGATAATAACGGCTCTGAAATTAAGCTAGCACAGGGCGGACACTATGCCGTAAGTGACACCAATGATGATGGTGCACTCTATGTAGCCTATAACTACCATCCAGGCTATAACTTAGACAGACGTTCCAACATTCACGTTATCAAATCTTACACTTGGAACCCATCCGTTTGGTATAACATTAAGGGTGAAAAACTAACCTTGCCACTGGCAGAGAATGACCCCCGTACATTGGTATACGATTCCGAAGCCAAAGGCACCTATATCTACATGAAAGATATTGTTGTTGAAGAAAGCGGCACCGGCGGTGGCGTGCATGTACTGTTTACTGAGAGTACTTCTTATGATCCAACACAGGGAGTAAGATTTACCAAGGATCTTGATATCCAAAGGCATGACAATATAAAACTCACTTCTATCACACAGGTAAATCACAACTACTCCGCTGCAACTTATATCACCGATAGATTCGCTTGGACGGTAAAAGGGGTCTTGGTTAACGGTAATAATGAAAAGCCATATTTTGGTGGCGATATTAACTACTACTCTCTTTCTAATGGCGCTTGGAAATACGATAGCACTGTTAGAGGCAACTACGCGTACATTAGAAAAGTTAGGGGGGCAAACTATAAAGCGGTCGCATCAAAAGGCAGCGTAGACATTCCAAATGATAATACCCAAGTAAGAATAGAAATCAAATAAAGCTAATATTGTGGAAGTATCACCTACTATCCACAACATATCAAAAAAGCCCTACGTTTCAAGTAGGGCTTTTACTGTCAGAGCATTGTTATCTTTTCGATTTAGAATTCATAACGAACCGTAAGCTGGGCACTTCTAGGTGCTTGATACTCTTCAACCAGACGGTAATTTGGATTATCTATCCCCTGCTCTAGCTCAGCTTCATCATAGTAGGATGTAGGCGTTGCCAAGTTAAACACATTGAATATGGTTGCTGAAATCAGTAAATCTCCGCCTGCAAGCTGCGTGTTGTAGCTTGCACTTAGGTCAAGGTTGTAAATCCACTTACTATGACCATGCGAGCCACGTGGTGAAGGTTCTCCATTATAGTAAAAATCCGTACCACGTATGTCTGTACAGTCAGTGACTGCATTCGGGTTGAACTGCGTTTGCTCATCATCTAGCCACATAGGCTCAGAACACGAACCTACACCTTGTGGATGGTAGCCAAATTTATTGATAGGTCTGCCCTGTTGCGCTTGTGCATTAAAGCCAATGGCGAATTCGTCGTTAATTTCGTATGAACCGAACACTTTGATTTTATGTGGAATGTCATTGGATGTACGACCATAGCTATGATCGGTAAGCTCAGGTGCATCGTAAGAGCCAGACCAACCTGGATCTGCTTGTGAATGCGAACCACTGACTAAACCTTCCGTTGAACCTTCGTTTTTAGACCAAGTGTAAGAGGCATTTATCGTAAAGCCATCCCAGACTTGCCCTTTTGCTGTGAACTCCAAAGCATGGTACTTTCGCTCAGCTTTTGGTAGGCCGAGGTAATCAGCATCCCACTGCACATATTCATCATCAGCAACGACGCCATCTTGGTTTTTATCGTATGCAAGTTTTACGGGATTGCCCGGGTTGATAACCAAAGCCAGCCAACTTACGTTGGTATTGAGGCCTAGGTTTTGTAATACCGCCAACTGCTCTGGGTTTTCTCGACCCCACTTTTCAACCAAGGCAAAACGTAAATTGGTATCCTCAATCGAGGATTTAAGATCGCGATGAATATAGCGCACACCAAGCACCCAATCATCGTTTAGCTCATGTTGAACACCCAAAACAAACTCATCACTGTACATAGGCTCGAGATCTTTATCTACGTATGTAGACACTGGTTGAGCCAGCTCACCGTCACTGTTCACTTCTACGGCAAACAGATCACCCACTCGATTAGGCGTGTTATTTTCCTCGTTGAAGGTCCCATCGAACAAACCATAGCCGGTAATGTTCACCTCAGGTAACGTCATACGAGCACTGGTGTTAGGTGAAATAGGCATATAGTAGCGACCGTAGTTGGCAAACAACTTAGTCGCACCATCTGCGAATAGGTCATAGTTAAGACCTAATCTTGGTGCCCACTGGTTTTCCATTGAAACATATTCTTCATTGGTGCCAGTAAAAGCGTCGAACGCACTGTTACGAACGCCTAAATTAAGGGTAAGTTGATCAGTCACCTCCCATGTATCTTCGAGATAGATTGAGCGGTAGTTTTGCTCAGTTGTACCACTCTTTTTGTATTGCTTGGTCCAAAAATATGCATCACCGACTTCTAACGGCGACGGTTGATAAGCGACCCCTTGACGATTGGCTTGGCGCTGAATGATTTGGTTAATATTCTCTATGCGAGACTCCGTCGCAACATAAATGTCGTAACGCCAGCCATCACCCGAGTACTCCGACAAGTCTGATGTTTCTACTTTTTCATGGCTGTAACCAAATGAAATAGTGTGATCACCCATCACCCAATCAAAGTCAATTCTTGCTTGAGTACGTTTATCTTCACTAATTGCGCCTTTTGACCAACCTTGCCAATCACCTCTGCGTTGCCAGCTTCCGCTACGGCTGTCCCAAACTCGGCTTAAGTGCGCTACGGGATTCGCCTCTAGAGTGTCTTGCTTAGTCACACCGTATATCGCAGAAACACTCAAATCGTCCGTAATATAACCGTTGTAGTTAGCTGTAATGACAGAGCCACCCCACTCGCTCGTTGTAGGTTCACCAAACTCACCTGTTTGATAGGACTTTTGCGTTCCAATAGGGCTGAAATGGTAATCTGCATGGTATTCATTGCGCTCCCATTCATTGTTCATGGCCGTAAATGAAACGCTATGATCTTCGGTAATGTACCAATCTACATTAGCAAGCCAAAAGTCAGCTTCATCAACACGCTGCGTTAAAGTGGTAGTGTCTGCATATCGAGTAGTAACTTCTTGTGGATTATAAAGCGCATAGAAGAACAAAGTATCTTCGATAATTGGACCACTTGCCCAGATGTTATAACGCGTATCTTTTTTTGAGTCGGCACCATTGTAGGTTTTAATGGTGTGGGGATAACCTGTTACATTACCTTCGTCATCCGTCTCAGGATGCCCGGTATCATAACCCCAAATATCGGGACTTTGACTACGTAAAAAGTTACCTGGTTGATAATCAAACTTGGCACCAAATTTAAACTCGTTATCACCCGATTTTGTAACAACATCAGTAACGCCGCCAATAAAGTTACCATATTCTGCCGGTACGCCACCTGTTACCACGTTAGTTTGAGCAATTGCTTCCCACGGGAACTCAAGATACCCCAGTCCTTTACGGATATCGGTAATGTTCAAACCATTGAGGAAGTAGCCATTTTCAGCAACAGATGCGCCGCTAAACGAAACGCCGCGACCGTAGTCCTGCTCGGGATCTGCCGCCAAAGAGGCTGCGGGTGATAATAACGCGACTGATGACAAATCTTGTGCCACTGGCAATCTGTCTAACTCAGCTGCTGTGAATGTCATTTGGGCAGTTGAGCTTTGCATATCGATATTACGAATAGCCGTACCGCTTACCTGAATAGTCTCTATATCACTGCTAAACATTGAGACATCAAACGATGCTGTACTGCCTGCAACAATTTCTAGTTGAGACTCTGAAACGTTGTGATAACCATCTTTAGTAAAGGTAACGGTGTACGACCCAATTGGTAAGCCTTTCAAGTCGAATTCACCACGCTCATTGGTCTTTGTTGTTTTTACAAAGCCTTTTGTATTGTGCTTGAGCGTCAGCTGTACATTTGCCAGTGTTTGACCACTTTGTAGTAACACACTCCCTTCAATACTTCCCGTAGTTTTGCCTTGAGCGATTGCAACTGGTGAGCTTAAACAGGCTGCTACCGCAGCGGCAATCAAACTTCGTTGCCACATTCTGTTGGTGTTTTTGTTCATTTGGATTCCCCTTGAACTTTTATTGTTATTAAAACTCACCGCTATAGTAACGCCCCATTGGAGTTAAATTCAATATACTGTATACAATATATTTGTTGTTTTTTTTATTAATAACATTAAAACAACTTCGCGTAAAATTAAGAGAGTGACCTAGGAAACATCTAGTGGATTGAAAAGGCTGCAGTTTTTTCACATAGAAAAAATGAGATAGTGAAATTAATCGTGTTTGTCGCTCAATATTATTTAGAATTATTTCTTTGTGTTTTTCAAATTTTGCATCAAATGTAGAAGCTATTGCTACAAAGTAGCAATAGCTCATCTCCTACTAGTTGGAAAGCAATAGCCTGTAATGTAGTGTGTTGGAGTCGCGATGCCCACCCTCTGAGAGGGAAAACCCCGACTTTGTTAACACCTTAATTGAACTGATATTGTCCTTCTCTACCCCAGCCCATAGCGTTGTTATACTATTTTGTTCTTTATACTGGGCGACTAAGGCTTTTAATGCTTCGCTGCCAAAGCCCCGACCCCAGTATTGTTTGGCAATAACGTAACCTACGTACGCTTCATCACCTTGCTCATGGACCACCGCCAACCCTAGTAACGCTCTATTATGGCAATGTGTAACGGTGAATAGTTGTGCATCATTTAGTTGAGTACGTAACCAATGATGCACATCTGCGAGCGTTTTTATGTTTTGCCAGCTTTGCGGCAGCGCACCGCATGTTGTGGGCTCCAATACCTGTAGAATCTTTTGTGCAAACTTATCCGGCGCTTCATCGTATTGAGGCTCTGCAAGCGCAAGTACCAGTCTTGAAGATATATATTCTTTGTCCATACTAAATACTCCTAAGCTATTTTTTTTCTTTTCTTGCGGAACGAAACGCTTGGGTCATCTCATGCCCTTTGATTGCGGGCACCGCTAAGGCTTTAAGGCCCAAACTGCCAACCATAATTAACAGTGCGGTTGCTAAAGAGTCTAACACCCACGCCACAGGCTGTGACATCACACCTAAGTAATTTGGCATATGCTGCAGACTTTCAAGCGTGTACGTAGATGTTAACGCGTGCAATAACAACGCTACCCAAAATCCAAAGCAGTATGGACAGCTCCATGAATCGTAAAGATACCTAAAAGGCCTAGGTAAATGCTCAACAATCCAATTGAACCAATTTCCCCAGTCAGGGAGTTTCTCCCAAATCAAGATATGCAATGACAAGCCTATCAGCGCTAAAGATATATTCATGCTTCCTCCTAAACATTAGCTTCAAAAAGCCGAACATCGGCCTATTCTTCGATATGGATATTATCTTTTAGCTATAACTGCTTTAGTAGCGCGCGTATTACTATATAATCGGCTTATTGTTTGTTTTTAGGTAAGCGCTATGCATTCAGATCACATTATTAGTGTGGGGCATGAGTTTTTTGAAACACTCGGTAACGAATCACATGGTTCACAAACACAGTATATTCTTAGCTTTATTACTTCAGGCAATTTAACAATGCATTATAAGGAGCCTGTAAAGTTGAGCTCTAACATGTTTACCTTGGTTCCCGCGGGGATGCCTCATGGATTAATTAGCGGTGAAAAAGTGGCAGTATGGTGGATGAGTTTTTGTCCGACTTGTATGGGCATGACAGAAAATGACCCATTGATGCAACCATTTGCACAGATAAGGACAGGCGCACTCCCAGCTTTCAAACTAAGCAAAGACCGTGCTAAATGGGTTATATCGCTGTTTCATGAGTTGCAACTTGTAGCGAATAATCTTGGCAACAACCAAATCACTCACGTTTCTAGCCTGTTGAACCTAATTCTGATTGAAGTAAACAACGCCAGCAAAGTGTTCGCGTCAAATCATACTCGCTCAGATAAGGTCACTGCTGCACTTGAATACATACATCAGCATTATGCTAAGAGCATTTCACTCAAGGATGTTGCAAAAGCGGTACATAGTAGCCCGTCTTACCTTGCAACCAAGGTTAAAGCACAAACGGGTTACTCGGTTGGTGAGTGGATTATTAAAAACCGCTTAGCTCAAGCGTGTGCAAGGCTTTTACACACAGATAAACCTGTAAACACGGTTGTTTATGAGTTAGGGTGGAATGACACGACCCATTTCATCCGCCAATTTAAAAAAGCATACGGCGTTACACCTGCATCATGGAGGAAAAGTCAGCAGAATATAATCCGGTAAATTTGGTGTTACAACGTCACTTAGATCTTCGTCTCGCTAACAATTGGTATGCTTTCCCTGAGCGAAAAAAACGATGTATGATAGCTAACGCATTTTTCACAGGTCGACCGTATACAGTTTTTAAAGAGTAAAAGTCTTTCGTTTCTTTACCTATGCCAAAGGTAAACTTATCTTGATCTGTTCCTTTGTAATATGTGCCAAACATTACATCCCAGATAGAAAACCAAAACCCAAAGTTTTTATCAAAGTGAATTGGATTATTACTATGATGTATTTGATGATTGAGAGGGCTAATAATGATCTTAGATAGATTCCCTGGCCATTGAATACGTATATGTGAGTGGGTTAATAATCCACCAAATAGGTTTATAAAAAAGGAAAAGACATTAAGCCCAAATAAGGAAAGCTCTGAGACTGGAAACGTCACAAAGTACTTAAGTAGCCCAAATACAACACCTATCAGCACAGCGTTGATAACCAAACCCACCCAATTTGAAACAGGATGAGTTCTAAATGAACTAAACGGCGTCAATACACGGGCTGAATGGTGAACCTTGTGAAACTCCCACAAAAAAGGCACCTTGTGATATAAAAAGTGCACAAAGTAACTAATAAAGTCTACGATAAGTATCACAACAAGAGAGAACAATAACGTAGCCCAAAGCGCTGCATCCGTTTGTTCTTCGAGTGTCTTACCACCAAAGGTACTCGCTAAGGACTCAGTTACCAACGTGGCGATTTCTATCGATGAAAAAATAGACGTTGGAATGATTGCCGCATATATGCAACTGTTTATAAGTCCTATTTTATAATCAACCAATGCTGATTTATGAAGCCAAACTTTGCTATTAAATATGTACCTAATTGAATCAATTAACGACTTATCTTTGTATACATACACAAAACAAAGTGCCATTGAAAACGCACCCAGCAAAAAAGGCCACTGCATAGTGGCCTCGCTCAGTTCAATTAATAGGTTATTAATAAAACGAACAACAAAATCCATGGATATTGCTGATATTAAGAAAAGAAGAAGTTAAATATACTCTCGATGGTCAAGTTATTTTCTTCTAGGCCGCCTTTTTGTGAGCGACCAGACAACAGCGCGTAAGGTTTAGCATCGCTCAGCTTAGTCATATTCACTGTTTCTGATTGTTTAGAAACGCCGACAAGCGCCACTAAAGATAATGACAGTGCCATAAAGGCCGTTGCTATCGCTTTCTTTTTTAATTGCATTTTTATTCCTTCTTATTCTAGTGTCAGAGTTGTTGGTCGCCATTATAGTACATGTACCCAAAAATGGCAGTTTCTATTTTTGAATAGACTCATGGCTTAAAACCACGTTTTTTGTTCTCACTACATGCCTTCAAAAGTTACTGTAAACTCGACTCCACCGAGCTCGCTTTGTTTAGCAGCAATACTTCCGCCATGTGCAAGTACAATTTGCTTACAAATAGCCAAACCCAGTCCTGATCCTCCTAAATCCCGAGCCCTAGATGACTCAACGCGATATAGCCTATCAAACACTTTGTCGAGCTCTGGCTCTTCAAGTCCAGGCTCAGAGTCAGACACAACGAGTTGCACTGATTGATTGCCAGCATCGGTTACTGTTTGCAGTGAAACCTGTGTTTGTCCGTTTTCATAGGTATACGCCAAGCTGTTATTGAGTAGATTTATAACGATTTGCTTGAACCGCTCAGGATCTACGTTGCACATCACAGACGTTATTGGTTTATGTATCAACAGTGCTTGATTTTTCTCTTTAAACTGCGCGTCAAAATCACCTATAACATCATCGAGCAACTCGCCCAGATCACATGTTTTCTTGGACAATTGCATAACGTTATTTTCGTACTGAGCGGAGTGATAAATATCGCGAATCAGATTATCCAACTGCGAGATTTTACCATGTACCTTTGCGTAAGCCTTATTTATATCTGGTTCAATATTATGCTCTAACAGCTCAATAGAAAGCTTTAATGCTGTTAAAGGCGTTCGAAGTTCGTGGGCAACGTCAGAAAGAAGTTGGTTTTTTTCTTCTAGGCTGTTTGTCAGCATTTGCGCTTTTAAATTAGCCATACGCTGTTTGGCCATCTGTCTAAAATAGATCATCAGCAAGATGCCAACGACCAACAACATCACCAACATCACCACGCCTCTTTGTAATTTTAAATTATCTAGTTGGGCTTGTTGCAGTGCTTTTTCTTTTTGTAGCAAGCTCAGTGCTTGCTCTTGTCGAATAACTTCAACATTTTGTTTTAGCTTTTCGGTCTGCTGTTTTTCCAAATAATCATATAACTTTTGTTGAGTCACGAGAAAATCTTTAGTTGCTTGATGAGCTGCACTGATATCTCCCGAATCTTCATATAATTGTGCTCTAATTTTGTGAAGTTGTTGCTCATACTGTAAACCTAAGTTTTTCATCGCCAATAAAGTTGAGATTTGTTTTTGCGCTTCGTCAACTTGTTGTTGTTTCACAGCAATATCCAGTAATGTCATACGAACGGTATGCTCGGTACGCTTCGCGCTCGTTTCTAATGCCAGTTGTAAAGCCTCTTCGGACAAACGTTTGGCTTGCGCTAGGTTTTGTTCTGCTACATAGATTTGTGCCATATTACTGAGCTGCCAACTGGTATCGCTTTTCGCCTCCATCTTACGTGTTAACTCTAGCCCTTTTTGAATGTGCTCTTTGGCAAGTTCGAGTTGATTTAGAGCCAGATAAACTTGCCCAAGCTTACCGTGACTATTGGCTATGTGGTACGGATTACCAAGAGATTGGTCTACTTGTAATGCCTGTTTGAAATGCGATAGTGCGGCGGAATATTGCTTCATATCTCGGTAGATTTCACCGATGTTGTATAGTGAGTCCGAAATACCTTGTTGATTTGAATTTTCCCTGCGAATGATAAGAGAAGATTCATGATGTTTGAGGGCCAACTCAAGGTTACCCATATAATCATACAATACCCCGATTTGGTTATGCATCGTCGCGCGTTTGGCCTTATCTTCCCAGCTATATTCCAACGCAAGTTTTGCATACACTAACGCCTGTCCATAATCAGCGTTTCTTCGATAGCTGCCACTTAACAAGGAATAAAGATCAGCGCTCAGCATTGCGTGCTGGGATTTATTTTCACCGATTAGTCGTAAGCCTTCATCGGCCTTCGCCCTACTAAGTTTGATGTCACTTGTTCTATCTGCAACCATAGCAACCAGCAACGCCGACTCTGCTCTTTGCACTGGGTACTCTTCAGCGCTATTGAGCGCATACAACATTTGCGCATTTTCTATGGCTTCATCGAATAGGCCCAAGTTGATTTGCGAATAGGTCAGGTAAAGATTAAACGTAAACCACGCTGTTCTGTTGTTTTCAAGGCTATATTGGGGATCTTTGAGCAAAGTCTGTGCATGGGTCAAAGAAGTATTTGGGTCTTGATTGAGTTGCTTTTTCAACTGTTGCTCTAGCGACTGCCAAGCCTCCTCAGCTGACAAGCTCATACTAAACAACAAAGAAAGCAATACAATTTTTTTACATAAATAAATAAATTTACACAAAACAGAACCAAAAACACAATAAAGGCAAACATGATATTAGTTTAACCTAAATACACCAATAATGGAGCTATTCCAAAATTACAAATAATTACACAATGGAATTCAGGTAAACTTTTTAGGGTCCACTATTGTAGATTACAGGCATTTTACCCTGCCACTGACGCCACAGTTCATCTTCCGTGACCAATCTCTTCATGAAATTTGCAACATTAATGCGACTCGTTCTGAGTGCATCAAATACCACATTACTCGTCGGTGAGTGCTCTAAATAGTAGGTAGTCACCTCTTGCTCATCAAAAAGCGAATCAGGTCTAACACATACCCACTGTACATGTGGATGCTCTTTACCTACGTGAACTCTCAGATGAGCCGCGGCCAGCTCATTATCTACTTGAGGAGGTAACACCAGCCTTAACACAGCAACAACAACTCTTTGTGATAAAGGCACATATTCTTGAATATTGAGGTTGCTCACCCCTGTGGTACTCATAAGGATAACCTTAGTTTTTGCTCGCCTGTTTAACGAGCAAATGGCAGCTGTTACTTTCTTGATTGCATCGGCTACCAACTTGCGTGGTGAGCCGTATATGCCCTGAAGACTCAGATTGTGCCCAAGACAAGAAATAACCGTGTGGCATTGGCTAATGCAATCTGCAAGCTGTGCTACGCTCATTTGCGAAATCTCGGCTTTTACCTCTGAATATTTTTCATGATGACCATATACACGTTGTAATGAGCTTTGTGGTCGAACAATCGCTATGACTTCGACATTATCGCTTAGCATCTGCGACACAGCGTGTTTGCCTGTTGCTCCGCTTGCGCCAATTATGAGCACCTTGCTCATGACTCTCTCCCGCTATTTTACTTTGCTATGCTTCGGTATACTTCACTTCGGTAATGGGTTTTGCCAGCGAAAAGTACGACTCCGTCAGCAACATCAAAGCCCAAATAAGTATTAAGAGGCTGCTTTGACAGCAATTGCAGTGAGTCCGAAATCTTATAAGTTGTCAGCGTCTCACCATATTTACTCACCACGTACAGCACATCATTTTCTATCAATATTTGTGAAAAATCAGGAACCTCCCCTACGGCATTCAAGTCCGCTAACGCAGGTGATGAGAATAATGTATCAGGTGATGCTTTATATAGTTTGTTGTGCTTGTCTACGTAGTAGTGATTAGATGGATTCTTTTGATCTGCCAAAACTATTACAATCCCATCGCCCAACTCCGCTACTTTTTGTAGATCACTATTGTAAATATTGACTTGTTTAGCAGTTTTAGATTTTAGTGTAACGGAAAACAACGTATTGCTCAGCCAGTGCTGCTTATACACATAACCGTCAATAAAAATGTCTTTCGCTTCACTTTGCTCACTTGTTGGTACAATCCACAGTCGATGTTTTTCTCTTAGCAACAAAAACGTATCATCACTGGACAAACTCATGGACTCTATTTGAACATTGTGTTCAAGCTCAGACACTAACTGCGATGTTTGCCCCGGAGCCTGAAAATATATTTGGCTAAGCCCTGCGCGATTAGACAAAAAGTAGTGGCCCTCTTTAGTATGGGCAAACTGTGGCGAGCGGTCTATCACACTACTGTTATCAAGCGCATAATTAGGCGTGAGCCATTTCAAATCTATATTCTTGTCACTACTTGTAAACACATAGTCTTGCGCATTGGGGTGTCGTACGATAGCACAGCATAATCTTTCATTAACGTTGCCAAGCAATGTGACTTCCCCGCCATCAAGTGCTTGGTATAATAGGCGGCTATTTGGAGCTGGGCTCACAAAAACCAGCCCTTCACCACTGTGGTCCCATATCACTCGATCCAATACAGTATCGAATTCTTTGGCTTTACTAACCTGTTGACTGCTTGGGTCGTACACAAATGCGGCCGTTCGACCATCAAAAGAATGGGCATTTAGTAATATTTGCTCATTATGTGGATGCAAATCAATTGAGATAATGCGCCATTGCCTATCCAGTTCAATATTGACCCGTTCAAGCTTTCGCTGTGCATCAACCATATACAACTGGTTATTATGCTCGTGCATTTTGGGATGTGCTAAAATGTACAAACTATCAATATCTTTAGCCATAATACTTTGATGAACAGTCAAGTCACCACATAAGCCTAACGTCGTGACATCTCCCGTAAAGCGTTTAGCCTGAACATCAAGCTCAGCACTATGCCAGCCGCACTGTTCCGATTCATAGCCATAATATATGAGTTTGCCATTTTCATAACCAACAAGCTGCTCTAAGAACTTTCCTTGTGTGTCTATTTCAATTGGCAAAGTTCCCGTATTGGCAAGACCTTCACTTATCCATAGCTCTTTGCCACGTAGTGTCGAATTTATAAATAGTAAACTATCTGAACCGTCAACAAATATCGGTGTCAACTTTGAGCCGTGGAACCTTGAAAGTGTGGCGGTGTCACCAAAGGTTTTATTGGACGTATTTGTATATATTGCAAACATTGCCAAAATGAATACTAACAATGTACCGGTAAACAGCCAGATTAACGACGTCGTGTTTCGCTTTCCAGAAGTAACGACACTCGCTGTACTGCTTGTATGCTCAACAACCTTAACGGGGGCTACAAATCGATACCCTGATTTGGTAACAGTTTGGATGTACTTGGGCTCTTTTGCGTCATCGCCCAAAGCTTTTCGCAAATTTGCTACTAGCTTGTTTATGGCGTTGTCGGTGACTATTACACCTTGCCAAATATGCTCTTGTAGCTCGTCACGGTTGACTACGCGTTGAGGATTTTCTATTAAAAAAACCAGTAAAGCTAGTTGCCTTGGATCAAGCACAACTTCTTGCTGGTTTTTCGTTAATTGGGATAAAGCTAAATTAAACTGAAACTCACCAAATTCTATGACTGACATTTATCTTTCTTATACTTCTTATTTTGCGCGCTTTAGCATACTAGGTTTTTAAAAAATTAATGCAAACGTAAATATGTATTAAATTGTGAATTGCACCATATTTATGCAGGATCTCACATAAAACATTGCCCCATTTGTACACAACAGGTCTATATCGGCAGTTATGCTCTTGTGTTTACATGAATTGTGCAGCTTATTAAATGACAATGAATTGGCCAAGACAAAGCCCATGGATTCTCGGTTTGCGCTCAGACTCTAAGCCCAATTGCGCTATAATTCTTGGAGGTGCATTTTAAACCTTCACAGCTTCATGAAATACATTATTTTGTTTCTATTACATTTATCCTTTACTTGCTTTGCCCAGCAGTATCATTTTGCTGCTATAAATCACCTTATTGAACAAGAAGTTGGTAGAATTGTTTTAACTGAAGTTTACCAACAACTTGGCATTCAAATAACAATAACTCCTCTGCCAGCAAGACGCGCTCACTATAAAGCAGCGATGGGGTCATACGATGGAGAGATCATGCGTATTTACAGCTATGGCGAAGAAACACCCAGCGTGACACGCGTACCCACACCCTACTACTATTTAGAAACCATGGTATTTACCCGAAAAGACAGTGGTATCGTCATAAATACAGCAAATGATCTCAGCCGGTATCAGGTAGTCAAAGTACGAGGCGTTAAACACACACAAAATATTACTCGGGGTATGGAGAATGTTACCGACACTGATAACACCGCACAGATGCTAAGATTGGTCAACACTGGTCTTGCAGACGTGGCTTTGACCAATAAAATGGATGGTTTAGTCACGCTAAGAAGTCTTGGCATTTCTGGTGTAGTAGCCCACCCAAAAAGTCTAAACCGACAGACCCTCTATCACTATATTCGCAACGAACATGTTGAACTCATAAACAAGGTAGACTGTAAGCTCAAGGAGCTGCAACAAAGTGGTGAACTGGACAAACTTATTGAACGAGCTGAACAACAGGTTTTCAAACTAAAAGCCAACCATACGCCCACTTTCTAAGCCTGTTCATGGCTCGTTTATTGCCCATATTGCAAACTCTCATGTAACGTTGCTCTATATTGTTGCCATTTTCAGTTCAATTCTAAGCTAAATCTCGGCTTAATTCTGCCGATAAGATTGTAAACGCATAAGACTTAATGAGTAATTTTTATATTTAGCTGTCTGTAATAGGCTGTAATCGCCAATTATTGTGAATGGTCGTACACTCATTTTAAGTGCTATAAGCGGTACAAAGTATGCATATTTTTACCTACAACACTTTTAGCGGAATAACACTATGAAGCTTTCAAAGGAAGAAACAAAATTTATCTATCAAGTGTTACAAGAAGAAAGTAAGCCTCATTTTGATGTTTGCCTCGAAGAAAAGCATGCTTCACAGCTAAAACTATGGTTACATACACTTCGTCAAGCCACTGATATTCAAGTGGTTGCTAAGGTAAACTCAGAGGTTGTTTATTTTCCCGCCCATTTGCACACATCCGAGGCTGGACTGCCGACCTTTTCATGTGATCTACCAAATATTTTTGCCGCGCAGTCGAGTAATCGCCACTGGATAACTAAGAGACTCACCGGCATTGTACTTAAGAGCGACACAGTCAGTACGCCCTTTAATGTTTTATCATTGTCATTTTCAGGTCTTGTGATCCGTACACACCCCTTCATGGCCATATCTCTATATGATGCCCTGACGCAAGGAAAAGTCACTCTTCACCTACCCAATAACCGAAGCGCTCAGTTTGAAGTAGACATCTCAAAAATAGTTAACGACACCACAGTGTCGTTAGAAATCATGGACATTCACGAAGGACTAGAGGAGTTAAAACAGGTTATCTTTGAGTTATATAGTAAAAATTTAGCTTAACCAATTCTGTTGTTTAAGAGAGTTGCGTCACAACTACCCTTAACGCTAACAACAAGAATACAACTCCCAAGGCTTTATCGATTATTTGCTGTTTAGAAGCCAAATCGAACCTTTGTTTGGCCCTTGCTGTTAATACCGATACGAAAAAGTACCATAAGGTATCTATCACCAGCACCGTTGCACACATTATGGCTGCGGTGTACACGGTCATTTTGTCTGGATCAATAAATTGAGAAAATAGGGCCAAAAAGAATATCGCCAGCTTAGGGTTCAAAAATGCAATCGCAAATCCATCTTGCGCAGCTTGTTTGAAATTAACTTGGCTAATAGACTGTTGAACATTAATACCACTAGAGGTGCTGGTAAGAATTTTAATGCCCATATATGCTAAGTAAATAGCGCCGCCTATAACTAACCCCTGAAATAGTAATGGGTAATGAGTGATAAGCCCAGCTAGGCCAAGGAGCGACAAAACCGCATAGAGCCCAACTCCCATGCCATGAGATACACTTGCAACAATACCATGTAAAGCACTGTTATATAGTGAATGCCTAAGTACCACAGCTAAACTTGGACCAGGTGACATAGCACCCAGAATACAGATGGTGGCCAAACTCAACCAAGTTGACAGTTCCATAGTAATCCTTTTCGCAAAAAACCGTATGGTAAGCCATCTGAAATTGGAAATCAGCTTTTTGCGCTAACTAAATAATTAACACTGTTCACCGAGCTAAACTAAACTGTCAAGCCCCTTTACAGCTTCTATAGTGGGCGATAGAGCTAAATAATTATAAGTTCTCAATATTCAATATGTAGTCATCGGCTTGCGCAAGAATTTCCTTGCGTTGTTCATCTGATTTTTTTAGCCAATTAGCATATATCATTCTATTTCTAGGATTTTTTGCAAAACCCTGCTGGTTTTTATCCATAAACCGCCAGTAAAGCGAATTCAATGGACACGCATTTAGCCCAGAGGCTTGGTTCACTTTATAGTGGCATTGTGAGCAGTAATCAGACATATTTTTTACATAATTACCACTTGCTGCGTAGGCTTTAGAACCCACAATACCGCCATCAGCAAACTGGCTCATACCACGAGTGTTTGGCATTTCTACCCACTCTATCGCATCAATGTAAATACCTAAGTACCAATGATCCACCATGTCTGGGTCTACTCCTGCGAGTAAGCAAAAGTTACCTGTTACCATCAAACGCTGTATATGATGCGCATAAGCTTCATCTAAAGACTGACTGATAACGTGTTTCAGACAGTTCATTTGTGTTTCACCAGTCCAAAAGAAATCAGGCAGCTTACGAGTGGCAGACAAACTATTTAACTGTGAGTAGTGTGGCATATTGGCCCAGTAAATCCCCCTGACAAACTCTCGCCAACCAATTATTTGTCTAACAAACCCTTCAATCTGAGATAAGGATATTTTTGCCTTGTGTTGTTCATAGTAAGCCAATGCTGCATTAACGACATAGGCAGGACTAATCATTTTAGCGTTCATAGCAAATGACAAACGGGAGTGAAACAAGCTCCATTGTCGCTTATCAAAGGCGTTATCTATTTGGCAACTCATTGCATCCTGATATTCTCCAAATCTCGGTAGACATTGCTTGCAAAAGAAATTCACCAATTGCTTTGCTTGCGCCCTCGTTACTGGCCAACCAATAAAATCTTGACTCTTACCTATCGTTTTAACGGAATGCCTTTTTAGCCGTGCCAGTATTTCGCTAACATCATTTTCAAATAACAAAGGCGATGGCACGGCGTTGAAGTCTTGTGGTTTTAATTTGTTTCGATTGTTAGCATCAAAGTTCCAGCGTGCCCCTTGCGGTTCATTACCATTCATTAGAATGTTAAATTTCTTTCTTATGCGACGATAGAAAGCTTCCATCCGATGATGCTTACCGGCTGTAAACTCTTGTTTTATTGAACTTTCATTAAGATAAAAGTGTTCCGTCTCATAATACATGCTGGTGACATTGAGCTCAGTTGTAAACGCTTGCAACTGTCGCCTCAATCGATATTCGTCAGGTAACTGATATTCGAAATGACTTGCCCCGTATTGGTCTATCAAATAAGTAAGCAATTCAGGTAAAGATGAATAAGCTTGCGTGTCGTCGAGCGTCAAGTGAAGGACATGATGCCCAGCTTGACTGAGCGCTTGTGCAAAATGTTGCATGGCACAGAAAAATGCACACACTTTTTGAATGTGGTGCTGTACATATGCTGTTTCTTGATGAAGCTCTGCTATAACATATAGCGTGTGTTCATTTTTATCTTTAAACCAACTGTGCTGTGGGTTTAGCTGATCTCCAAGAATAAGCCTTATGCACCTGTATGAGTTATTATTCATTACTGCTATCCCTATCAATTAAACGCTTATTACTGGCACATCGCTTAGAGCAATATTTGACATGTGGCCAATCCTTTTGCCACTTTTTTCGCCAAGTGAATGGCCGCTTGCAACAAGGGCAGAGTTTGACGCTCAGTTGACTCTTGTTCATTTCGGTAATGGCCAGTCGGATTCATCTACACCGTCATATGCTATTTCCTTTTGTGCATGACCGCGCCATTTCTTTACAAACTCACCATCAGGATCATATAACTGCGCCTGTTTTGGAATGTTGAAATGGCGACCACCACGAGGGTCTACGCCAACGCCCGCGATGTACTGCCAATTCCCCCAATTGGATGCAACATCATAGTCAATCAATTGCTGTTGAAAGTAAGCGGCCCCATAGCGCCAGTCAACGCTCAGTTCATTCACCAAACAACTGGCAACTATTTGCCGCCCTCTATTTGACATATACCCTGTTTCATTTAATTGCCTCATACAGGCATTCACCAAAGGAAATGACGTTTGCCCTGCACACCAAGCTGCAAACCTGCGAGAGTAGAAGCTAGTCAACGGCTTGCTGTTTCCGCCACCGTTAAACAAGAAGAAGGACTTGCCTTTTACCTTGATTAACCATTGAAAATACTCGCGCCATAATAGTTCAAACTTAAGCCAGTAAGTTGAGTCATTTTTATGTCGATTACGCTCATATTCCTCTATCGCGAGCCAAATCTGTTTAGGTGAAAGGTTGCCAATGGCTAAATACGCACTGAATTTTGTGGATTTACTAAAGCCATCTAGTTCGTTTCTGGTTTCTTTATAGGTAGACGGGGCATAGGATTCAAAATACGTCTTTAGATGGTGCTGTGCACTGTGCTCTCCGCCAGTTATAAAGCCAGCACCATTAGTATCAAATGGTACAATACTATCGTTCATTTTTGATAAGACTTCACTACAGTGCCCGGCGTGTTCTGGGCAAAGAAAAGCAGTCCCTTGCAACCCCGTAGGATGTTGGAACACATTTTTTGTAAAAATTTCTAAAGGCCGTTTTTCGACGAAGTTTCTAAATGTAGAAAATGACCGCATTGGTATCTCTAACTCTTCAACTTGGTCATTGTTGAACAATGTGGTTTGGCTAAATTGCTTTACCGTAACCGATTCATTACGCTGGCATATGCGCTCTAAAATGCGCTGCTCGTAAATACCGAATTGCTGCGAAAGTACCAAGGCCTCAATATTGTAACTTTCAATAAACCCTGTGAGCTTTTCGCTCGGCTCACCCACTAGCAAATGCAGGTGATGGCCAAACTTTCTCAGTTGTTCGCTCAAATCTTTCAGGGCATCACATACAAAGCGCCATCGATGTGTTCCCAAAGCCATATGATTGTAGTTGTTTTGCGCAAACCATGATGGGTTAATCACATAAACAAAAACGACTTCATCGTGAGCCTTTGTAGCCCAATCAACACCTTGATTATCGGTAAGTCGAAGATCTTGCGTAAACCAATAAAGCGCCCTACTCATAGATAATTGTGCTCCCTCAGATATCTAATTATTACCTTCTGTGTGTTCACTACGAATTACTGTTAATTAAAGTTCACAACTAAGGTTTTTTATTTGTTCCAAAACAAAAAACAAACCCTACTTTTCAACTAGTTATCGAAAAATATCGTGCATCATCACATCTTTGTCACCAGATTTCCTTGCTTTTTCATGCCTTTATCTGCTTTTGCCAAGAACATAGTCAGCAAGTTTTTTTGCAGGATAACCATATGAAATATGCAAACTACGTTTGCTTGGCAATAGCATTACCAAGCCTATCGGTAAATGCCGAGCAAACAAATCAACGCGCTCCCATCGAGATTGCCAAACTTACCCAAGCACCGATCATAGATGGCAATATCACCGCAAGCGAATGGAGGGACGCAGCTGTCATTGAACAGTTTGTTGAATTTCGTCCTAATCTAGGTGACACCCCTCTATACCCAATCAAAGCGTGGGTCGCGTATGATGAGTCTTACTTTTATGTCGCAGCCGAAATATCACAACCTCAACAGAGCATTACAGACCGAGTCTTAACGCAAGGCGATAACATTTGGAACGAAGACTATTTCGGTATTACACTCGATACAAACTTTGACAAACGTGATGCATACCTGTTTCATGTTTCTCCTTCAGGTGTGAGAGAAGACGGACTTATCGATGGTACCCAGTACATTGGACAATGGAGTACGATTTGGTATGCCAAAACCCAACGCACACAAAATGGATGGAGCGTTGAAATGGCCATTCCTATGCAATCACTCTCATTTGACCCGAGTAAATCAGACTGGGGACTTCAACTTAGGCACAAACTGTCAAAACCCTATAAACAAATCTATTGGAACGTGAATGACCCCTCGAACTGGGGCTGGACAGCACCACAAGTTGGTAAAATCACTAACATTCATGGCCTAACACAAGGTAAAGGAGTTGAAATCAAAACGGGGCTAAGCTTTAAAGACAACCAAGAATCAAGTAAGTGGACGCCTTCGCTCGATGCATTTTATAAATTCTCTCCGAATATCACCGGCGTGCTGACGTTGAACACCGATTTCTCGGGAACGGATGTGGATGAAGTAGATATCAATATGACGCGATTTAGTCAGTTTTTTGAGGAAAAACGCGACTTTTTTTTACAAGACAGCCAAGTGTTTAGTTTTGGTGATTTTAGTAACTATGACCATAACGGCATGCCATTTTATTCTCGTCGCATCGGTCAAGGGCCACAAAGTGGTGTATTAGATATAGATTGGGGAACCAAGTTTACAGGCAAGGTAGACGGTACCAGCTTTGGAGTATTAAGCGTTAACCAAGAAAAAGATGGCTCAGTTGATGATACGACCCAACTGAGTGTAGCGCGAGTTAAACAACAGCTAGGCCAACACCATCAAGTAGGTGCCATTATCACCGATGGCAGCGCAGATGGCGGTGATAATTCTGGGCTATTTGGAGTTGATTATCGTTATGAAAATAGCATTTTTGGCGATCAACAAATTCGAGCCTACGCGTGGTATCAGGAAACTGAAAAACAACACCATGACGACGATACGGTAGCCTATGGCGCACAAATTACATTACCGAATGACAAAATTTATGCCAGCGCAATATATCGCTATTTAGGCGAAGACTTTAACCCCGCATTGGGCTTTGTTAACCGCAATGGTATTAACTATTACGAATGGGTCTCCCACCTTAGACACCGCCCCAAAACTGGCTTTCTTAGCAACTACATTAACTACTATCAAGTTAACTACAACTATTTTCAGCGCAACGATGTAGACAACAACTGGCTCAGCAAGATGTACACCATTCGACCAATGCGCATACAGATGAAGGATTCCTCTGTATTTCAAATACAGTATGACGCTCGCACAGAGCGGTTAAAAAATCGCTATGCTATGGGCCGACGCATAGGCTTTGCAGCAAAGGATTATCACTTCGACCAATGGTCAGTATTTTACCAAACTTCAACTAACCAAAGTGTATTTGGTAACATTAAACTGACAACAGGTGAATTTTATGACAGTGACAGGCAAGAAGTGCTTGCTGAGCTAAACTACAAACCTAATAAACATGTCATGCTACAGCTCAGTAGAAACCATCACTACTACGCACAAAGTGTACTAAGTGAAAATATGTACAGTACACGGTTAAAGGCAAATATTTCATTTAATGAGGAGTGGTCTTGGAATACCATGATTCAGCACAATACACGCTCTGACAACCTATCGATTTTTAGTCGATTACGCTACCAAAGTGCGCCTGATGAATTATACCAAGTAAGTATCAATAAGGGCTACGACTTGGAAGATGGTTGGCATCAGCGACAAAGCTATTTTGATGAAAAAACCATTAAGGTTAATTACATCAATCGCTGGTAATTTGATTAGGCCTATGGAACGTAAAAAGGCGCTATTAGCGCCTTTTCATGTGTATTTATTTTACCGCAACATTAAGAAAAACAGCACTCATCAAGACTGGACACACAAAACGTACATATTGTGCAAACCAATAATGCTTGCCTTTACTTTCTGAACGTAACTGATTACCACGCTTCCACATCCAACCTACAGTAATAAAATAAAACAACCCCATCAGCGGTAACTGATACTGCGTAAACAAGGTAATTACCAACCCAAATAGCCAGTCAAAGTTAAAGATTATGGTTGTAGCCACCACCATTATTACCACCGTCACCCACCAAGTTGCAGTTTTGCGCTGCAAACCATGATTTTCAACAAGGAATGAAACCGGTATTTCTGTTGAAGAAATGGTAGATGTGAGTGATGCAATCGACATCAGGACAAAAAACGTCAGGCCCACCCATAAACCAATTGCCCCCATACTTGAAAATAGCTCTGGCAACACGGCAAAAATTAAACGCCCCTCACCTATTAGCTTACCATCTTGGAATACTTGAACACCGTTATGTTGCGCTACAAATACCGCCGGAATGATTAATAACCCAGCTAAGAATGCAACGCCAGTATCTAACGCTGCAACGCTAAAGGTCAATTTAGGCAAGTTCTCATTCGGCTTGAGGTATGAACCATAGATCATCATACAGCCAACCCCGAGCGACAATGAGAAAAACGCTTGTCCCATCGCGGCAATGATCAGATCAGGGTCTGTAATTTTTGCAAAATCAGGTTTTAGGTAAGCACTAAACCCTTCGGCTGCCCCATCTAGAGTGGCGATGTAAGCAATTAAGGCAACCAACAACAACAGCAGCATTGGCATCAAGCGCCGTGACCAAGCTTCTATACCAGATTTAACACCTTTGAGAATAATGCTGGCAGTTAGTAGTAGCATCAGTGGTGTAAAAATTAAATTGCGTGCCGTCGAATCACCCTGCAAAAATGCACTTATTTGTTCAAAGCCCATTGCTCTGCTAATAGGCTCTAGTGAATAGGCTAGCATCCAACCTGCAACAATTGAGTAAAAGCTAAGCATCACAATCGCACCACTCAGACCAAGATAGCCGGCCGCAGCGCCTACTTTAGGGGCCTTTTCTTGCCAAGCTTGACGCAGTGCATTAACAGGGTTGGATTGTGCCTGATGGCCAAGATAGAGTTCAGTGTAAAGCGCGGGAAGCGCTAACAAAAAAATAACAATAAAGTAAACAAGTAAGAACGCCCCACCGCCGTGGTTCGCCGCTTGTGTGGGAAATCCCCATATATTACCTAGTCCTACCGCAGCACCTGCCGCAGCGAGTACAAAGCCAATTCGGCTTTGAAAACCATCTCGCAATTGAGCCATAGAAAGTCTAATTTAGTTATTGTTTTAGGGGGCCGATTATACTCAAGTTGTTAAAAAATGCGAATATAATAGGTCCAGATCAGCACTTTAATTATGCCCTGTCAAAGTAGCTAATGGTCTGATTAATAAAGCGTTGATACTTACTCAATGTGACAAATAACAAATACCAGCTATGGCAACCATATGATTGCCATAGTGTGAGTTATTTACGCCGTCTCTAATAACCTTGCGTGAATAGATTGCACGACATGATCTGAATGGGGTTGCTCAACTAGAAAACACAAGTTGTGTTTACTTGCACCGTGACAGATCAAACGTATATTGAAATCGGATAACACTTGCATTAGGTTTATTTCATGCTGCTTTAGCTGAATTTCAGACCCAATCAGCGCAACAAGCGTCAGATTATTTTCAACCGTTACGTGGCAAAACTCACTGAGTTCTTCCAAACACGCCTGGTCCAGCTCAGGGCGCGATGCGTTTTGGGCATTATCAAGCGTAATCGCAACACTGATCTCTGACGTTGTAACTAAGTCAACAGAGATGTTATATGCACTTAAAATTGTAAATATACGCGCTAAAAAGCCGCTCGCGAGTAGCATTTCAGGGCTCTTTAAGGTCAACAGTATTTGGTTTTTTCGCTGAGTTACAGCGCGAATGCCCGGCGCACTAGACTTTTCTTTTTCAATCCATGTACCGCCCGCTTGAGGGTCTCGACTAGAACCCACAAACACCGAAATACCACTTCGACTCGCAGGCAATATCGTAGCTGGGTGCAATACTTTCGCACCGAACGTTGCCATTTCAGCGGCTTCATCAAAGCTTAATCGGGCGATCGGTGTTGCCTTGTTACATAGTCTCGGATCGGTACTAAATATCCCCACTACATCGGTCCATATGTGCACACTTTTGGCTTTTATAGCTTCTGCGAGTAAGGCTGCACTGTAATCCGATCCCCCTCTGCCAAGCGTTGTTGTTTGCCCATATTGGTCACTACCGATAAAACCTTGCGTGACGGAAACATGCTCACCAAGCAATGGCATTAAGTGTTTATGCGCAGCAACCGCAGTAGCAGCAATATCAGGCGTTGCCTTACCAAAGCGATTGTCTGTTTTAAGTACTTTTCGCACGTCAAAACGCTGCGCTGAAACACCTAAATTTCTCAACACCTGTGTGAACAGATATGAAGATAAACGCTCTCCAAAACTCAGCATTTCGTCACATTGTTGTGCGCTGAGTGCTGGTAATGCCGCCAACGTTTTAAATTCCGTGATGGTTTGCTCAAACCCTTGTGCAAGATCAGCATCTAGCGACAGCTCTGCTAAAATCGCATCTTGAATATCAAGTACGGCTTGCACGAGCTCTAAACGCTGTTGCTCATCGGCTTTTTGCTGCGTAAGTGTAACAAGATGATTGGTTACACCAGCACTGGCACTGACTGCCACAACACGTACTTGTGTATCATCTTTAATGATTTTTGCACAGCGTTGCATGGCTGGATAATCGGCTACACTGGTTCCGCCAAACTTTGCGACTGTGTACTGCGAGTTCATTATATCTCCTTGTGACCGCATTTCGATGGGTCAATTCAAAAAGGAGAACTTGGCAATTGAAGGTACAAAAAGTATGTGAAATGACCTTTGCCAGAAGCTCTCCACCATTAAAACGGTGACAGTTCCGAGGATTCAGCCTCGTAAACCGAAAAGTCACAGCGACGTACTACAACTTTCCTCGGCGAGTACTTCCCTCTAAAGCAGTCACAGGCTTTCGTCACCTACCGCTAAATACCTAAGCATCGCACCTCTTCTGTTTATTTTGCGTTATTAAACCTGAATAACAGCAAAATAAAAGCCCACTCACAGAGCGGGCTTGTAAAAAATATCTTTTAGCCGTCTAGGTGTCAAGTTTTTATTATCGAGACACCTAAAAAACGTTAAATAAACTGGCCAGACAGATATGCACCAACATAACCAATGCTGTAAGCAATCAGCAGGTACAGTGACATGCGCAAATAGCTCATAAATGTTAGCGCCTTAACTTTACTCATCGCGATAATACCCGCCGCAGAGCCAATCACCAACATTGAACCACCCACACCCGTTGCATAGGTAAACATCAACCATTGCTGCGCGGTCATGGTAATATCAGCTTTTAACAAAGCGGCTGTAAGTGGTACGTTATCAACCGCTGCAGAGAGTAGTCCCATTAGATAGTTGGCATACTCAGGGCTCATGTAAACATACAAATCTGTGAACATTGCAAGCACACCCACCTCTTTTAATGCCCCAACTAATAGCAATACACCAACAAAGAACAGCAAGGTGTCATATTCAATCTCTCGAATGTAATCGATAATTTTTTTGTTTACATCTTTTTTTCGCATTAGGAACTGCGCTACCAAGAACATCAATGACAGACCAAACAAAAATGTTAGTAACGGTGGCACTTGATATTGAACGCTCAGAAATAAAGTGGCAAAAATGGTCGTCATAAAAATAACCGCGATTGTAATGTCGGTTTTTTCTATGCGACGCAGCTCCGCTTTTTGAAACTCTAAGGTATTGTTCATACCAATCGACAGCATAGCAGCCAGTGCTATTACGCTCACAAGGGCTGGCGCTATCAATAACAACAAATCAGGAATAGTTACTTTATCCGCTAAAAATATCATCAGCGTGGTTACGTCCCCTGTGATCAGTGATACCCCGCCACTGTTGACACTAAAAATAATCAAAGTGGCATACTTAATAAGTTTTTTAGGGTCTAATTTCAAAGACATAACAACTGCCAGCGAAATCAAAGTGGCGGTAATATTGTCAGAAATCGACGAGAACACAAAAGCAGAAATCCCCACCAAAAACATCAGTTTCCGCTCGCTGATTTGAGCTGGCATTACGCGATGTACAATGTTTTGAATAAATCCTTTGGAGTTCAAATAGGCCACAAATGTCATCGCAGCCATCAAGAAAAGCCATAGAGTGGCGATTTCAAGAATGTTATGATCTAGCTGATGTTGTACAGTTTCTGGGCTTTGACCATGAATTGGGGAGATAAAAGCGATAATCCAACATAAAGTACCAAAAAAAAGGGTAGTTTTGGCCTTGTTTACATGGATGATATCCTCTATAACGATAAGCAAGAACGCAATCGCTATCAGGGTAAGGATAATGGGCGTAACCATATTGCGTAAACAACCTGTAAGTAAAAGTAAATAAATTTGAAGGTAACGTGTAAGTCGGCGCGAAGAATAGCATTTGCTACATTTATGCGCTACGGCTAGAAGTAATTAATTTACCCTGCATGTCACAAAATTGATACAAACTGGAAAGTTATGATCCCAGCAAAAAAAGTATTGAATACCCTCAATGAACACTGGGGTGTGTTAGAGCTGCTTTTTAAACGGTTTAAAATGACCGATTTCAGCCTGAAAGATGTTCAAAACATCATAAAGCATAAAAACCCTCAGTGGACCAGCGAGCGAATATTTAAAGAAACTAACCGCTTGTTAAATCAAGAAATAATAATTCCATTGGCGAAGTCTTCACAACTGGAGATCAACCGAGCTGTGGCTGATTTTGCCAGCTTTTTGTTACAAGAAGAAGACTTAGGTTTAGCCGAAGAAATTACCGTTTTAGTTAAGGATTTAGAGCGCCTAGGAACACGCTTACAGCAAGCCGGAGACGAAGGTGATTTTAGCGAATTACGCCGTTTTAGCCGCATTATGGATGAACGAGTTCGTAAGATCGTGAAATTATTTCAACATAATGAAAGCGCTATTTTTAATATTGTTGAACAAGCAAAGTCAGATAACAGCAACCTGTCTTTGCAAAAACGTTATCGTGCTGTGATTGAAGCGTTTGATGAGTACATCGAACCCATGCTAGAAATGGTCGACATTCGCGGACAGTTTCATGCCTGCTTCGCTGTTATCGAATCGCAGATTAGTCACCAAATAGACAGCATTGAGCTGTTTGGACGAGGCGCTCACGACAAGCGCATGTTAGAACAGTTACGCACACGCATTTTAGATATGCACCTAATCGGCCGTGAAAGCTTGCGTAAAAGTGCTGATATGTTGATGCCGTTGCGTGAAGAATTGCGTCGTAACACGTTAATAACAAGGCAAGCAGCTAAAGTATTGGGGCTTATCCGCAAAAATGGCGTTGATCGAATGCTGACATCAGTTCAACCTGAATTTGTCTCTGATATACAACGCTTTTCACTTGGACAAAAGCGTCATATGGTTGCTTATATGGCAAGCTTGGCCCAATTTGAGCACGACGATTACCAGTTACCAGACCAAACAGATGTGCCAGCCTATCACAGTCCGAACATTCCAGATTATCAAGATGTACGCACCGCATTCGCCCGTACATTTGCAGACAATGGCAATAAACGCCAAGCTTTGCTGGGCTTTTTAACATCCCAATACCCAAGCCTCGACGCTGACGAAATGCTGTTTTTGTATCAAAAGCTAGTCAGTGACCAAGATTTTGAATTACAACAAGATAATGAACGCGCCAAGGTGACTATTAATGAACACACCTTTGCACTTTACCCGTTCAACGCCAGTACAGTACAAGAAACACACCATGACACAGATTAATTTATCAGAACTGACAGAACTGCACGCTATCAATAAAAAGCTAGTGGGCGGTTATCACATCAGTGAACAAGACACCACGCTGTGGCAACAGCTTGATCAAAATATTGATGCCTATCAAGCACTTTTTAGCGCCTTAGGACATGATTTACAGCACGATGGGCGCGGTTTTTACTATCTCGCAAGTGATGAAAGCACACCTAATATGGGGAAGATATCGCGCGCTATCGCGCTGACGGTGTTTATTCTTATCGAACATTACGCGAATCAGGGCAAAGACCCATTACGCGCGCTATTTGACGAAGTGGCAGATCTTGAATTGATGCAAACTCTGGTGCAATTGAATAAACATTTATTTGATCAATTAGAGATTTTCTCTGGTTCAGACTTGCGTAAAGATGTGTATTTGAGAATGGTCAGGTTAGGCCTTGCCAAAGAGGTTGAACAAGGTTTCATGCATTTGGCACCCATTTATCGCTATATCGACGCGTTGATGGAAGTGAACGAAGATGGTTTTGATGCCCTTGAGGATGAAGTATGAGTAAATTATACGGGCTAAGTAAATTAGCGTTATTGAACACAGCAGGCTATGCAAAATGCGTTATTCCGCTTGATAAAAGCGCCTCGATTTGCGCGCCAAACAACACGGGTAAAAGCTCCGTTATCAATGCCTTGCAGTTTCCGCTTATCAATGATTTACGTTTAACCGAATGGGATGGCCACGATTTAGAAGAAACCAGAAAGTTCTACTTCTCAACCGATCAATCCTATATTTTATTAGAAGCCAACCTGCCCCATGGTGATGTGGTGATAGGCGTAGCCGGCCTTGGTAAAATAGCGGGATTTGCGCACCAGTTCTTTTGTTACTCAGGCAAATTGTCATTAGATGACTTTACCGAAGGCAAAAGCATCATAAAGTATACAAAGCTTTTCAAGCATCTTGAATCACAAGGCAAGAAGCCAATCGAACTTAAAGCCCAAGAGCTCAATGCGCTGTTAACAGGTGGTGCGACTCCATTTGACGGCGACGTGAACCTTAAGATGATCCCACTTAACAATGTTCAGGATGCAGCAATTTATAAAGAGATATTCCGCCGCATTTTAAACCTGCACAAGCTAGGCGCAAGCGATGTAAAACGCTTTATGTTGAGAGTTTTTGAACGTCATATGTCAAATTCTCGGGTAGACTTTTATGAAGTGTGGCGACGTGCATTCGATAAAGTAAATCGATCACGTAGAGAGTTAGCCGCGCTTGAGTCCATGCAAGAGCCTATTTCAGCACTTGAAACCATGCTTGAAAGCGAAGCCACAATCAAAGGTAAACTTGCAGCGTATGCGCCAAAGATTGACGTGGCCTTGGTTGAGTATGATCAATATCAACAAGAACATATGGCTGAACTTAATGCTCAATTAGAAGATATAGAGCAAGAAAAGCATGACTTTGAGCAAAAACAACAGCTTTACTTGCAACAATCTAGAGACATTGAACGCCGTCAAACGCAAATAGAGCAATGGTTTCTTGATTACCATGCCCTCAAGTCAGAGTTTGAGCTGACTAATCACGCTACATTGAAAACCAATTTACAACTGTTGAAAAAAGAATATGAGCAGTTGTCGTTTTCAATCAACAGTGCGCAAGGCCAAAGCCTTCACACCCTAGACTATCGCATCAATGAAACGCAAAAACAGATCAAGAGCTTGAAACTACAACTCAAAAACCTCGAGTTCAATCTGTTTACGCGAATGCGTGAAGATCTGTCTTTGAAAGAAGTAGAAGAGATCTCTCGTATTCTCAATCCTGATTTGCTGTCTTTTGCCACAACAAATCAAGGGGATATCACCATTACCGATGACGAGGCGTTTAGTGAGTTTTTAGAGAAACTCTCTGCAAACGTTAAAGGTGGTGAGTTAAATGTGCCAGGCGCGACTATCAAGCTCAAAAAGCTCAGTCCAGTACAGATGCAAAGTGGTGAAAATAAAGAGCAACTCAAAGCACAGTTAGATGCTCTACAACAGTCGCTTGTTGAGTTTAAACAACAGCGAGAAGTGGCTGCAAACGTCGCGCAAAAGCAACAAGAGCGTGATGCCTTGTATGACGAGTTGATGGGATTAGAAAGCGCTTTGAAACGCTTTGAACAATATCAAACCATGTTGCAATCGGTTGAAGCACAAGAGCTATTGCGTGAACAGCTGACGGCGGAGCGAGAGCAAGTAGATGAGTATTTACAAGACGTTCAGCGTAATGCAGGGTCAATTTCAGATAGACGTTCAATCATTAAAAGTAAGCAAGACTTACTATCACGTCAAAGCGATCGTTTACGACAGGTTAAGTCAGAACGTATTGATCACACATTGGATATCTTCAGCGGCAAACAAGCGCCCTATCCTGTCGATGTGCAGTTAGATTTTGATAATTTGGCTGAGGTGGTTCACCAATTCAACAAAGAATGCAATGAGCTAAGAAACCTTGCGGTAAACGTGCGTAATACCTATTTGCACATTTATAACGCTGGCATTACCAAGTTTGACAATGAAACAGACGAAAACAGTAAATATGCCAAACTAATCAGTGCGTATCATAACCTGGACAATGAACGTGATGCTGTAGACCGTCAAGCACGAGTGGCTTTAACTGAGGTTGCAGCAACCATCAAAGGTCTGCGTGAAGATTTGGACAGATTGCGCCGCGAAATGAACAGCTTCAACCGTGGCATAAGCCAGCATCGTATCTCAAATTTACAGTCATTCAAGATTAATATTATTCCTCGTAAAATGCTTGTAGACAGTATAGATACCATCATCAGCACTTCAGATAATTACGAGCAAGGCGATAATTTTGATCTCTTGTCTTCGCAACCAAGTGATGAAAAAGCGCTTAATGAGGCTAAGGATCATTTGATTAAGCTCGCCAGTGACAAAGCTGGTCTAACGTTAACGGATTTATTTGATATTCGCTTTGAGGTGGTTAATCGCGCTGGCGAAACAGAGCATTTTGACAAGATTGACTCCGCGGGTTCTAACGGAACACGTATTACAATCAAGTTGTTATGTGGTATGTTGTTTATACGTTACTTGCTGTCAGATCAAGAGCAGGCGCTTTATCGTATACCCATATATATCGATGAAGCAGCCGACATTGATCCACAAAACCAAAAAGCGATTATTGAAACCGCGTTAAGCTTTGGCTTTGTACCAATTTTTGCGTCGGTTAAACCGCAGATTAGTTGCGATTATATCGTTCCTATTCGTAGCGTTAAAAATGGCAGTCAAAACTGGGTTGATGAAAAAGACTGGATTGAAGTGGAACATAGCACAACTCAGGCAGTCTGATCTTACAAGGCAAGATTGTTTAGGCCAGTTACAAAAATATAGGCTGGCCCAAGGAGATATCATTATGTTTAAAAAGTTATTTATGACATCGGCATTGTTGCTACTGAGTGCCTGTACCAGTTTACCTGATTGGGACTATGATAAATCGGTCGAATTTGCCAACTATAAAACCTTTGCATGGGCACCAGATGCTAATTTAAAAGCCTCAACTAATGACTATCAAATCAATGACTTGATGGAAAAGCGTGTGCGCAACGCCATCACACAAAACTTATCAACCCAAGGCATTACCTTAGTTGCCGCTGATAAGGCTGATATGTTAGTTAATTACCATGCGTCTGTTGAGAGCAAAATAGAAGCAGACACACTGAGCACCAGCTATGGCGTGCGCTGGAATTACTGGGGCTGGGGTGTACAAACGCATACCACAACCAGAGAGTATGATGTTGGTACATTGGTTATTGACGTAATCGATAACGCTTCAAAACAGCTCGTTTGGCGCGGTGCTAAAGAAGGTCGATTACGCACCAAACAAACGCCTGAACAGCGAGATGCTTCAATTAATAAAACGGTTACTGAAATATTAGAAAACTTTCCACCAAAACCTCAGTACTAATACCACAACAGAATAAACCAGGCAGCTTGTCTGGTTTATTCTACATTTTCTCGCGCCACACATTTACATTAGCTTACTTGAATACATCAGACTACACTTGATGATGTTTACTGCTATGAGTTTGTTATGTTTAGGTATCTCGGTGTTGCTTTAGTGTGCTGTTTCTCTTCACCTTCTTATTGCGCTAATTCGCAACTGAGTGTGTTTACTGAGCATTTCCCTCCTTACACCATCGTTACCGATGGACAGGCCCACTCAGGCATTGCCTATGAGTTAGTTAAAAATGCGTTAGACATTGCGAAATTTGATAGCTCAATTGATGTAGTTCCATGGGCGCGAGCCTATGAACTCACACTTACACAATCCAATGTGGTGCTTTTTTCAATGGCTAAAACCCAGCAGCGAGCGCCTTTGTTCAATTGGCTCTACAAGTTCACAACCCTTGAATATAGTTTTTATTCCGATCGTGATACAGATGTTGAAATCAACTCGGTAAAAGACGCACTTACCTATAGCACAGTTGCCATTAGAGGCAGCTACGAAGAAACAATATTGCAGTCCATGGGATTTGTTGTTGGCATTAATCTAGTGCTCGTCACCGATATGGACAGTGCGTGGCAAATGTTGGACAAAGGGCGTGTAAAAACCATCTATGCTTCTCACATTCCAAATCATCGACACACCGCAGCCAAGATCAGTTATTTTCGCCACAATGAAGTAGTACGCAACCAAGAGCTTTATGTGGTTGCAAGCTTAAGCACACCAATCAGCACTGTAAATAAACTCAAGCAGGCGCTACTTCTGGCACATGCTCAGATGAAAAGCGACTAACACCTCATAACTTTGCGGTTCTAAAACGGAAATATTTAGACGCTGTGTTGTTAGTTTAAGGGTTCTATTCAACATGCTTACATTTTTTGTCTATACACCGCAGTCATTATAGGTACGTATTTAACCGACCCAACCCCAAAGTAAGTAATTGAAGTCTAGGTCAGAACGAATCCCTCTGACCAAACGGTTTAATATCCTAAAGCAGCGCTATCAGCTCGGCGCGGGTCGGATGCCCCAAACAACCCCTTGTCGGTTACCATGATAGTTTGTGTTGACCCCATGGCGCTTTTTTCTGACAGTTGATGGCCTTTAGCCTCCAACAACCTACGCGTATCAACATTTAAGCTTTTTTCTATGCGAATTTCATCAGGTAGCCATTGATGGTGAATGCGCGGTGCAGCCGTCGCTTCTGCAATATTTAACCCATGGTCAATAACATTGCTAATAACTTGTAAGGTCGTGGTGATAATGCGAGAGCCACCAGGGCTGCCTGTGACAATAAAAGGCTTGCCATTTTTCATTACGATGGTCGGGGTCATTGAGCTTAGTGGGCGCTTGTTGCCTTGCACAGCATTGGCATCCCCCCCTACCAAACCAAAGCCATTGGGCACACCTGGCATTGCAGAAAAATCATCCATTTCGTTGTTCAACAAAATCCCCGTACCAGCGGCAACGATGCCAGAACCATAACTGAAATTGAGCGTATAGGTGTTGCTGACCGCATTCCCCCATTTATCAACTACCGAATAGTGAGTGGTTTGGTCACTCTCATAGGGAAGTAGTTTGCCGGGCTTGATCTGTGCGCTGGGCGTTGCTTTGTCCGCATGAATTTGTTTGCTCAGATGCTTGGCGTAGTTTTTATCTGTCAGTGCTTTGAGGGGTACGTCAACAAAATCTGGGTCGCCCAAGTATTCACTTCTATCCGCATAGGCACGTTTCATAACCTCAGCCAGTAGATGGATATTGGCCGCACTGTTATGGCCAAGTTCTCCCACTGGATATAGTTCAAGCATATTGAGCATCTCAATGATATGCACCCCACCTGATGATGGGGGCGGCATAGAAATAACCTCATAGCCGCGATAAGTACCCGACACAGGTTGCCGCTCCACAGCTTTATAATTTTGCATATCTTCTAAGGTCATAATACCGCCAGCAGCTGTGACCGCTGCAACAATTTTCTCTGCGGTTTCACCCTCGTAGAAGCCTTTGCTGCCATGTTTGGCAATCAGCTCCAATGAGCGCGCTAAGTCACCTTGCACCAGCCACTCATTTGGTTGATAGTTAGCACCATCTTGCTTGTAAAATACCGCCTTTGAAGCGGGAACCTCTAACATACGTTCTTTTATAAATGGATGAGAAAGAGAATTGGCTAGACTGGACGTGACCTTGATACCTTTTTTGGCTTGCTGTATCGCTGGTTGAATAACCTGACTGAGCTTCATGGTGCCATATTTTTTGAGTGCTAACTCCATACCCATCACTGTTCCGGGAACGCCTACTGCAAGACCGTGAGCAAGGCTAAGTTTGGGGTTAACTTTACCCGCTTCGTCGATAAAAATATCTTTATGTGCTGAGCTTGGCGCCATTTCTCGGTAGTCAATCGCTATGCTTTTGTTTTCTTTTGCTAAATACACCAACATAAAACCACCACCGCCGAGATTACCTGCCCTTGGTAACGTTACAGCCAGACTGAAACCCACGGCTACCGCTGCATCTACGGCATTACCACCTCGTTTGAGTATTTCAACACCGACCTGACTGGCCAGTGCCTCTTGGCTTGACACCATACCATGCTCAGCCCAAACTGGCTGAGCTGTTGCCATTGAGCTGTAAATCGGTGACTCATCGGCAAACGCCCTACTACCAATCGCTTCACCCACGCATAGCAATACTGCGCAACACCAAAGTAATGCCTTTAACTGATGCATAACGACTTCCTATTTGTTTTTTATTCTGCCAAGCAGTGTGGCACGAAAAAATTGCCTAAACAATGTACTTGCGTTTAAGCCTCTTAAACAGCGAAAAGGCAGCTTAATTCAAAATATTTATTAAAAAACAGTGCCACTACGTTAGTGAAGCAACACAGGTTAATCCCAGCCATTTGTATTTATTATGGAAACAACAGGGCGTTCTATGGTATATTTTCATTCACAAAATGAACCCTATGCTCAAGGCTAACAGCTTATATTCTCGGTTCTTTTTGTATCAATATAATTAAATCATAAAAAATATAAGGAATGTTTTATTTATGATCACTTTACCACGCATTTTGTGCTCAGTATTAACCCCTATCCTAGCTACGTCAGCAGTTACTTTGTCATTGATGACACACGCAGCAACCCCAACCCCAGATGGCGATGAGGCTACGGTATATAGAACTTTTTCGGTTTACACTTCATCAATGCCTATTTCCACTGCGTTAAACAACGGACATATATTGGTTTCATGGATGGAATACCTAGGAGATTCAGGTGGCGGAGAACTGCGTATCTATGCAAAACGGGTTCAGCAAGATGGCAGTGCTACTGGTACCTCAATTGTCCTAACAATTGATCAATGGACCAGAGTATCGACCGCTAATCCTTTGTACTCTGTTGTCGAACAAGCTGATGGTACACTCATATTCACATGGAGTTCTAAGGAATCAGGTCTAGAGCGGGTTTATGCACAGCGTTTTAGCGCGACTGGTAGCAGTATTGGCAGCAAGTTTTTAGTGAGCCAGCCTTCTGAACACAGCGCCAATGATCCTTATGTTGAAACATTTAGCGACGGAAGATTTATGGTAGCTTGGGCAGGTCAACCAACCAGTAATGATACTCAGCACATATATGCACGATATTTTAACGCCGATGGTTCACCTGATGGCAATGTTTTTCAGGTAGATGTAGATGCTGGAAATTATCAGGGAACCGATCCTATTATACGTAAGTTTGCTAATGACAGCTTTATTGTCTCGTGGCGTGCAGGCAACGGCGGCTACATAGTTAATACCCAGCGTTTATCCGCGGATGGGTCAAAAGAAGGACCACTAGATTCGATAACTACCCCTGATGATAGAGTCTTATATGATAACGCGACATTGGCTAATGGTAATTACGTTGTCACTTGGAATGAAAACTCTGATATATACGCCAAGGTGTATAACAGTGATGGCACGACAAACATTGATAAGTTTCGCGTCAACATAGATGTTGATGGAATGCAAATCTATCCAAATGTTGTCAGCACCTCAGATAGTGGGTTTGTGATCGCTTGGTCCGGTGATGGTGTTTTTGCTCAAAAGTTTCATTTAGATGGTTCTCGAGATGGTGAAGAGTTCAGAATGAATCAAAGTACCTCTGGTGTATTTCACGCTCCATCCGTAGTAAAAACCCGCAACAATGGCTTCGTAACAAGCTGGCGAGTATTCAATAGTTCAGGCAATAGAGACACCGCTTATCGTATCCGAAAGTTTATCGGCGATGCGCTACCAGTTGACCTAAACTCCGACTTTAGTAACTTACCCAATCAACTGTATCAAGGAGACAGCATTGCCATGAACATAGATGTTAGTGGTGAAAATCTCTATGGCGTCGATGCAGTCCTAACCTTGGATAACACTAATACACTAAAAATCACCGATGCTAGCTATGCTGACTTTATTGATGAAAATGACAGCATTGGCCCACCAAGCCAGTTTACCAATGGGCAGTGGCTTGGTGCACGGAGCTTGAAGGCACCTGACAGTCCTAAAACAGGTCAAGGCACTTTTGCTACCGTTGTACTAAGCACCGACCAAGCAGGTACTGCCAACCTAACATTAAGAACACAGTTAGTTGATCAGCAAGGTACCCTATTGCTAGATAAAACATCCACACATGCAATAACGGTTAAAGAAGCGTTGCGAGTGACTGGAAATGTCGCGCACTTAGTTACTGACGGCAATTATGATGGTGTGCGTGTTTATATTAACGGCGTACTTGTACACATAAACGCCGATGGCAGTTTTGAGGCACACACTAAACCGGGCGAAGCAATTATTCGCATTGAGGTTAATGGCTTTTTACCTGCTGAAAAAACGCTACTACTGGCTGAAAGTGACTTATCAACAGAGTTAGGTGCAATAACTCTGGTTGGCGGAGATGCGAATAACGACGAACAGATAAATATTTCAGATCTAACCTTGCTGTTAGCTGCGTACCGTAGCACAAAAGCCGACGGCCCTAATTATGTCTCAACAGCTGATTATAACCGTGACGAGCAAATAAATATTCAGGACTTAACCATTTTGGGTAGCAACTACGGTAAGTCTGGCCCTCAAGGGTTATAACTTCAAACTTGGATTTGGGCTGCTGTGCATCAGCGCAAAAGCCCTCTATTTCTATAACGAGAATCTAATGAAAAGCATCGTATTTATTCTATCAATGATAACAGCCATGAATGCGTGGGCGACTGAAAAGGGCAAAGTATATCTAGTGACACCGAGTGAGCAAGTCAAGCTAGGTAGCGAGTTTTATATCGATATACAGGTTGATAATCTACCAGCATTATATGGCGTAGATTTAAAGCTTGAGTTCGACGCCCACAAGTTTGAGCTTATTGATCAAAACCCACGCAAAGAAGGCGTTCAAATCGAACATGGCAACTTTTTTGACAACGACAACATATTTATCCTCCATAACTCGGCTGATGCAGGAACAGGCACCGCCGCTTATGTTGTAAGCCTAGTAGCGCCGGCTAATGAGGTCGAAGGCAGTGGCCGTATTGCCCGAGTGAAATTAAAGTCAACCAACCAATCTGGTCTAGCGCATTTTACTATTGTTTCTGCGCAATTTGGTACAAAAACAGGTCAACTTAAGGAGTTTTCACTCGGACCTGCTCTATTATTTGACTTTAAACCTGAATACCGAGTGCCAGCACAGCCTCAGCAAGGCATCTCCTTTACCACCACTATTTTATTGTTCAGCTTGTTGGTTATTGCGTTCATATTTATCTGGTTTATCCGTCGTGGTAGAAACAAATAATTTACTTTTACGTAAACGTAACAACTTTCATAACGGCTTGGATTCTTACGTAATGGTAAACTAGTGAGTTAACATTATGGTGGCAATTCGATGTGTGGCTACATCTCTAGTTGGTAAGACTTTCTAGTTCATTAAGTATGCTAAGCGCTTCTTGTGAGTTGTTACCACACACCCACTCGGTTGCTTTAAAGTCATGGCAGACCTTGGGTCTTTCTGGTTTGCCAAATAATTTACAAAGATTATCGTCGGTGAGGTTTTTACAACGCTCACCTGCGGGTTTACCATCGGGGTGATTTGGAAAACTTGAACTAATACTTGGCGCGATACAACAAGCACCGCAATGTAAACGACATTCCATAAACCATTACCCTGACAATAAAGCGCCACATTGTAGCAGTTTTCATAGTATTTTCTAACTACATTACTGCACCGTTAAAAAACCACCTTCTGCGCGGGTCTGTATGATTGCTTTGTCTAACTTTTCAACTAACCCCTGATGCTTCTTGCTAAGCAAATGATAGCCAATTTTCTGCTGAATTAAGAATCGGTTATTGTATTTCAGCATCGTGTTTTTGGTGTAATCATCAAAAACAACGATGGCATAATCAATCTTATTTTGATCAAATATTTTCAAAAGTGTTTCAAAGCTGGTCAATTCCAAAATGCTAATCTCACTTCCTTCTAACAATTGGGCATAAAACTCATCCGCTGCAATGATCCCTAATGAGCGGTTAGCGTCTTTTAACACAGATAAGTCACAAGGTAGCTTGCTTTGACATAGTAACACGACGTCAATTTGACTGATTGGGGTGGGGACAACAATGATATTTTGATAATGGTCGACAAACTCTAAAGATTTAGCGGTGTCCGCGTCGATTGCTCCTTGGTCGAGCAATTTCAACGCTCTTTTATCATTGATTAATTCGAATTTGGGCTCAATGCCAATCTTTTTGTAGGCACTTGCCAACAATGGCACATAGTATTTAATAATGCCTTCATGTTCTACGTAACTTATCACGAATGTTTGCCCTACTGAGGCTTCTTCTGAGAACGAATAGTGGCAGGCAAAAAGTAGTATAAATAACAAACCATATTTCATATCTAAATCAAAGCGCTCCTACTTATTGGCCAATAAATGGGGTGTGCCAGTTTTAATCATAGACTGAACATACCTGACTAGTAAATAGGCACAAAAGTATAACCACATTGATGCTGAAATTTTAGGGTGTGATTAGCAGTTAAAAAGGCAGCGCTGATAGCTGCCCTGAGGATGCCTACAAAAGGACTACATCCAAGTTGCTGGGGAAATCATAAAACTTTGCTGCGCTGTATCGACCGCACCGCCCGATTTTAAGTAGGTGAACCAATAACTCACTTCATCACCCACCTTTAAACCATCAATAACCAGCTCGTTACGACCGGAATTTTGAGTCATGCGTACGTTTTGTTGTACACCACCATTAATTTGATAATGCACATCGGCCCAGTCACTGGTATTAACATAAAACTGAACGCTTTGGGTGTTCAGTTGTGTAATACCATATTCGGCGCTCACAACAGCGCAGCCATTAGCATCTACTTGAGTACCGGGCGCTGTATTTGGACACTGATCTAGCTCATCGCTTACGCCATCATTGTCACTATCTGGCGTTGTACTCGCTCCACCTCCAGTCCAAATGATGTCGTCAATGGCCATAGAAAACGGCGATTTGGGAATTTGTCCATCAACAGATAGGATACTAAAGTGACTTTTTAGTGACTGGAGCGCGATTAAAGGCCCAGCCAGCTCACTCACCGGGATCACAGCTTGTGCCCACTCACCGTTTCTAACCAATCCGTACTTCGTTTCATTAGCGGGAAAAGTTAGCCAGTTTTCATTGGTATAGGTATCGCTAATACCGACTTTGAAAGCGACATTTGCCGGGATCTTAATTCTAAAACGCAGTTCACCCTCGGCAAAGGCACTCATGTTACTTGGCTGACGTGCTTGAATACCACCGCCAAACCATTGATTGGGTCTATAGTCCCACGCTATTACCTGCTCACCTTCAAATGGAGCAATGTTGCCTTGAGAAATTGAATTTTGATTCCAAACATAAATATCCGAGTCAACACCTGCTGTCAGCTTATTGTCTGTTTGCGTTAAGTCGGTAAATACGCCAAATGTCCCCTGCTCAGGATCACTGCTATTACCCACTTTAACCTCACCCATACCGTTGTACTCGTACACTCGTACATAGTCGACCACCATTTTACCTGGCAGTGGCGCTGTGACTTGATGGTTCATTTTTGCATCGGTAAAGTTACCCCCTACCGCGAGGTTCATGAGCAAGTAGAACGGGGCTTGAAATTCGTCTGATTCTTCGCTGATGGTAAAGGGCTGATCAAACATCGCGTATTCAATCCCCTGATCTTCAACCGTAAAACGGATAGTAGTATCGGTCCAATACAAGCGATAAGTAACAAAGCGGTCAGTGAGCGGCATCGTCGACAAGTGTGCGTTGTCGGTTTGCCACGCTACGCTTGCAGCACACGTGGGGTTAGCGCTGTTACAGGCAGCATCACTGTAGAAAATCAGGTTAGAACCTGTGTAGCTGTCGATATCGGCATTTGGGAAGCCGGCATCAATTCTTGCCTGCTCTGACTGCCCCATTTCCATAATATCTATCTCACCCTTTGCAGGCCACGATGCAGTGCTGGTCCCCAACATCCAAATTGCTGGCCACAGACCCGTATCAACGCTTGATACTTTCATACGCGTTTCAACCATACCATATTGAACTGATAACTTACTTTTACTGTGGATCTTGCCCGACGAAAACGCCTTAGAGCCAATGTTCTCTTTACGTGCTTCAATCAATAAGCCTCGATTACCAGGTTCACCGCTAATGTCAGTAATTGACACATTATCGGAGTGATACCATTGTAACTCCTGATTACCCCAGCCACATATTCCTTGATCGCAACCATCCCCAATATCAACATTCCATATTTCGTTATTAAATGAATCAAAGTTATCTTCCCATAGTAGCTTCCCTACCGATGCCGACGCAGGCGCAACGGCACTCAGCGTGAGCGCAACTGCAGAGACAGCAACTAGATGGGTGTTCCGTGAAATATACTTACTCATTCTTTGGTTCCTTAACATGTTGTAATTTTGTGCTTAAGCAAACCTCACCATACTGCCAGCACAGATTGTTGTTATATTCATAAGCCCAGCTTTACCACTTCTCTAAGACCACATACCGGATACGGAAAGTTGTAAACAAACAAGCCAGGCAACTTACAAAAACGTAACATGTAAGCGCTTACACAAGCAAGTAAAAGATTCATTGTAATTTTAAATTAATATAAAAAACACTGATTTTAAAAGGAAAAAATATAGAAATACTTTGTGAGCCTAGCAAGATGCCACCGAGGTATGATGCTCGGTGGCATTAACGTATTAACGCGGTTCACCCACCTCTTCAAGTGGAATATGCGCGCTGGCGGTTGGACTGCGATATAAACTGTCTTTCGAGTTCGTCTTGGCATGTCCACTGCTGTCATTTGTTTTGGCGGGGTCCGCCTCTTTAGGATGTGCTTGACTTGTAGCATGTGCGCTTGTTGGCACAGCTGTAGGGCCCAAGCTATTTTCGGTATTCAAGATAAGTGGCAAACCGTCTTTGCCGCCGCCAATTACCACTACTTTACTGTTATTAGACTTGGCAAGTTCAATGGTCGCCTCAATACCACGCCATCTCAAATATGTTTCTGAAATGCCGCCTGCCACTGTTTTTTGAAATGCAGCAATACCCTGCGCTTCAGTCTCTTTACGTTTAGCCTCCTTTTGAGCCACTTCTAAGCGCATGTCATATTCTTGCTGCAAATAATGCTGATTAACTTTGGAGATAATCGCATTATGTACTTTATCAGGTACATTGACTCTGCGGATCAATACATCATCTAAGTTAACCAAGGCATGGCCTTTCATGTTGCTAGCGGCATCTTTGAGTATGGTTTGTTCCTGTAGCTTTAACTCTTCGAGTACCTTACCAAGTAACTGGCCTTGTACATCCATTCGTTGTTCACCATACACTTCTTCCGCAGTGTAGTTCGATACAATGACACGTACTGCTGAGCTTATCTCAGGGACCACCATCTCGTTGACATAATCTTGGCCGACAAGTTGATGAAGATAAGGCATGTGATCAACCACCGGTCGATACCGTACCGTCACATCTAAAGTGATCTTCAAACCTTGATTAGTGATTGCATGTATTTGCCTGTCTGCTGTTTGAAAGCGGCTGGAGTATATGGTCAGCTTATCCCACGGCATCACCAGCACGGTACCCTCAGTGAAGGTTTTGTCCAAGTATGTACCACCGCCAAGTCGTTTCCATAGCACCCCTACTTCACCCGAGTCGACCTTGATAAATACAACAGGCACCAACGCAATAATCAAAAACAGCATGATCAATAAGGTGACACCTGCTCTAAAACGCCAAGATAAAATGCGCTTGCGTAACTTGGGGGAGTACCGCTTTAATACCCGCATGAACAGGTTTGAAATAACGATTACTAGGCAAACTCCGCCCAGTACCAATAAGCCTATATCCGGTGGAATAATTATGTTCATGAGGGCGCCCCCTCATTTTCAACGGTATGGTGTTCCATTAGTTGTCCTTCTACCATTTTTAAATGTACATCTGCCAAATGGAAGTATGCGTCATCGTGGGTTATGGCTATGACCGTATTACCTCGTGCTTTAAGCTTAGGTAATACCTGTTCATAGAATTTACGTCTAAAAATTGGGTCCTGATCGGCGGCCCATTCGTCAAAAATGTACACCGGTCGGTTTTCCAAAATAGTGCTCAACAGCGCTAAACGCTTGCGTTGACCCGTGGATAAGTCGGTGGTACTAAACTCCGAGTTTTCTACACTAACCTTATTATTCATTTCTAAAAAGACTAACCAATCATCAATCTCTTGCTGGGAACTCACTCGAATGCCATACAATTGCTTAAACAAATGAAAGTCAGAAAATACCGCTGTAAACAGGCTTCGATAACTGTCCAATTCAGCACTGGACACACCGTGACCATTGAGCATGATTTGACCGCCTTGTAGCTCATACAACCCAGTTAACATACGAATGAACGTGGTTTTACCGCTACCGTTGCCGCCTGTGATAAAGGTGATTTGTCCAGGCTTGATAGACAAATCAACAGGGCCAACAAAAAATGGCCTGTCTCCTGCTGGACGATTATGCTGATAGTAGGCACCTTCGAGGCGTATTTCCTCAAAGGTACGAATGTCTGTAGCACGTGCCTCTTTACTTTTGCCACGCTGGGTAGCTTGTTTTAACTCATTTTCTAGCGCTAATACGTTATTGGCGGCTTCCGTAGCTGTGGTATAAATCGGAATCCCCCCTACAATACTGGTAATTGGACCGATTAAAAACAATGACGCGGTCGTCACTTTGATCACAACTTCGGTATAAACGTTAGATAACATTGGCACTAAAAACACCATGGCCCCCGTTGCAGCAAAGAAAGTGATTTGTGACAGCACAAAGTCCGTAGCAAACAATGTTTGGGTGGTCGTTTTGGCTTTTCTGGCACGCGTTGAATCTGCAATAAACTCTTGCTCTAGATCATCTGCCCGAGGAACACTTAGCTTCACCTCTTTAAAGCCATCTAACAAATCAGATAACCTTTGGATCAGCATGTTCTCGCTTTCGAATGAAAGCTGCATGTTTTTTTGGATTTCATTCGCACGCAAACGGTGAATGCTGGCACCAAGCATAATCAACACAGAAATGACCAAAAAAGCCACAAACGAGTGATAAGCAATATACAGGGACGTAAAAAATACCAGCGTGATAGATTGACCAATGATCACAAATAATTGAGCAGACTGAGAAATAGTCTGTAACTCTTTACTCAGTGTATTGAAAATACGTTCTTTACCGATTTTTTCCAGCGTTGATAGTTCGGTATAACGCACACACTCAAACAACTCGACACGTAAGCCTGCAATGGCACGTTCTACTGTTCTTGCAGCTTTGGTCATGAGTCGCTGCTGGGTTAAACCATAAATTGCGATCGTCAAACTGAATAAAGCCAGATAGTAAAGTATGTGATTTTCGCGATTTATATCAGAAATGTTCTCAGCTACATTATTGATTAAAGCGAGTACCAAGGCGTTCGCAAGGCCCGAGATACAGCCTAAAGCAACGAAGGTCCTTCTCTTTATTTTTATATTTCGACTAATTAAATCGTATAATACCATCTCATTATCTTTTCTTGTTTTTGTACTCAGCAGATTGTTATGTGCCTGAGACTATGCCTAAATTCCATGTAATTTAATGTAGGTACTACGCTTGGGCGTTGCATAACTACAAACTCGTACACTGCGCTTAGCTATTCTTCCTCCTCTTCTACAGGTTCTCTTCTTTTCGCTAAAAACAAAATTAGCAAACCTGCTAAAGGCGTAAATACCAAAGAGATCAGAAAGAATCCAACAGGTCCTGCAAACGTATTTCGCCCCCAGTAACCAGATAAAATACACAACCCTAAATACAGTATTACCAGCATCTTCAATTCCTTAAGTTAACAAGTGTGTGAGAAATAAACCAGCAGAAATCTGCTGGTTTATCAAGTTACTACTAACTAGCAGCATTCACTTGAGCGTCTTCATTACCTTTATCTTTACGATACTTCGCTGCCATTTCAGAAATGTCGCCCTTAATACTTGTAAGATTAAGGTCTAACAAAGTTCCGCCATGTTCAAAGTGTCTGATAAAAGTCGTGCCGACCGCATGTGAAGAAGCAGCTGAAACAACTGGCATAAATGCCAAAGCGCTCAAAGTGCCAAGTACAGGCACAGCTTTCAAAAAGCTGCTCAGACCTGCACCGCCAAGGGTTTGTGGGAATGAACCACCAATAACCGCAGTGATCGTACCGCGTAGTTTGTTCTCACTATACGATTGACCGTACACCTTGGCGATTTCGCCGATCATCTTCATTTGAATGCCTGTCAAAGCAACCAAGTCGACAGCTGGAATTGGGATCAATCCACTGCCAAACGACCACTTGGTATACTTATCGACAATTAGCTGTGCAACGGCTTCACGATTTTCAACCTCGACATGATTGGCATCCTGCTCGGTCTTCACTTCGTTTGCCTTTTCTTCCTTTGCTGTTTTTGTCGCTGTCATATTAAGTCCTCTATGATTTAGAATTAAACAGTTGTTAAACTTACCAAACTACGTCAAAGCCGTTTAAGCTTAGTCTTTAGCTTGCCCTTTTTCACTGTTCACCTCTGTAAGACGTGAACAGTAATCCTTTGTATGTACTAAAACTTTTCAGCACATTTATTGAAAACGAAATACAACTGCTCTATTTCCCTTTCGCCCAATTAAAAACTTAGGCCCCGTCCAACACGCCCTGACAAGCCGTACTTCTATGGCTATCGCTATAGAAAATGATGTTTCTGATCTCACTTGAAATACAGTCAGATTCAGTACCCGTTTTAACGTAATTGCTAAACACCATGACTGACTGATCTCGCTCTAGCAGTCGGTTAAAGCTCGTGACCCATGAATATGGATAGCTGCCTGAATACTGTAAGAATTTTTCATACTGCCTTAAGTTTGTGTCATTGGGGTTCTGTGGACAGTCAGCCACCTTTCCGTATTGATTCGGGTCGATAAATGTTACAAACCAGCCATAGCCGTAATATTCGCAAGATTCTGTGCTACCAGTGTTTGAGTAAGGTGCAAATGCCGCCAGCTTTTGCACATCGTCCAAAACCTGCGTGCCATACAACGCCTGATCCCACTTATGCATATCCTCAACTGTTGAATACATATCACCTGCCGAGTACAACACCAGCGGGTTACTGTATGGGTTGACTAAAATATCTTCATATGGTGCGGGCCCACCTATTGCAGGTGGACGACCATTTGCCAACGGCAAATATTGGTTATCCTTGTAGATATAACCTGTTGTCATATTTTTGTAGATGCCAATAGCACTGAATGTGCCGCTTTCGGTCATATTAAGCGGGTCTAAGATTTGTTCTCTTAAAATATTTTCAAACCAGAACTCGCGATTAATATCCCCCTGTTGGCCCGCTGCTAGCTGCTCAATAATGTTACCTATCAAGTAGTAATTACAGTTGCTGTATTGATACTGAGAGCCTGGTGTAAAAGAAGGCGCATCACCTTGCTGTGTACATGTACAAAAGCGGTTACTGAAGCCTTCAGGGCCATTTAAGTTGGTTTTACTGTCGTAGAGGAAAGGACGCCACCCGTAGTTGTCGTACACCTCCTCGTTATCACTGTAATTGTCGATGCCCGATGACATTGTAAGCAAGTGATGTAGTGACACATCAGCACATTGGTTTTTTGGATACCAAGGCAAATAATCACCTATTGTTTCAGTGCGCAAGTCTTTGCCCTCTAACATGCGCATGAGAATCGCTGCAGCAAACGCCTTGGTGTTCGAGCCGATCCGGTATTTAGATTCAACTGTGTTGTCAACCTCATACTGCATGTTTTGAGGTCCACAGTTAGCTTCATATACAACTTTATCAGCAGCTGTCACGTAGATGGTTCCAAAAAATACCATCTTGTTACAGTAATCATTTACCGTGGTTTCAATCATTTCTATCTGACTGGCTGTAATGGTGGTGTTTTTCGCAACACTCTTTTTCTGTAAACAGGAGGCGAGTATCAAACTGATAAAACACAGCACCATAATTTTAAATCTTGAATGCATTAGCCGTTTCATTTTTATGTTTCCTTCAATGAGTATTTGTTATTTGCTAACTACATAACTACTAACAAAACCTAACCGCGCTTGAGTAAACAAGCTGAGCACGCGTTAGTCTGTACGTGAATACTTAACTAACAATTTTTGCCATACCGACCAGCACCTTTCTGACACCACTGTATGCCTGCCGGCCATGGGTATAAAGCATGTTATCTAGCAGTAAAATGTCATTTCTTTGCCATTGATATGAGAATGTTGCGTCTTTATAGACTTGATTTATCACTTGAATATCTTCATCCGCGATGGGACTACCATCACCATAATAAGCATTTCTTGGCAGCCGCTGTTCACCGATACTGGCGCGCATCAAGTCAGGCATTTGTCCATCAATACTGGAGCTGTGAAACAAGTGCGCTTGATTAAACCAAACCTTTTCGCCCGTTTGCGGGTGTGTTGCTACTGCAGGACGGTGCTGGCGAGTTTGTAGCCTGTCACCTTGCCACTCAAACTCAATATCATTTTCCTTACAGTAAGCCTCTACTTCCATTTTACTTTGTGTTTGAAAAACTTCCTGCCAAGGCAAATCTATCTCGCCATAGTTGCGAACATACATCACACCGAGGCGCTCAAATTTGTCGCGTATAGACTCGGGTATGTTCTGGTAGACCACACGGCTGTCTGCAAGCGGCGTATCACCACCGTTTTTTGCCGGAACAACACAGAAGAAGCCCATTCGCATCGGCCAGCGGTTTGAATAGGCATTTTCATTATGTTGTAAGATCACCTGATCGGCATGGTATTCAGTTGTGGTGTAGATATTGTTTCTCATTGCCGTACGTGGTGATGAGCGATATACATATTGACTCAAAGGCTCACCAAATATGGTTTCCAATATGGTGCTAAATTGATTACTGCTAACAATATTTAACCCTCTTAGCAGCGCAAAACCATCAGAATTAACCCAGTGATTAATCTGTTCGACATGGTCCTTCACCCAAGCTAAACCACTTTGTTTTTGTGACGACAGGTCATGGATCCGATGATCGATAACCCCGGAGCTTTTGTCCATCTTTACTGATAGTAATTGATCCATTTTAATCCCATCCTTTTGTTAGATAAGGCCTACAATGTAGAACATATTTTTTACATTTGTTAATTGAGTACATAATTCTTTTCCAATAACAGGGCAACTTCACGGGCATTACCGTGCTGAAGTATTGTTAGATGATTACATGACAGTTCAACTGCTTGTATTTGCTCACAAAGCCGAGCCCAGCCCATATCAGAACTTAACGCCTCACCGGCAAAACTTGATGTATCACTGGCCTTAATCACCAATGCTGGGGTTTCATCCAGTTTGTAGTCACACTGAACTGGTGCGTTAATCTGAGCGCTAAACACCCGTCTGAATCTATCCAATTGTTCGATTGAAAAACGATAGCCAGAATGAGCCAAGTAGTTGCTCAGCCACTGAAGCTGTTGCTGTGAGTCTAACGATTGATAATGTGATAACTGCTCGGCGCTCATCTGTAAGGAGAAAAATTGGTTAAAGTTTTCTAGAATGAACAACGCGCACTGCTTATCATCAAAGCGCTCGACTTGGGATGTTGGTACTGGTGTATCCAAAACAGTCAAAGTGACACCCAAGTGGTTCGTCTGTAGGTGTTGTGCCATTTCATAGGCAATAAAGCTGCCAAATGAATGTCCAACTAAATGTACCTGTTCGGTCAATCCTGCTTGTTTAAGTGCATCTAAGTAGTAAGTTGCAGTGGCATTAACCGACGCTATGATATGAGACTCACAAGCAATCTCATCAGGCTGTAAACCATAGACTGGGATGCGTTCATCTAAGTTTTGCACTAGTGTCTGAAATGCCATGAGTAGGCCACCAGCACCAGCAATTAATACAATCGGTGCATATCCTGCTTGCCCAGCTTGTAAACACATCAAAGTGCTCAACGCAGATGGCTCACTACTGTGCGTTTTGGCGTGTAAAAGCGATTCTATGGCATCGCTGAGCGCTCTGATGGTGCGATGTTGAAACACAAAATCAATAGGCACAGATAAATTAAATATATGCCCAAGCTGACCCACCAAGCGCATCGCGAGTAAAGAATGAGCACCTAGGGAAAATATGTCATCGTCAAGACCAATGTGCTCTAAACTCAGTAATGCTTTGAGCTGACTTGATAACGCACTTTGCAACGGGGTATGTACTTCACTCATCTTGGTGTTTACATGCTGCTGAAGCGTTTTGACCTGCTCGACCAAGCGCTTACGGTCAACCTTACCATTGGTGGTTAACGGTAGTTCCTCAAGGAAAACGATATGCTGAGGTACCATATATTCAGGCACTTTACATGCAAGCTCAGCACAAACTTGTGCTTCAGTCACAGGCTTGTGAGTCACCAAGCACGCCACCAATTGTTTTGAGCCTGATGCGTCATCACGGATCACCACGGCACACGCTGCAACTTTATTATCCAACAGCAAATTGCGCTCAATCTCCGCAAGCTCTACACGATAGCCTCTAATTTTAACCTGCTCATCCAATCGACCCATAAAGGCAATCTCTCCGCTTTCGTTCAAACGTACCTTATCGCCTGATTTATAAAGTCTTTGTTGGGAGTGAGGTAACGTAATAAAGGCTCGGTTAGTTTTTTCAGTATCGCCCAGGTAACCGCGAGCCAAGGCGTGACCACTGATGTGTAGTTCGCCGCATATGTAACTTGGCAGTGCTCTTAAGTGCCTGTCTAAGATTGCCAGTTGCACACCCGCAACCGGTTTACCAATGGAAATATCACCCTTGATGTGGTTGGTGACATCTTGCAAAGTTGCTGAAATAGTCGCCTCAGTCGGACCATAAGCATTAATCAACCGGACTCGACTGCCGTAATTACGTTGCCAGGCCGATAACGCTGACAATTGCATTTGCTCGCCGCCTATGGTGATCACTCGCAACTGCTCTCCCAAATCAACACGCTCTAATGCCAACTGGTGCCAATAGGCCGTCGGTAAACTCATCAAAGTCAACTCGCAGCGCTTGGCAACTTTTGCTAGGCCGCTTGCCGATAACAGCTGATTGGTGTCACTCATCACCAACGTGGCCCCATTCAACAGCGTACAAAACACTTCTTCAGCAAACACATCAAAACTACAACTGGCAAATTGCAAATAGTTATCTTGAGCAGTGATGGTGTAACACTCACTCAAGAATGACACATAGTTCAATACACTGCGCTGCTCTACCATTACACCCTTGGGCACGCCTGTCGTACCTGAGGTATAAATGACGTAACACACGTCGTGTTGATGATGAACCACACCCTCAAGGTTGTTGTTTTCAAATGCGTCAGTGTCAGCACTTTGCATGTCAATGCACAAACATTCAGGTAACTCATCTTGCCAAGCATCTAACTTAGTAATAAGCGCTGCCGCTTTAGCATTATCGACCATAAAATGACGGCGCTCGGATGGTAGCTGTGGTGATACAGGTAAATAGGCGGCTCCTAGCTTTAAACACGCCAAAATCGCCGTTATCAACTCAAAGTTCGGCGCTAAGCACACCGCGATGATGGGCTGTGCATCGCGCTCTGGTAATTGGTGTTTGAGATAACACGCTAAATCACTGGCCTTTTTATCGAGCATTTGATAGCTGATGGTTTGTAACTGGTCATCAGCATAATACTCTATCGCAGTGGCCTGTGGGCTGCGCACAACAATGTCAGAAAACCTTTGCTGTATGGTGCTCTGGTTGCTAAACGGCACAAAGTCTGAATTGCTTGGTACAGCAAAGCTGAATGTATCTATGTCTAAAAAGCGTTTATCACTTGCTATTAAAGGTATTGTGTTCAACTGAGTTTGTGGCGCGCTGATAAAGGCACTTAGCAGCCATTGGATGGTCTCTAAACTTTGCTTTGCTGTGCAATGGCTAAACAGACTTGTGTCATAGCACAATGTCAACGACAAACGTTGCCCAGTGCCTACCACAAAGGTAATTGGGTAATGAGTCTCATCTTTGTGTGACTGTTGAATCACCTTAAACGGCGTATGTTCAGTATTATCTAAAGGGTCGCTTGGATAATTTTCAAAAACATACAGTGCATCAAATAGTTCACTGCCATTTTCAATCTCGCTACAGTCATGCACCAAAGTCAGCGCGCTATGGCTATACGTTGCTAGGCGCAAATGGTTATGTTTAACCGAAGAGATATAATTAGTAACAGTGCCTGAGGTCGGTATATTCAATTTCACGGCTTGAGTATTAATATACAAGCCAACTTTTTGCTCCACATTGACAAAGTCGCTCGGCCTGCCTGAAATGGTTTGCCCAAACAATGCATAGTCTTTATCACAACAGATGCTAAGCCAGTATCCCCAAACCGCTTGCAACACGTGATTGAGAGTAAAGCCATGAGCTTGAGCAAACTGTCTCAATTGCTCATATTTCTCGGGCTCAAGTTCTACCTCAAGCTCTCTAATTGTTTGCGGTTCACTTAGAGTATGCGTGGCAATATGTGCGCTTAATAAGGTTGGCTCACTAGCGTGACACAGATAATCTCGCCAAAATGCGCGCTCCCCATCTGCGTCTTTATTTAACAGATAAGCAATATAATCACGATAATTATCTTTTACTATTTGTATTGCCTGCCCCTTTATACGTCCATTGTATAAAGTCATTAAATTGGCAAACAAAATGGGTAGTGACCAGCCATCCATAATCAAGTGATGGTAAGTCCAGATAAAACCATATTGATCATCAACAAAGGGAATAAGACGTAAGCGCATACACGGTGCGTGTGTTAAATCAATGCCCGCGTCATACTCTTGCTCAGCGATGTTGGCAATATACGCTGACATTTGCTCTACGGTTTGCTGCGCTAAAACAGGTGTATCAATGTGCAGCGGTAGCTCACATTGTGTGAAAACTAACTGCAGCGGCTCATCCATTGCATTGACAAAGGCACTTCTAAGTATGCTATGTGTAGCAATCACTTGCTGCCAAGCATAGGCGAACGCTTCTATATCAAGCTCACCTTCAAACCTCATGACAGCTTGCTCTAGATATGGCGGTGCATGTTGCGTGTGTCGCTGTGCATGCAGCCACATGCCTTGTTGCAACATGCTCATCGGGTAGATATCTTCGATGTGTTGTTTCGCAAATGGCGCTATCAGGTTTTGTAGCTGAAGCCTTGACACATCCTTCAATAAACTAAAGTCACTCGGTGTATAGTGCCTATCGGTTTGCGCCATGCAGTGACCGACCACCTCGTTCAAGCTTTGTACAAAGTGCTCTGAAAATGCTTCAACGCGCTGTTCGCTGATGCGATTCTTATCAAAATCAAACGATAATGTAAGCTGCGAGTGACTTACTGCTGCTGTAATTTGCAGACCATAATAAAGGTGATTTAAATCACTGTGTAAGTCACCAACCGACTCTTGTGCATCCGCTATCAACCCTGTTTTATTAAGCGCGCCATCGAGCTGGCCTAGGTAGTTAAAAAATATCTTATCTTGGGTGTCTATGTGTAATGACTCACGTACAGCTTTTGATGAGTGGTTGTATCGCAACGCGCCATAACTACTTGCAATATGAGTTGTAGTGGCGAGCTGTTCTTTAACATTACAGATAACCTCTGTTAGGTTGTTTGCGTTACTGAATAAATGCAATGGAAACAATGATGTGAACCAACCAACGCTGCGATCACTCGCAAACTGTTGCTGTAGCAATTCACGGCCATGCCCCTCAAGCATAATGATCTGGGACTTGGTTTGATAATGGCGCATCATCGACCACTGCAATGCACTGAGCAACAATGCTTGCACACCAGTGCCGTAGGCTTGATTCGCCTCTTTGAGCAACGTGCTCGTTGCCTCTGCCGAACAGCTAAACTTGTAGTTTGCACAGCTCGCAGGTTGTGTTTTCCTATTGTCTGGAAGCGCTAAAACACTGGGACTTTTAGCATGTTGCGCCAAGCTCTGCCACTTTTGTAAATGCGTCAGTACTTGGCCCTGAGCTGCAAAAAAATCACTGATAAGCTTTAAATTTGTGGTGAGTTTAGGCAGCTTTGGCGCACGCGCTCTCAATACATTTTCAACTGCATGTTGCATGTCTTCAAGCAAAATACGCCACGACACGCCATCAATTAACACATGGTGTGCGACGAGTAGAAGTCGGTTAGCACTTTCGTCCTCTGGCGTTGTGATATAGCATGCGCGTAATAAACTGCCACGTTCAAATGTAAAGCTCGTTTGTAGTTGCTGAGCTGTTTTAACGAGCTTTGCGCGCCAGTTAGGCTCTGACGTAAGATCAATATGCTCCATCACTTCATCAAGCGCAACCTCTTTGGCCACTTCAAGCTGTGTGCCATCAACCACAATACGCAAGCCGTCATGATGAGCTATCAGCGTATGCATCACCTGTTCAATGTGATGTAAAGACACCGATTTATCCAGCGACAGCATCAGCGCCTGATTCCAATGGGTCGGTTGTGAAAACTGCTGTTCAAAGAACCACTGCTGGATAGGCAGTGCAGTAAACTTGCCAGCATAAGGTTGTACTTGTGACAATGCGTCTTGTCCAGTGTTTAACTGTGGTACTTGTTTGGCCAGTGCTTCAACGCTACTGTAGTTAAATACGTCCGCAACCGAAATTGATAAACCAATTGCACGAGCGCGGCTGGCAATTTGAATACTCAGTATTGAATCTCCACCATGGGCAAAGAAGTCATCGTTTGCCAAGAACATCTCACTGTTGAGCACATCACGATAAATGTTTAAAAGCTGCGCCTGTGTGCTGTCAAGTGGTTCGCTGATATTACTCACGCTGTTTTGTACGACTTGTTCACCCTCGAGGGCCAATTCATTTAACGCTCTGTGATCAACTTTACCGTGCGCTGTTAGTGGCAACTGCGCTAAAAATACATAGCGATGCGGGTGCATGTATACAGGAAGTTTACGGGTGACCAATTGGCTCACGCCATGTTGTAATGCCTGTTTGGTACTCTCGTTAGCAACAATAAACGCGACCAACTGTTTGATCTGCTTAGATGAAGAACAGATCTGGACAACACATTCATCAATCGAGTCATGGTTTAGTAATACCTGCTCTATCTCTGCCAGTTCAATTCGGTAGCCACGTAGTTTTACCTGTTCATCATTGCGACCAATATACGCAATCCTGTCGTTATCCACACAACGCACCAAATCACCGGTACGATAGGCTCTGACCGCCTTGCCTTGTCCACAATTAAGTGTGACAAAACGTTGTTGTGTTAATTGCGCTTGATGCAAGTACCCTCGGGCTAGCCCTTCTCCTGCCACGTACAGTTCACCCACCATGCCTTTAGGTACAGGCTGTTGCAAATTATCAAGAATATACAAACTCGTATTGTCTATTGGGGAGCCAATATCAGGCGCTTGATTTTTGGTTATCACAGCACCCGAGGTAGCCACAACCGACGCTTCGGTTGGTCCATAGTTATTGACAATAATAAAGGGGTGATCGGATACATCCACTTGATTAAGCTTATCCCCACCTACCAGCAAGTAATGCAAATACTGCGGCGAAAATTCTTTGTCAGCCAACATAACTTCAGCGATTGGGGTCGCTAAAAAGCTATGTGTCACCTTATGACGCGTCAACATGTCAGATAGTGCCAACGGCGAATTTAACGTGTCTCTGGTAATGGTCAATACTGCGGCACCACTGCACAAATAAGGCCATATTTCCCACGCTGCGGCATCAAACGCAATATTGGCAGTTTGACTGGCAACACTTTGCTGTGACACACTAAACGCTCGCTGATGCCACAGGCACAGGTTCATTAAACCTTGATGCGGGATCATCACGCCTTTAGGATTACCTGTAGTGCCAGACGTATAAATCACATATGCAAGTTGCTCTGGCTTCACCACAGGTAAACCCATAACCTCTTTAGAGGCAACCATAACATCATGCTCTAAGTGGTAGTCATCAATACACAATACGTGGCAGTCAGCGTGGTAAGTAGACGAAAATTTATCGATATTTTCACTGCGAGTAATTAACCAATTTGCCTGACAGTCAGAGGCGATAAAATCGATTCTTGCTTGCGGGTAATCCGGGTCAACTGGTACATAACAGCCACCAGCTTTCAATACCGCGAGCATACTCACCACAAGATCTATTCCCGAGGTCATACTGACCATCACACACTGCTCTGCTAACAGTCCTTTTGCCAGTAGATACTGCGCCAACTCTGTACTGCGCTGCTGCAACCATTGATAGCTAGCGGTTTGGGTACTATTTGGGTCTATCAGTGCGATGTTATTTTTCGATACATTATTGAAGGCAACACTGGCGATTTGATCAATCACGGTTTGCCCATGGCCACCCTCGCTATATTTGCCATGAATGATATGGCTGGGTATCTGAGTTTTGTTTAGCAAAGGTAATTCAAACACGTTGCGATTTGGCGTCTGAATAATATGCTCTACAAGTACCGCAAACGCATTTTTCATGGCATGTATGGTGTGTTCACTAAACAAATGAGTGTTGTACGCCCAAGTAAAACGCAACTGCGATTGTCCTTGGTCATCCAGCTCTTCGGTACAGCTTAGTTCAATATCAAACTTAACCTGATCCGCTAAGGTTTCTATTGCTCTCGTTTCAAGGCCAGCTAGCTTTAATCGCGTATCAATCTGGGGATTCAACGAAAATGTTAGCTGAAATACACTTTGATGACTTAAGTCTCTACTGAGTTTTAATTGCTCAACAATTTGCTCAAAAGGCATATGTTGATGCTGATGTATTTCTTGCAGTAAATTCTTTTGTGCAAGTGCTAGCCCTTCAAAACTCATATTGGACGTCAAAACTGTTCGGATCGGTAAAGTATTGACAAAAAATCCAACCAACGGCTCAAGTTGCGTGTGGTTTCGACCCGAAAAAGGCGACCCAATTACTACATCTCGGCTGTTGCTAAAGCGTGCTATCAATAGCGAATAAGCGCTGTGTAGCCAAGTAAATGTGGTAATGTCCAAACGTTGGCAGTGAGCACGGATAGCTTCACATGTTGCCTTATTGAATCTTTGCGTCACATACGCGCCTTGTGTCGCCAGTTGTTTCGTTCTGGGCTTATCCAGCGGTAACTGGTGTAAAGGTGGCGCACTTTCCAAGTGCTTGACCCAAAATGCTTTATGCTGTTCTAGAGTTTCACCGCTTAGGGTATTTCTTTGCCAAAGTGCATAGTCGGCATATTGCACAGACAACGCATTTCTCAAGTTTTCTGGCAACGCCTGAGTATGGGCGTAGTGATGATAAAAATGGGTAAACTCCGCAACCAGAATGTCTAGAGACTTAGCATCTGATGCGATGTGGTGCATATTAACTAACAGTTTGTAATCGTCACTTTTGCACTTCACCAACACAACGCGGATCATTACATCACTGTCTAACCGAAATGGCGTTTGTCTGTCATCACGCAACACCTTTAGCCACAGTCTATTCTTATGTTCTTCATTGAGCGCACTGGCGTCAACATAATTGACGATGTTATCGCGTACCTCATTGATTTTCTGTCTCGGTTTGCCGTCTTGGAGCTTAACAATACAGGTTCTTAATACTTCATGGCGTGCAACAATTGCCTGCCAAGCTTGCGAAAATGCATCAATGTTCAGCATACCTTTGAGCGTAAACGCCGCGCTCATATGATACTCAAGGCTGCCTTGTTGAATTTGATCGATACTCCACAAACGTTGCTGTGCAAATGACAACGGCAATATAGATTGCTCGCTACGATCAATGGGTATCATTTCAAAGCCCGAATCACGCTGAATTTGGTTGTTCTGTGCAACAGCAGCGAGAGATTTGACTTTGGGTTGCTGAAATAAGTCTTTTAAAGTGAGATTAAGTTTGGCCTGCTCACGTAATCTGGTTATGACCTGCGTTGCCAACAATGAATGGCCGCCCAATCTAAAGAAATGGCAGTCGCGACCAACCTTAGGCACTTGCAACACCTCAGAAAAGCAGTTTGCGATGAGCTTTTCAATGGGTGTGCTGGGTTCGCTAAACGTGTCACTTGATGAGCTCACGATGTCCAGCGCCAATAGTGCTTTTTTATCGACCTTACCATTAACGGTCAACGGCATTTCGGACACAGCAATTACACTACTTGGCAGCATAAACTCGGGCAGTGTCTGGCGTAAATATTGCTGCACCTGCGATGTTAAATCATCAAATTGTGCTTGGCTGCTAACAACCACAAAAGCACAAATTCTCGCCCCTAGCGTGTCATCACGATTGAGCAACACCACAACTTCATCAAGCCACGGGTGGCCACGAAGTTGGTTCTCAATTTCTCCCAGCTCAATACGATAGCCTCGTACTTTGACTTGATCGTCTATACGGCTTATATAAAGCAGTTCACCGTTTGCTAAATAGCGAACTAGATCACCAGTTTTATAAAGCTTGCCACCACTTGAAAAGGGGTCTGCAATAAAGCGCTCAGCATTGAGTTCTGCTCGTTGCCAGTAACCACGACAAACCCCATCACCACCGACGTACAGCTCACCAATCGCCCCCACAGGCAACAGCTGTTGCTGTTTGTCTAATACATAACAAGATGTGGTAGGAATGGGAAGCCCGATATTGCTGGCACCTTGGGATATCTCATGTTCAGTAATACGTTTATAAGTAACATGTACCGTCGTTTCGGTAATGCCATACATATTTATAAGCGCGCAATCGGCAAAACGCTTAGCCCACGGCGCAAGTTTCGCAGGCGCAAGCGCCTCGCCGCCAAATATCACATAGCGTATTTGATTTTTGGCAAGCTGACTTTCGTCCAGTGCCAGCATAGCGCTTTGTAGCACATAAAATGCGCTAGGTGTTTGGTTCAGTACACTCACCTGTTGTTCGATTAATAGCTTTGCAAATGCATCACTGTCTTTACTTTGCTCGGCACTCACCACCACTAAGCGGCCACCAAATAGCAACGCGCCATACATTTCCCACACTGAAAAATCGAAGCAAAAAGAATGAAATAACGTCCAAACGTCCTGTTCATTAAAATCGAATAAGCTAGGCTCAGTAAATAACAACCTCACGACCTGACGATGCTCTATCTGCACGCCCTTTGGTCGCCCTGTGGTCCCTGAGGTATAAATCATGTACGCCAAGTGTGTGCTCTGAATATCGATATTTGGGTTCGATGTATCGTCAAGGCCACGATAAATTTCAGGGTCATGAATGTTGATAACATTGTCAGCTAACGTATGAAGGCGTGTATAACTGAGTTCATCACAAACTAGTAAGCTGGTGCTCTCCCTAGCAGCGTTCACATCATTGATGATGTAATCAATTCTATCTTGTGGGTAGTCAGGGGCAATCGGCACGTATGCACACCCAGCCTTTAGAATAGCCAATAGTGTTACAACAAGGTCCCCACTGCGACCCACACTGACTGGGATAAGTTGCTCTTTACTGACACCTTGTGCCAACAACACCCGAGCTAATTTATTAGCGCGTACATTCAGTTCCTCGTATGTTAAGGTACTCTTTTCATCAGTGAGTGCGATGCGCTGGCCAAAGCGCTCTACACACGACTCAAACACATTGACTAGATTTGTATTTTTCGGCCAGCTAACATGGTTACACTGCGGTTGAGCAAGTAATGCCTGCTGTTGCTGCGACGTCACTACGGGAATACTCGCGCAGACTGTATCTGGACAAGCGCTGACATGCTCAAGCAGTAAGGCAAAGCTGTCTGCCCAATTCTGAACGGTCGCACGCTCGTACAAGGCGCTATCAAATTTCCAGTTAAGCAACACCCCTTGCTCGCTCAATTGTACATTTAGCTCAAGATCACATTTAATCGCACAATCGCTTTGTTGCGCTCGAACTTCTTCAATGGCAAGCCCAGGTAGAGTAAATGAGTCTTGTTGGGTTTGTTCTAACGTGAATAAGATCTGAACTAAAGGATGATGGCTTAAATCTCGTTTGCACTGCAGCGCATCCACAAGCTTATCAAACGGCATATTTTGATATTCAAATGCCTGCAATATTTGCTCTTTTTGCTTTTGCAGCCAATCAGAAAAGGGGCTGTCTTCTTTAAGCTGTGCGGGGATCACTATGGTATTAACAAATAAACCAATGAGCGGCTCAAGTTTAGGGTGAATCCGCCCATGAACGGGCGTGCCAACCAACACTTTATCGGCTTGATTGAGCCTGCCAATGAATAACATAAAGCAGCTTAGCACCCACATAAATGGGGTAACATTTTGCTTAGCGCTTTGTTCGAGTAAGCTTTGTTTAAATGCCACACTCAGCTGCTGGCGTAGTACCTGTCCTACTAACGCCTGCACGGCAGGCCTTGGCCTATCTGTTGGTAAAGACTGGATCGGGTCTAAATCCGCTAACTGGCTTTGCCAATAACCTATGGCATTTGTCAAATACTCATCACTGAGCGTGTCGCGCTGCCAGTGTGCATAATCAGCATATTGAATCGCAAGCTCTGGTACAGATGGTTCAACATGCGCCAAACGTGCACGGTAGATAGCTTCTATTTCCATCACTAGGCGCACCATTGACGCGCCATCTGAAATTATGTGATGCATATTAAACGCTAGCCAGTGTTCATTGGCATCCGACACCAACAGTACACGCAATAAAGGGCCACGTTCTAAATCAAATCCTTGTTGTTGATGATCTATCAGCGCTTGTTGTACTTTTTCAAGGCGCAAGGAAGATGGAAATTCGCTGGCATTTATCCACGTAAATGGCGTACTTATTTGCGATTGTATATGTTGCTGCGGGATGCCTTTGCCATCTGCGACAAACTGGGTACGCAGCAGTTCATGACGGCTGATCACCTCAGCAATGGCTTGCTTAAAGACGCCAACGTCGATTGAGCCATACAACTTGAACTCTACAGGCATGTAATATTGCTTTGAACCTTGTAACTGCTCTATAAACCACAAGCCTTCTTGTGCAAAGCTCAGTGGTAAAGGTTCACTGCGAGACACCATAAGCAGATCTTTGTTGCTACTCTTATTGCTATTTTTCGCAAACTTTTGTTGTACAAAATATTCAATGATCTGAGCTTTGTTTGCGACAATACGAGACTTCAACTCATCAGGAAATTCACCATTTTGCTTAAATGCCAAGCCACCATTTTTTTCATATAAGGTAATACCTGCGGCCAGTGCTTCACCAATCAGATTTTCAATTAATAAGGTTTGCTCATTCATTACAAAAACATCTCTTCAGAAGTGTCAGTTTGACTATCGCTGGGTGTGGCGTTGTTCACCGCCTCAGAAATTGCATACCATTGTGATAAAGCCGCTATCGTTGGCCGTTCAAACAATACCCGCACGGGCATATCTATTTCTAACTGCTCTTTTATCAAAGCGACACATTGCGTTGCCAACAATGAGTGCCCTCCAAGCGCGAAGAAATTGTCGGTAATACCTAAAGTTTCGACGTTTAGCAGCGCTGCAAAAATACTCTGTAGTGCTTGTTCAAACTCATTTCTAGGTGCAACATTTTCGGTATCAATGGCCGTTTCGGCCGCAATCTCTTGCAGGGCTTTAACGTCCACCTTGCCGTTATTTGTCAGCGGCAATTGCGCAAGCACCACAAACTTTTGCGGCAACATATAGCTGGGTAGGTGTTCGGCCAATTGCGACAATAATGGTGCGGCTTGTTGAGCGCTCATCACTTTGGCTTGTTTATCAGCCAACTGCTGGGTGTCGCCTGCTGTCAGAACAATATAAGCTTCAAGGTTTGATGCATCACTGTTAAGTGCTACAACGGCTTCTTTAATATCCGGTAGTGCGTTTAAATAATGGCTGATATCACCTAATTCAATACGGTAACCACGTAACTTAACTTGATGATCTGTTCGACCATAGTACTGTAACTGATCCGCTTTGCCTGCGTCACAACTCAGCCACCTTGCTTTATCGCCTGTTCTATAACACCTCACTGGCGCGCCATTTGCAGACAAAGGTAAGGATACAAATTTCTGTGCGCTCAATGAGGGTTGTCCCAAATAGCCACGGGCGAGGTTGTCACCTGCAATGTATAACTCACCGACCACGCCCTGTGGTACAGGGTTGTGTTGCTCATCTAGCACCACAAGTTGTGTGTTTGCAATAGCTCGGCCAATCGGCACACTATGCGCCTGCTGGGCAACTAACGCTTGGATCTGCGCCGTTCGCGCATAGTAAACACTGGTGCCAACCGTAGCTTCCGTTGGGCCATATTCGTTAACCCATAACACATTGGGCAGTCTGTAACTTAGTTGTTCTAGTACTTTAGTGGTTAAAACCTCACCACCGACCACCACGGTATGCTCAGTGAATGCCTCTTTGCCTGCGCTCATACTGAGGATGCCTTGCAAGTGTGCAGGCGTGACCTTGAACAACTTGGCCGACGGTGAGAACAATTCCTCACACAGTACATCTAACTGCGTGTCATCATAGGTGACAACCTTAACGCTCAAACCGTGTAACAACGCGCCCCATATTGAGGTTACGGTTGCATCAAACGCTAATGGTGTGTTGACTATCGAGCATGTGAGCGCATTGTTTAGGTAATTTTCCCGTACATGTGCCAAGTACAACGCCAGATTTGCATGGCTGATCTCTACCCCTTTTGGTTGGCCTGTTGTACCTGAGGTGTAAATTACATACGCCAATGTCTGCGCAGTTATGTTTGGCAGTACATCAAGCACAGGCACTCCTTGCCAACGTGTTACATCATCAACCACTACAACATTGCATTGACTCTGGAGTGCGAACTCAGACGAGGCTTTGCTTACCAGCAAAGTACGAGCGCGACTGTCATTTAAAATAAACTGTATACGTTGCTTTGGTAATTTAGGGTCGATAGGCACATACGCACAACCTAGCTGCCACACGGCCAGCATCGCAACGATCATCTCACTTGACGCTGGTAAACAAATGGCAATGTTGTCACCTTGATTCACGCCTTGTGAGTGAATCAGGGCTGCCAATTTTTGCGCCTGCACTCTAAGTTCGCTAAAACTAAGCTGAGTATTATCAGGGCCAATCACAGCCGTTTCTTGACTGTAGCGTGTTGCAACATCCTCAAAGCGCTCCACAATCGTGCGATTGTCGTCAATCACTTGCTCATGGGTATGTGCCTGTAGCAGTTTGCTTTGCTGTTGTTCAGTCATCACGGGAACTGTATCAACCGAACGATGAGGGTTCTCTAGTAACGCATTGATCATCACATTGAACGAGTTTGCCATCAAAGCGATGCTGGACTTTTTGAACAATGATGTGGCGAAGTTCCATTGCAAGCTAATCCCTGATGCAGATTCGATAGCATTTACTTCTAAGTCAAACTTCATGTTATGACCATCATCGGGCAACTGCGCTATTTCAACTCCCGGTAGGGTCAAGTCGACGACTTCGTTGTTTTGTAAAGCAAACAGAATTTGAAACAGTGGCTGGTGACCCAAGTCACGCGCTGGGTTTAAGGTTTCAACTAACTGCTCAAACGGTACTGCTTGGTGTTTAAATGCATCCAACACGACTTGCTTTTGCTGAGCTAAAAAGTCAACAAAACCCATTGTCTCGTCTGCACGCGCCCTGATAACCAGTGTATTAACGAAAAGACCAATGAGGTTTGACAGTTCACTGTGTTCTCTACCCGCAACGGGAGAGCCCGTCATCACATCTCGTGTTTGACTAAAACGCATGACCGTTAATGAAAATACACTGTGTAACCACATGAACAGGGTCACCCCCTGCTGCGCACACTGTTGCTTAATTGCCGCAAGCTGCTCAATTGATAAGTTTTGTACCAATGTATCGCCCGATAGCTGTTGTACAGCGGGCCTTGGGTAATCCAATGGCAATTGATGTAAAGGTGGATAGTCTCTCAGTTGCGACTGCCAATAACGTAATGATTGAGTGATGCTTTGCTGATGCTTTTCTTGGCGTTGCCAATGGGCAAAATCTGCATATTGAACGGGCAGTGATTGCACATATTGCGCAGCCAATTGATAGCCTGACTCATTACTAAAGTGACGATAAAAAGCAATAAACTCTTTAACTAAGATAGCCATCGACCAGCCGTCACTGGCAATATGATGCATATTGAAATGCACTTTGTGATCTTGTTCTGTAAAGCGCACAAGAAGCACCCTGATGAGCAAGTCCGCAGAGAGATCAAACGGCTGTTGCTGAGCGTGAGCCACTAACTCTTGCCACTTTTGCTGCTGGGTGTGCGCATCAAACGATGATAAGTCAACAACCTGTAGCGGGACATTAAATTGGTCGTTTACCAACTGTTCTGGCTGCTCGCCACTGCTGCCTGGCAAAATAATACTGCGCAGCACCTCATGGCGCTGAACAATAGCCTGCAAAGCTTGTTCAAAGGCTGTGATATCCAGTTGACCATTAAACTTAAAGCTGGCTGGCATATGGTACTGCATGGAGCCTTGTTGTACTTGTTCAATCAGCCATAAACGCTGCTGAGCATACGACAGAGGTAAGCGCTGTGTTCGTACTACTGGCACAATTCCCTCTGCAGACGCAATCTGCTGGCTATGCTCAAGCGCCTCAGACAACGTTGAAATGCTTGGGGTTTTAAAAAGCTGCTCCAGCGTGACATCAAGGTGCTTTTCATCACGAATATGGCTTATCAAACGAATAGCCAGCAATGAGTGCCCACCAAGCTCAAAGAAATTATCATTTAAGCCTATGTCATCACGTTTTAATGTTTCGCTAAATAGCTGTAGTAGATACGCCTGCAACGGGCTTAGTGAAGTAAGCTCTATGCGCTCTGTTACCTGACGAGACACCAGCTTAACGCTTTCTTTTAGTGCATCAGCATCTACTTTTCCATTGCTGGTAAGCGGCAGTGCATCAACGCGGTGTAACTGACTTGGCACCATATAAGCGGGCAAAAACTGCGCTAAATGACTTTTGTATTGTTGCTCACTATCTTGGCTTTGCTTAGCACATACATAATGTGCACACAGCGAACCTTGCTCGTCATCTAATGTGACTGCACAGTCGACAACTTCAGGTATCGTGAGTAAATGGTGACATATTGCCCCCACATCGATGCGATAGCCACGCAATTTAACGACGTTATCTTGGCGGCCACAATAGCGTAAATAACTAGGGTTGCCATCGGTATCCGCTTGCCAGCGTACCTTATCTCCCGTTCTGTAAAAGCGCTGTTTGATAGCACCACCCTTGCTTGTAGGTAGAGTCAGTTCAACAAACTTTTCTTTGTTAAGCTGCGTTCGATTGATATAGCCTGGGCTCAAAACTGGGCCAGATATCAACAGTTCTCCTTCAACATTCACAGGGGCAATATGATCATATTGATCCACAACCAACATGCCGGCCTGTGCTATTGGCAATCCGATTGGTACATCTTGCGCTTGAGTCAGTTGCGCCAACTCATCACTTGATTCGACAACATATACACTGCTGCCTACCGTGGTCTCCGTGGGTCCATACTCATTTATCCATCGACAGCGCGGGAGCTTTTCTGACAATGCCAACAGCAAGTCTGCACTTAATGCTTCACCACCGACCACCATGGTGTGCGCACAGTTGCTCGCTTCCAAGCGCTCTGATAGCGCTAGAACAATACGTAGATGTGCAGGCGTCAATTTAAACAGCTTATCGGTCGGTGCGCAGAACATGATCTGAACCAATGACGATAGTTGCTCAGCGCCCTCATTGATGAGCGTAACGGTACCACCTCTCGTTAACATGGGGATTAATGACGTAACGGTGGCGTCAAAAGCCAATGGCGTACTTACCACAGCTTCACGCAAAGCTGTCTTGCCAAGATAATGATCACATGCGTGTTGCAAGTAGGCATTGAGATTTGTATGGGTAATTGCTACGCCTTTGGGTTTGCCTGTGGAGCCTGAGGTATAAATGATGTAACACAGAGCGTCGTGGCCCGTTTGAGCCATTATCTCACCATTTTCGATGTCCAGTGGCATGTCGCTGTAGCCACTGAAGTTAGACGCTTCATCAAAAATATCATCCAACAGTAAAAAGTCTGTGCCACTGTCTATCAACTTTTCAGTTTCGTCACTAAAAGCCAATATCATTACCATGTCGGCATCTTCTACAATGTCAGCAAGACCACTGGCGGGCATATCTTTATGCAGCGGCACATACACATGCTGTGCCTTTAGAATCGCCAGTACCGCAACCACCATTTGCGCGCACGATGGTAATAAAATGCCAATCCGACTTTGTGGTTCAAACGCCATTTCTACAAGGCATTGGGCCAGCTGATTTGATAGCTTATCGACTTGTTCATAGCTGTGCGTTAACGCGCCATCTCGTAGCGCGATGGCATGGGGTTGACGCTTAGCTTGCTCGCTAAAACGCTGGTGCCAATGTTGATTTTTTGACTCAACCTCTAACACCTGTGCATAAGCTAATAACTGTTGTTGCTTTGCAGGTGAACATAGCTCCAGCTGCTTGACCTGACATAATTGATTTTCAATACATTGCGTAAGCACATGACAATATTGCTCAAAAAACTGCGCGACACTATTTTCATCCCAAAGCGCCGTATCATAGAGCCACTCCATGACCATGCACTCACCATCATCTATGACGCTAACCTCTAAATCTAGCTTGGCACTGCGTATTTGCGAGTCTTCAATATCAACTTGCAAACCATCAAGCTTAAGCGCCTCATTGACTTGATTATTCACGCGAAACACAATTTGCATCAATGGGTGAATGGCTAAGCTTCGCTCTGTTGCGAGCGCATCAACTAACACATCAAACGGAAGCTGTTGGTGGTTTAGTGCGTCGTTCAGCGTTGCCTTAGCGCGATTTAAGGTCTGTTCAAATGTTGTCTGAGCGTCAAACTCGCTACTTAAAACAAGGGTGTTGATGAAGTTTCCGATGATGGCTTCAAATTCAGTGTTGGTTCGGCCCGAAACAGGCGTTCCTATTAAAACTTTGTTCTGATTAGACGCGCGACTCAGCCACAAAGCAAAAACACTCTGTAACGTCACAAACAACGTATGACCTGAACGCTTTATAAATTCTCTAAGTTGCTGTACTAAAGCGCTTGGTATGTATTGGCAATACAGCGCACCGCCTGCAATCACCTTGTTGCTACGCTCACGATCCGTTGGCAACTCATGTACCTTAGGCGCATCAGCTAACTGTGCTTGCCAATACTCAAGGTCTCGCGCTGTGCTTTGTGTACCTTGGCCTTCGCGCTGCCAATATACATAGTCAATATAGCTGTAATGCTGCGCTGGTGGTAGCGGTTGGCCGCTGCGAATACTTTGATAAGCCTGTGATAACGAGCGACATAACAAGTCTATAGACCAGCCATCTGAGACAATGTGATGCATCGTCACTATCAACGAGTGCTGAGTTTCACTTTGCTTGATTAACGTCGCGCGTAACATCAAGTCTGATGTTAAATCGAAACTTCGTTGATAGTCCGCCAGTACCATTTCTTCAAGTTTATACGCCTGCGTCTGCGCGTCATACTCACTGAGTGAGCGCTCGATAATACGAAACTCTAGCGCATCATTGAGATACTGAACCGCTTGTCCTTTGGAACCCATTCGGTAGTTAAAACGCAAAATACTTTGTTGCTCAATGACATATTTAAAAGCACGAGTCAGTGCATCAACATCTAACAGACCAGTTAACTTAAAAACGCCCTGTAAGTTGTATTGACTGCTGTGCCCCTGCATCTGGTCAACAAACCAAAGACGTTGCTGAGAAAACGACAATGGGTGCTCGCCCACCAACGCATGCTCCTCTAACTTCTGTGGCAAGTCTTTGCTTTGATTGCTCTGACACTCAATGATGTTTGCCAGCTCGGCAACGGTTGGATTAGCAAAGATTTCTTTAAGTGATAATACATAACCCAACTGGGTTCTAACTTGGTTTAGCAAACGCATTGCTAACAACGAGTGGCCACCGATGGCGAAAAAATCATCGTGAATTCCCACGCTTTGAGTTACAACAATTTGCTTAAACAACTGCACTAGATCTTTTTGCAGCGGTGTTTGTGGGATGTTTTCAGCCTCATTAAGGCCCAACAGAGCTGTTTTATGCTGTAGCAGTTGATTACGGTCTATCTTACCGTTGGCAAGCATAGGCAACTTGTCATGAAGCACGATTACGCTTGGCAGCATAGGTTCTGGCAAACGTAGCTTAAGCGCAGACTTGATACTGTGCTTAAGCTGCTTTGCACTTAACACACTAGGCTTTGTAACAACATGCGCGACCACGCTTGCCTGTTCGTTGCTCATTTGGCACACCACCGCAGCCACCTGAACCTCAGCTAATGCGTTAAGTTTTGCTTCGATCTCCACCAGATCTACGCGGTAGCCTCTTACTTTGGGTTGATTATCTAATCTGCCGAGGTATTCAATCTCACCCACTTGGTTCAACCGGACTCTGTCACCACTGCGATAAAACCGTTTATCGTTTTCCAACGTCACAAAAGCTTGTTCACTGAGCTTTGGTGCATTGATATAACCTAAAGCTACACTATGGCCACCAATATAAAGCTCTCCAGGCATTCCAATGGGGACACTCTGTTGGTTGGCATCCAACACTCTCACTTCAACATGAGAAAGCGGCTTACCTATGGCAAAGCTCCCCCAATTCTCACTACTTTGTGACGTAAGCTTGTTACACGTAACGCCGACACAGGTTTCTGTCGGGCCGTAATGGTTGATGATATTTGCCTGTGGAAAATTTTCACGGATCTGCTCTACCAGTTTGCCTGTGAGCGCCTCACCTCCGAGCACCCACTGCTCTATGTTTGGTTTTTGTTCAAGCTCGGCTATTTGTGGCAATAACTCATTAGCGAAAGATGGTGTGATCTTAATAAAATTCGCATGACAGTGACAAAGCTCTGCCACGATTTGTTGTGGTTCTGGATACTCACACTGTGCAGCTATCAACGCTACGCTGCCGCCTTGTGCGAGCACCGGATAGAGCCCTGTTAAGCATAGATCAGTAGCCAGACCCGTTACCACCGCCGAGCGAGTTTCAGATGAAAACGCTAACACTTCACTCACGCCCGCAACATAATTGTTTAGTGCTTGATGTGAAACCATCACGCCTTTAGGCGTCCCCGTTGAGCCTGAGGTAAACATCACATAAGCGCAATCGTTTTGTTCGATATGTGCAGCTTGGTTGGCGACTAAATCCCCTTCACACAAGTTTGCAAAATGATGCATTTTTACTTTTGCGCTGTTTAATGACTCTAAATCAGCATTGGATAGCGGCGCATCATCAATGATTATTAACTGGTCGCACTGAGCTTGCTCTAACACCTCTATCACACGATTAACAGGCGTGCCTTGTTCTATCGGTAGATACCCGTGACCTGAACGCATCACCGCCAGCATTGCCACTACACTGTTGATTGAGCGCGGCACCAATATGGCTATGGGTGTGTTAGCGACAAGCTCGCTTAGCGCGCCAATAGAATTTGCAATTAAAGCACTTTGCCTATCAAGCTCTCCATAACTTAACTGCCGACTCTCTTCAAGCAAGGCAACCTTATGCGGCTGAGTTTGAGCGTGGGCTAGCATTGTCTCTACAACGGATTGGTTGCTCGTTTTGTTTTGACTTGCTAATAACTGATTGACTCTCGTAACACTTGGCAATTGTAACTGAGCGATAAAATCATCCGCATGTTGATAAAATGCAGCAACTAACGCCACAAAGTCATCGCTAAAGTCTCGAATAAGTTGTGCATCAAACAGGCTGTTGCAATAATCAATATTAACGGCGAGACCAGCCTCGCTATTTGCAATATTCAAGGTCAAATCAAATTTAGCGCTATGGTTATCAACAGGGAATAACTGAGCCGATAAGCCGCCATGCGACAGGGTATCGAGTGCAACGCCATTGTAATTAAACAACACTTGGAACAGTGCCGAATGCGCACTTGATTTGGCTAAATCTTGCGAGCGAATAATATCTTCAACTGCGGCGCTTTGGTTTGCCAGCCCATGCTTGACCACCTCTTTGATCTGTTCAGACAGCCCGCGAAGCGTTACGTTGCTCTCACACTTAACCCGCAGCGGTAAGGTATTAATAAAACAACCGATCATGGACTCAAACTCGGCCATAGAACGATTCAGCACAGGCACGCCTAAAGTCATATCTGACTTTTGACTATAGCGATGCAATACGGCATAAAATACGCTCAACAAGCCCACAAATGGTGTGACTTCGAATAATTGACACTGCTTCTCAAACGCCGCTACTTGCTGATTATTAATTTCAAAGTGATACGTGCTGCCATGATAATTTTTACTGGCAGTACGTGGATAACTGGTAGGCAACTCGAACAGCTCAAGGTCATTTAATTGTTCACGCCAATAGTTAAGCTGACTTTGGTAATCATCGCTAAGCTGATATTGCTGCTCCCAGTGTACGTAATCTAAGTATTGTAAAGCGTGATTAGCAGTTGTATCACTTTGTCCACTGAGTTCAACCAACAAGGCTTTAATAAACAAGCCAACTGACCAGCCATCGGCAACAATATGGTGCATCGCAACATATAGCCACTGTCCTCGTTGGGCGCTTTCATCCACAAACAAAGTCGCGCGAAGCAACAAATCATGCTCAAGGTCAAAGCAGTAATTGAGCTCTGTATCCAAACGCTCAATGATCTCAGCCTTACTTTCATTGTGAGCAACGTGTTGCGTGTGCAAAGTAAACTCTGGTTGCTCGTTTACGCGCTGGATAGTGCCTTGATCATGGTAAATAAAATTGCTCCTAAGTACCTCATGGCGCATGAGCAAACTATCGATTGCGTCTTTAACCTGAATAGTAGTCACAGGTTCAGAAAGCTTTACGACCCCAGCCATATTGTAGGCATTGGATTGACCTTCATATTGTGAGATAAACCAGATCCGCTGCTGTGCCGATGATAATCGTCCCTGCTTTTTGTTGTGCTGCTGCATGTAAGCAATCAATTGCTCTTTATGTGCCTTAATTCGCTCTAGCTGTTCACTTGGCACACTGGCTAATTTGGTTCTGAGCTTTAACTTACCATCTTGTAGATACACATAGATGCCTAGGCCGTCTAGCTCGGCCAACAAATCTTTAATCGCTAAGTTATCCATTATTACAAGTCCATCTCCGTCATGGATTGATCCGCTAACGCGTCGCTGATATCACGGCCGCTTACCACATCGCTCACCTGCTGTACGTTCACAGAAGCACCTGCGGCAGCTCGTGCACTTAATAAATCATCAATACGCTGAGCCAGTTGCAAAATACTCGGGTAATCAAATACATCAGCAACCGTTATACGCACCCCAAAAGCCGCGTTGATACTTGATACCAGTTGCATGGCAAGTACCGAATTACCACCGATGTCAAAAAAGCTCTGGGTGGTAGCTAGGGTTTCGCGCTGCAAAATGTTTGCATAGCATTGCAATAGCGTTTCTTCACTGGGGGTTTGTGGCAATCGCATCTCAACATCTTGCGCCTGCTGCACCTGTATCTCGGGTAACGCCTTCGTGTCGAGCTTGCCATTGGCCGTGGTTGGCCAATGTTCGAGCCAGCACAAGTATTCAGGCAGCATGTAGCTCGGTAAGTACTGTGCGAGCTGCTGACGCAGCATAGGTAACGTCCACTGTGATTGCTGTTCTTCAGACGCCAGACAATAAGCGCACAGTGCGTTGTGACCGACACTCAGCTCAACAATGAGTACCTTGACGTATGAACTGCTAAGCAACTGAGAAATATGGTATTCGATTTCCCCCAACTCGATACGATGCCCGTTGAGTTTGACCTGCTGATCAAGTCGCCCTTGTAGTTCAATACGACCATCTGCTAAACGCCTTGCCCTGTCACCTGTTTTGTAAAGGCGCTGTTGAAGTTGTGCTGCAAAATTATGATTAACAAAACGCTCACTCGTAAGCGCCGCTCTGTTGAGGTAGCCCATAGCAACACCAGCGCCACCAATCCACAGCTCACCCCATACACCAATTGGTAATGGCAATGCCTGATCTTGTGCTTGCTCATCCATAACAAACAGGCTGGTATTAGCTATGCCATCACCTATGGTGATGTGTTGAGCATCATTGATGTGGCTGACCGCTGACCAAATGGTTGTCTCTGTTGGCCCATACATATTCCAAAGCTCACCACCATTTTCCATAACCTGCCAGGCAAGCGCTTGATCTAATGGCTCTCCACCACACAAAACCTTTAACCCGTTGACGCAGCTAGGCTCGGTATTGAGTAGTAGTCGCCAAAGCGTTGGCGTTGCCTGCATGACGGAGATGTCATTGTTTTTGATAAGTGCAGTAATTGCCTGTGGGTCGCTGCAAACTTGCTCATTCGCAATGACCGTTGTGGCCCCAACCGTTAGCGGCAAAAACAGCTCAAGCATGGCGATATCAAACGCGATAGTGGTAACGGCAAGCAGCTTGTCGTTAGCGCTTATTCCAGGCTCAGCTTGCATAGCTCGAAGCAAGTTAACCAAACCACCATGGCTAATTTCAACGCCTTTTGGCTTACCTGTGGAGCCCGACGTGTAGATAACATACGCACGATGCGAAGGAGTTAAATCTACCGAACAAGACGTGCTGTTTTGCGCTGCTATCAACTGCGCATCGTTGTCGATATCCGCTATGATGTAGTCGCTTTGCTGGATAACACTGTCAGCGCTTTGGCTGTCACATATCAGCATGCTGACGGTAGCATCCTCAAGAATGTCTTTGATACGCGATTCTGGGTAAGCTAAGTCTAAAGGTAAGTACGCAGCCCCAAGCTTCATAACCGCCAGCAAAGTGATCAGTAATTCATTGCGTCTTGGCAACGCTATGGCGATTAGTTGTCCCTCCGATACTCCTTTTTGCGCCAGATAATGAGCCATTTGATTAACTCGCTCATCAAGCTCCTGATAATTCAGGCTCTGTAGCTCGCTTTGTAGTGCTATGTGCTTGGGAAAACGTGTTACAGCTTTATCAAAGTCACTGATAACACTGCTATTGCTTGGGAACTTATGTTGACCGTGTTGCAATGGCTCAAGCAACACCGAATGATATTCCTGTTTGCCAAGTAATGAACAAGTCCTGCTCGACAAAGCATCATCACATTGTAATTCACTTAGCAGTGACATCAGGCTTTGCACATGGCACTCAACCATATCTCGTTCAAATTTGCCTTGGTTGAACTCTATGTGTAATGACCATTGTTGCTCGATACAAACTAGATTACAGCTCAGTTCAAATTGTCCATATTGAGCCGAACTACTTATATCTTGAGTCATCAAACCAGTAAAATCAGGCAAGCTCTGTACTTTGTCTAAATTAAACAATGTTGCTGGTAAATTAACCGCTTGCTGAGTGAGTGCCGAATACGGATAGTGTTGATGTTCAAACGCATCAAGCAGTTGAGCTTGAACAGTTTTTATCAATATTCCAACGTCTTGGCATGCACCTACATTCACTGAGATAGGCAAAATATTGGTGCAATACCCTACAAGCGCTTGGTCTAGTAACGCAGAGTCACGCCTCCCTGCTAGCAATTGTCTGTCTGATACGGGAATAGCCACAGTAACAACGGATTCTGTACTGAGTTTGTGCAGCCACAACATGTATATCGCAAGCAAACTTGCAAATTGACCACAGCCTTGGCGTTTGGCCAATGTAGCAATGTTATTGATAGCATCACTGCCAACTATGTACTTTAAGCTATCTACCGCATAGTGTGTTGTTTGAATGTTGTTAGCACTTTTTGGTAAAGACACACTTGGGCAATCCGCCAATTGCTTTCGCCAATACTGCTCATCTGCCGTAAAACTTGGTGATGCACGATACTCTTCCAAGGCTTCAACATAATCACTAAAGTGTACGACTTGCTGGCTAGTTGCGGTGAAAGATTGGCAATAAAACTTGGCGACATACTCAAGTAACTGCGCCATTGCAATGCCATCAAACAACAAGTGGTGGGCAACCACACTTAAATAGTGGGTGTTTTCATCAGTTGCAATTAATGTAAAACGACATAAGCCTGAGCGCTCAAAATCAAACGGCCTATAGCGCAGCATTTGCAATTGTTCGCCAATTTTATCTCCCTGGCCGAGTTCAATAACGTCAAGTTGTGGTGTTTGCTTTTCCAATCTCTGATGACACAGCTTGTCGGTATTTACACCATAAGTGAGGATCGGCACAGTGTGATATACTCGAGCAACCGCGTTTTGAAGCTGTGCTTTATCAAGCTCGCCTTGGAGCTTGAGTGTCGCTTGCAGGTGATACGCTTTAGCGCCCTCTTCACTACGAAGGGCCAAAGCAAGCAGCTGCTGCTGAGCTTCGGTGAGCGCAAACTCGTTAGCCCCAGCGGACACCTTCAAGTCCACCGGCCCGAAATACCCCGCTTGTTGAAGCGCCAATACGCTGTCTTTTACCGCTTGAATGATAGCCTCTACATCGGCATCGCTGTGAGCATCACTTAAGAAGCAATTACGGCCTTCCCAAATAAACACCCCACGGTTGAGCATTTCATAGAAGAACACATCCAAGTTTTGGTTAAATCTGAAACGGAACAAAGACGCGAACGACTCAATACTAATGGGGATATTTTTAGATTCAAAAAATGTGTTCAGCGTTTGTTTTAAATACGTGGTCTTTTCAGTGATTTGCTCCTGACATTGTGCGCCGCGCTTTTTAATTTCACTCAGTACTGCTTTTGCGCTCGCCATCGCCAATGGGTGTTTGCAGAATGTACCCGCAAAGAACGTGGTATCAACTTGTGGGTATGACTGGTCGCCGTATTGCCAAGCCCCCCCATCAATACAATCTAAGTATTGTGCACTGCCTGCAACCACACCAATGGGCATTCCGCCGCCAACAATCTTGCCATAGGTCGCCATATCAGCCTGAATACCGAGCAATGCTTGTACCCCACCTGGGTGTGCCCTAAAGCCGGTGATCATTTCATCGAAAATTAAGGCTATCCCCAACTCTTTGGTCAATGCTCGTAGCTGATGTAAAAACGCCCAAGGCTGCAGTTCAGGGTGACGACTTTGCACAGGCTCCACCAACACCGCAGCGATAGAATCCGCTTGAGCACGAATAACGTCCAAAGCATGTTCGCTGCCGTAATCAAGCACTAAATTATCTTCAATTGCCCCATGGCGTACACCTGAACACATTGGCTCAACATCATCACCAGCCGGCGTTGGGTGGGCCAGCGTGCCATCATAATGGCCATGATAAGCGCCATTAAACTGAACAATTTTGTCTTTTTTGCTGTGGGTACGGGCTAAACGAACCGCAGTCATCACCGCCTCGGTTCCCGAATTACAAAATGTAACCCGCTCTAAAGCAGTCAGCTCACTGATAAGCTTAGCCACATCGCAGGCCAAAGGACTTGCCAAACCCAGCTGTAATCCTGAGTCGATTTGTTCGTACATCGCCTGAGTGATAAATTCCGGTTTGTGACCGAACAGGTTAACCCCAAAGTCCATGGTAATATCAATATATTCATTGTCATCGATATCCCAAATACGCGCACCTTGGCAGCGTTTTCCAAACACTGGGTACAGCATTTCCTTACTCGACAACCGAAACCCTGCCGAAGCACGGCAGTCTGCCAGATGTGTACGGTGCTCGCCAACCAGCTGTTTTGAGCTAGAGGTTTTTTCGCAATAGCTTTTTGCCAACTGCGCTTGATAACTTTTGCTAACCTCACCGCTTTGCTGTGCACTTAGCTGTTTTGATGCAAAACCTGGCAGCACACTGGTGTTTTGTGGGCTTACCGAAGCGGCGATTTTAGAAACTTTGGGCTTTGCAGTTGCTAGATTTGTCGTTTGCATCTCTGTAGAAGCCGTTTGTGTGAGCGCAAAACCCTGCAACATTTGCAGTTGTCTAGCGCTTACAGCATCAACACTTAACCTTGCCTGCTCTGAGGTAACGCTTGCCGCAGCCTGCAATTGCTCTTTACAGATTGCTGTCAAAATTTGTTCGTTTACAGCATGCGTCGAATTGTTACTCGCTGCGGTAATGTCGTTATGACTCTGTGCAACCACCTCTGTTGGTGCCGACAGTTCTGGCGTACTTTGATAGTCGCTGTGGCGTTCTATGTAATCGACTAAGCGCTCAACAGTACTTAACTCTTCATAAAACTGCCTAACACTGAACTCTAACGAAAACTCTTTTTCATAAGTTCTAACCGCCTGCATGATCATCAAAGAGTCCACGCCCATTTCTAACAAAGGCTGCTGAGTATCAATATCAGTTACAGGCATAGATAAAAGCGATGACAACGTATTGAGAACGAACCCGCTGATAGCCTCATGGCGTGACTGCGTAGAACCTTGAGGCTGTACTTGTGAGTCAGCAATCTCTTGATTAGATGAATCCCCCACGACCCAAAAGCGCGATTTAGCAAAAGGATAGCTAGGAATGGGTTGCCTTTGTACATCACAAGCGGGGTATATTGTGGACCAGTTAAGATCCACGCCAAGTTCAAACGCTCGAGCAATAGCCGCGCCGTAGCGTTCAAATCCATCACCTTTGGGATGTAAAACACTAATGTATTCGCAATTTGCTCTTGGTAGGTTTTCTTGAACTATGGTGCTAAGTACAGGTTTTGGTCCTACCTCGACTAAACAGCAATATTCAAACGATGCTAGAGGTGTAAGCGCTTTAGCGAAACGAACAGGCTGGGTTATCTGCTCAACCCAATATGCTGGCTGACACAATGCTTCGTGTTCGCTCTGTCCCGTTACGCTCGATATAAACTCGTAGCGTGGCGGTGCATAATTCAACGTTTCGGCAACGGCTTTAAAATCTGCAAGCATAGGTTGCATCAACGGAGAATGAAAGGCCCGCGCCGTGTTCAATGCCTTATATTTTATGCTTCGCTGCGTTAGTTGCTCACTAATTTTCTGTATGGCTTCATCGCTACCAGAGAACACCACTCCACTTTCACCGTGATAGGCCGAAATGGCAGCTTCTTGACTAAAAGGTTTAATTAACTCTTCAGCCAGCGACTCTTCGCAACGGGCTGACACCATACTCCCTGTTGCTTCAAGTTGCTGCATAAGTTGCGCGCGTGCACTTATGAGCTTAATCGCATCTGCCAGTGAGAACACACCTGCAATACAGGCTGCTGCGTATTCCCCCACACTATGGCCGACTAGCTTGTCTGGCGTCATTCCTAGGCTTATCCAAAGCTCACACAGTGCATATTCAATGGCAAAAATAGCAACCTGAGTCCACTTAGTTTGATCTAACAGTTCATCTGTGTCATCACCATACAACACATCCAACAGGCGCTCACCGAGCTTGTCAGACAACAGCGCATCACATTTGTCTATCGCCGCTTTAAACACGGGCTGCGTATCATAAAGCGCCTTGCCCATCGCGTGGTACTGTGCCCCCTGCCCAGTAAACAAAAAGACAAGGTCTGGTTTGTTGGCACTATCTTTTGATGCTTGGTGTACGCCTTGTTTTAAGTTCTCAAGTAATTGCGTACGCGATGTTGCGTACACTCCAGCCCTGAAGCCTTTTATAAAAGGCCTATGCGCTACGGTATAAATTAAAGCATCAAACTGTTCGTTACTGAGGGTGCTTAATGTTTGTGCGTATTTATCGCTGAGTTTTGCAAGTGATGCTTCAGATTTGGCTGACAACGGCAAAATATAAGGCGTGTTTGTTGCTGATAAATCCAACTTGGCAGCCTTTTGCACAGGTGCTTCACTTAAGATCACATGGGCGTTAGTACCACCAAATCCAAATGAACTAACCCCTGCCATTGCTGCCTTGCCTGGGTGTTCAGGCCAAGCAGTAAGATCACTTTTTACCGTCAGCGACATTTTATCCCACGCGATATGAGGATTAAGTTGCTCTACGTATCTTTGCCCAGGGATTTGTTTATTTTCTAAACACAGTAACGCCTTGATAAGCCCAGCAATACCCGCACCAGATTCTAAATGACCAATATTGGCTTTTGTTGAGCCGAGTATGAGCGGCTGAGAACTGGTTTTATGAACACCATATGTTTTATTTAGCGCAGAGACCTCAATAGGGTCTCCAAGCTCTGTACCCGTACCATGAGTTTCCACATACTGGACATCGCCACCTGAAACAAGCGCATTGTCCAAAGCAGCATTGATCACTTTTTGCTGGGCACCGCTATTAGGCGCTGTTAAGCCATTGCTGCGGCCATCTTGATTGACTGCACTGCCTTTGAGTACACCGTAGATTGGGTCATTATCTTTTACAGCCTGAGCCAAAGGTTTTAGTAAAACACTCCCTACCCCTTCGCTTCGTACATAACCATTGGCGCTTTGTGAGAAAGTTTTGCAATGTCCGTCGGCTGAGAGCATCTGTGCGCTTTCACAGGCATCAGTCACCTCATTACTTAAGATCAAATTGACACCAGATACCAACGCCAGTGGGATTTCGTTATTACGTATCGCTTGCATCGCTTGATGTAAAGCCACCAAAGACGACGAGCACGCCGTATCGACAGCGACACTTGGACCTGTAAAGTTGTAGGTGTATGACAAACGGTTAGCAGCAATGCTTAGCGCCGTCCCCGTGCCTAAATAAGGGTTTTCTGACAGAGCTTGTCGTGACAATAGAAAGTAGTCATTTTGTGAAATACCAACATACACGCCCACATTTTCGCCCGCTAATTCCTCGGGTCGATAGCCCGCCGCTTCCATAGCATGATAAGTGGTCTCAAGTAGTATTCTGTGCTGGGGGTCGATAAATTTCGCTTCGCTTGGGGAGAGCGCAAACATCGCTGGGTCAAAGCAATCGACATCGTCCAGATAGCCGCCCATACGATGTGCATCCAATTGCTGACACAATGAAAGGCGCTCTACAGAGGGTTTGCTGATGGCGTCAACCTTATCAACCAGTAACTGCCAATACGCAGCTAAGCCCTCTGCCTGTGGATAGCGACATGCCATACCGATGACGGCGATATCACCCTGTGCATCGTCAGATATGTTTTGTTGCTTTGCTGGTTGAGTGATATCTGACTTAGCCGTTTCATTTTCACTTTTTACTTGCCTGTCAGAGTGTTGGAATGCCTGTTGTATCGACTCAAATTCGCAAAGGTATTGCGTCAGCTGCGCAATACTTGGGTATTCATATAACACTGTGGCTTCAAGTTCTATGTTATGAATTTCCATTAATTCACCGGAAATACGCACAGCTTTCATAGAATCAATACCCAACGACTGAAACGTTGCATCAATATCAAGAGACTTAGGGTCTTTATCCACCTCAAGCGCTATCACCTCTTTTAGCACCTTTTGCACTGCATCTCGCATTGCTTTGTTAGCGCTTGCGCCGTTGACGGAAACTGACGATGTGTTGGCCTGTGTATGCGGTATATCACGGCTTCGAGCCACGCTCTCGAAGCCGTTATTTAGATAGTGGCGTTTATTTTCTTGGCGTTGAATCTTACCACTAGAGGTTTTTAACACTCTTCCAGGTTTAATAAGTACAAGCTCATAAGGGGTAATGCCATGCTGCTCGATGATAGCTTGAGTCACCGCTGCAAATATTTGCTGTGCATCGAGCTTTCTAAGTGCTGTGCGCTTAACCTGTTGCACAACCACCAACCCTTGCTCACCATTATCGGTCGTTATCGAAAATGCTGCGCCTCCGTTGTTATCTAGCGCATCGTGTGCTTCTGTAACGGTCAGCTCTATATCCTGAGGATAATAATTTTTCCCTCTGAAAATCAGCACATCCTTGCAACGACCAGTCACATAAAGCTCTTCTTGATACATAAATCCAAGATCGCCAGTACGCAAATATGGGCCATCATGCTCATCAGCAATAAAGGCATTAAAGGTTTCTTCGGTTGCTTGCTCGTTTTGCCAATACCCTTTGGCAACACTTGCCCCTTTTACCCATATTTCACCGATTTCACCTTCGTCGCAGCGCAGCTTTGATTCTGGGTTAACAATAACAATTGTGTGATTTTGCCAGCTCACGCCACAAGATATAGCATGGTATGCTTGTTCGTTATCCTCAGCCTGCAAATCGTAAAAAGGCTGTTCTTGTTGATACTGCTCGGCTAACACCGCCTTACCTTGGTGCATTTGCTCCGCATCGAGTTTTAGTACCTTGGTCAGCTGTGACAGGCGTCCACCTGTGGCAAATAATGTGGTTTCAGCCATGCCATAACATGGGGAAATGCTCTGACGCGTTAAGCCGCAACGTTTAAATTTTTGATAAAAGCGCTCAAGCGTACTGGCTCGAACAGGCTCAGCGCCATTGAGCGCACAGCGCCAGTGTGATAAATCTAGTGTAGCGAGTTCTTCATCTTTAACCGTATCAACGCACAAATCATATGCGAAATTAGGCGCACTGGAGGTTAAAGCTTTTGTTTCGCTAAGTAACTTCAACCAACGTACTGGCTTTTGCAAAAAGTAAGTTGGGTTCATCAATGCGGCAGGTGCACCGATATAGATAGGATGCATGATCCCAAAGATAAGGCCCATGTCATGAAAGTGCGGGAGCCAACTCACAATCGGCGTGTTTTCATCGTGGCCAAATGCAAGCTTCATCATTTGTTCGTTATCAATGATATTTGCGTGGTCGACCATCACCCCTTTTGGGTTGCCAGTAGAGCCTGATGTATATTGCAAAAAGGCAAGATCGCTATCTTTAATATCAATGTCTTGCCAAGCAAGTGGTTCAACAAACTCGCTATTTCGCACATCTGTTGTGTAAATGGGTAATGCCGTCAAGCTTGATTCAGATTCAAAAAGCGGTCTTGCGATGTCGTTGATCCTACTTGTGGTCAACGCACCTGTGGCGCCCGCGTCTACTATAATGCTACGCAGTCTATCAATATTCTGATTTTTCTTCGGGGGGTACGCTGGAACTGCAACAACGCCCGCATATAAACAGGCAAAGAATGCTTCAACAAACTCAAAACCCGAGTTGTAAAGCAGCAAGGCTCGGTCGCCTTTTTTAAAGTGGATCTTTAATTGAGATGCAATCTCTCTTACATTTTGGTCTAGCTGTGCGTAGGTAAGGGTTTTGCTTGCTTGCTCATCTTCGAAGAAATATTGATATGCGACATCATCGCCACGCGTTTTAGCCAATGAAACTAAAGACGCTACTATGTTTGTATTCATTCCATGCCCATCAACGATAAGTACCGTATTACCACATAGATCACTGTGGCTACCGCCAAGTGACATCAATGGCAACACCGCACATTTACGATCTTACAATTGATAAAAATCAACTAATTCATTTAGATCAACAAATGCATATATGCAAAACATCCATTGAGTGCTAACTAAGAATAATCAGAGAAAGTGTTCTCTAATCAACTGCTTCTTATTACTACAACTACTTCAATCAACACGTAAAACTATCGTGTTAATTACAATATTTGCTAAGCAGAAATCGTAAATCTCGTATTAAACTGCTACGGCACCACAAACAATTTCGAAAACTTAACGGTCTAAAAAATTACCTATTAGAACAGAATGTTACCACACCCAGAAAACTAATAAAGAAATAAATACAAAAAATTAACACCAAGGAAATCTTTGTGCATTTAGTTTACCTTTATATAGTATAAAATCACTAAGGTTAGGTAAATTACAGTGTCTTACACGGTTGTTATACCAGCCGTCCGTGTTGATCACACCACTTGTAAAAATAATCAAATTTCGCCATCAACCAGCTTTAGCCGTTGTTTTTAGAAAAGTGTAGCCTAACTATATTATTTTGCTTAGCTTATTTCAGGCTTATGAAATTTTTAATAATTTGATATTGAAGATCGGCGATGCTCGTGTAGACGTTTTTTAGTTTTTAAGAGATTGCCGTAATCATGTGACAATTAATGTACTTTGGCTTTTTTGAACGTGTAGATTTTCTAACTATGGGGGAGTCTTGTTGAGCGTTTAATGTTATCAAAGCTGACCTATAGGGTACTAAGTGAAAACCCGCTATTAAATTAGGTCACCTGAACTCAAGATGCAGAAATAAACAAAAGCATAGTGCGATAGCATGCAGCTTATCCGAGTTCAGGTTAGGCAAGTCCGCCGATTAGTTTGATGCCTTAATCTAGCAGTGCTGCTCTAATAGGTGGTTTATCATATCAGCTAAGTGAGGGAGATCATCAAAGCTGATGAGTAATCTAGCTTTTGACTCATCCAAGTCCATCGCTTCTTTGAAGAACCCAACCAATCCTCTGGCTTTACGATCAATTTCAAAAATGATTTCCAATTGTTCACCTCGATTAAAAAATACTACCTCAACTTCGTCGAAGTGACCATGAAATTGACCACCAATGGTTTTAAATTCAAGCTCTTGCACAAATGGAAGCTTTGCAAAAGACATTGAATCGATACCTTCACAGTCAGCCTCATACAACTTAAAACCAAGGCTTCCTAATGTATCTATTACCGCCTGTTGGAGCGTATTTGGCACCACGTGCACATAGTCTTTATCTGACTTATCAAGCGCCATATCTATATCGAGATTGGTCTCTAACCAAGTTTTAGAGTGACCAACAGTAAGTGGCGTATCCTCAGAAAGCTCCAATACAAAGGGAAATTCCTTGTGCTGTTCGCTCTCAATTGTAAACTTCTCGTCCAACACAAAACGCGCCAAAGTGTACTCTCGCACTTCAGTGACAACGTCATCATTTTCTGTTTCAACTTCAACGGTATAATTACATACCACATCCAGGTCAATTTTATTGATTTCCTGTGCAACACTACCACCAACCACTTTAATCACCCCAGTTAATTCATCTCCTGGAGCTGCTTGGTGGTGTTCTAATACGGCATCTATCTTCGCGGCGCCAATACCTACGCTACTTAAGACTTTTTTAAAAAACGACATATTCATCCTTCTATATTAAAAATATCGTGTATGTGGGTCTACCTTCTCGTAAGGTATTGTCATATAGCAAAGTTTAAAGCGCAACAAGACATGGTATAAGCTTTGAATACACTATGTTTGAGCACATCAAATTCAATAATAAATATTTTTATAGCCATGATTGTTGCGCTATTTACCTGTGATCATTAAGGGTTAATTAACTTTATCGCATACAGGTAGCCCTTGCTTGGCACTTTCGAGACTACATGTAATAAATACAGCGCCTTGCGTATCTATGAACTCACCTGTCCATTGTTTTGTATTAGCGACTTTTGTCAACGAAAGGTAGCCAAACTTACCCTGCGTATTGGTCATTGCCTGCAGCGAATCGATAGTGGCAGTCACACTTTCGTTACCACTGTCGCTGCTCAAACTAACGCCACTATTGCCCACAACGATTTGCGGTGGTCTTTGACTGTTTTGCTCAAATGTAACCGACTGATAAATATGCATGTGACCGGATAGAGACAATTCCACTTGAGAAGGCAATACACCTTGTTTCGTTTTAGCGAGTGCGGTTTGCAGTTGAATATTAAGCGTATCCAAAGGTGTGGCGCTATTAAGTCCCCATATGGGCCTGTGAGTCATCATCCAAGTTGCATTGTCAGAATCAGCAAAGGTGTTTAGTTGTTCAAACTGTGCTGTATATTGCGCGGTTAAATCATTTGTTGCCAGCGCATCACAGGCATTGGCAGAGTCGAATACCCATAAGTTCAAACCGTCCAGTTCTAAGCCATAGGGTTCTATCATGGCAATATGAGGCGCAGCAGTTTTTGGCGGGTTATTATAATTCCCTTGATCTGGACAAGCCTGTTGCGTAACTGAGTCATCAAATTGCGCCCCGGGTCCAAAAAAATAAAACCACCCCACCCCAGCTCTTGAGCATAATTCATGGTTTCCTCTTGCAAATACCCAAGGTGCGGTTGTCATTAATTTGCTAGCAGGTTCAAAAAAGTCCACCTGCCAACTGTTCCAGCTGTCTGGTCTGGGGCTATTGTTGGCGTTTTGACTGTAGTAAGTAGTTTCAAGCCCACATGTTGGCCCCCCATACCCTCCATCACCTGCGTCATATGCATACGTGTCTGCGCTGATGCTGCCTGAAGTGCCACGATAGTTAAAATCACCCATGTGCAATATAAGATCTTTGCTGCTTTGTGAAGCTAGATCCGCCAGTGTTTTGAACGGCTCGGCAGGAGTGTTGTCGCACACTTTTTCCTTGCACCCAGTGTCACCAAACACTTGAATGTGCTTCGGCGCGAGTGTCGTTTCAGCAAGACGCAAGGTACTACCCTGTACTGTGTAACTCGTATTTGGCGCTAATACTGCCTCACATACAGTCACAGGAAATAACGTTACATCAGGCCTAAAGTTTCGCCTTTTGGTTCGAATAATCCGTCCATCATCACCCTGTAAGGCTGGGCAGGACTTGTCATCATTCAACACCTGCGGGACAACAACCCGTCCATATATTAAGGTCTGTCCAATCTTTCCAGGTGCCAGCATGGCATAAGCTGCCACGGGGGTTGTATCTTGGTTAGATGCTGATGGTTGGTTGTTACTTTGTTCCATGCAGCCAAGTAAAAAAGATGAGGTGATAATTAGTGTGGGTAATCGCATCGCAGCATTCCTTTAATAAAATCTCGTATAGAGTCTAATATACAATGCCATTTTCACACGCTTTTGTATAAAAAACGCCAGCTTATATGCTGGCGTTAAGATCATTCATTGTTTAAAGGTTCTCTTTAAACAGCTTGTGAATGCGTCGGTATTCATCCAACCAACTCGATGGCTGTCTAAAACCATGAGGCTCTACTGGATAAATTGCGGTTTCAAAACCCGTTTTCTCAAGTTCTATCAAGCGCTGTACTAAACGAACAACATCTTGGAAGAACACATTATCATCCAACATAGGCGCGTTGATCAGCAACTCGTTCTTTAAGCCCTCAGCAAAGTAAATTGGCGAACTGCGCTCATAGGCGATTGGGTCTACATCTGGATGGTTCAAAATATTCGATGTATAACCGCGATTGTAATACGCCCAATCTGTTACAGGTCTGATAGCAGCCCCAGCTTTGAATAAATCAGGTTGAGTAAACAACGCCATAAAGGTCATAAAACCGCCGTACGATCCACCGTAAGTTCCCACGGCTTGTTGGTCAACATTCGCATTCTCAACCATCCATTTTACACCATCGGCCAAATCTTCAACTTCAGGCTTACCCATATGGCGATATATTGCAGTACGCCAATCACGGCCGTAGCCTTTTGACGCTCTATAGTCCATATCCATGACCACATAGCCTTCGCTTGCTAGCAGTGAGTGGAACATAAACTCCCTAAAGTAAACTGACCAACCCATGTGAGAGTTTTGCAGATAGCCTGCACCGTGATTGAAGATAACCGCTTTGCGCTTTTTACCCTGTTCACCCTCCACATAGTCTGCAGGGTAATACACCTTGGCATACACTGGCTGTTCACCATGGCTCGAAGGAACAGCAACAATTTTTGGCGCTATCAGCTTCTTCTCTAAAAACGCCTCGGACACCGTGTTTGTCACACGTGTAGCTGTCGCATTTGGCGCCACTTTTGCCACATATAACTCTTGCGGCATCATGATTTTAGAATGAGTAAGTAAAAGCTGGCTTTCATCTGGGCTTAGGCTGTAATCCGTCATGCCATCTAAGTTGGTGAGCTGTACGCGTTGGTTCGTTTGGGTATTTACACGGTAGATTTCATACAACCCAGGATGCTCAATATTTGCCTTAAAATAGATGTGATTGTCATCTTTACTCAAGGTCAGATCTGAAACAACATATTGGCCTTTGGTCAGTTGTTTAGCTTTGCCCTGTAACGGCTTAGTATAGATGTGGCTATAGCCACTTTGCTCTGATAAGTAATACAGCGTATCGCTGTTATTAAACCAACCAAAGTCATTATGGGCGTAGTTTATCCAGGCATCATCATGTAAACGATGCTGCGACACAAGCGCTTGCTTCGCAAAGTCAATTGTTGCTATCCAGCGGTCTTTGTTATCCCATGCTTCAAGCATCAATGCTACCTGCTCACCCGTGCTGTTCCACTGTATCGCGTCTTGCCCTCTTTGGCGTAGCAGGTTGATATCTCTGGGCTGCTTTTTAGACTCATACTTTTTGCCATCACGAGCTGCGTTTTCTTTTTTAACCGCAGCAAGTACATCTTCGTCAAAACCAGGCAAAGTGTCATATGCCAGTGTGGTTTGTGCCTGTTTAGAAAGATCGATGAAGACGACTTCTGATGAGTGACTTTTCGCATCTGCTATCTTACGTCGGGCTGGTACAGATTCTATATGTCCATCTTGGCTGACGTAGTTCGGCATGATATCGCCCTCATCTCGCCAAGTGCGTTTATCACCAATTACCGCTATTAGCTTGTCACCTTTCGGAGAAAGACTAACATCAAAAATTTGCTTAGCTTTACCAAGATAGATGTGATTGTTAGCCAGCGTGCTATTTTGCGCTTTAAGTTGCTCTGCACGTGTTTGCTTATCCACTTTATTCTTGTGTTGTAACGCAACAAACTCTATTAACTTGTGCTGTTCTTTCGCAATATAGCTACTGGGTTCTTTTAAACCGGCAGGCTCATCACTCAAGTGCAACTTAACAAGTTCCACAGAGCGCCCGGTCGCTAAGTCAATTTTATAGAAGGTGTTATCGATACGATAAGATAATTCACCTGTGAGTAAAAATTGTAGGCTAGACTCACGCTCTGAACTATGGGTTAGCTGCGTGATTGCGCCACTAGCAATGGTTTTTAAGAATATATTCCCTTCAAAGGTGTAGGCCTGATATTTACCGTCTTTAGAGTAAATTGCATCGTCAGCGCCGATGGTATGTAGCTGGCTAAGTTGAACTTGGTTTGGCGTAAAGCCACTGATTGTATCAACAGTAACAGAGAAGGTATCCCTAAGTTCATTACCTTGTTGCTTGCGCTCAAAAATTACCGTCTTGCTATCAGCTGCCCAAAAGGCGCTTTCTGGCTGTCGACCCAGCCAATCAGGGTGCGCCATAGCTTGCTCAAGTGTGATATTCTCGCCACCAAAATCTACAGGTGTTGCAACTACAGGCTGAAAGTTTTGTTTTGTTTCGCTGCTTTTTGCAGCTTGGTGAGTCGTTTGACAACCCGTGAGCAGTAAACTTGATGCCACGGCAATCGAAAGGATTGATTGTTTGATCATAGCGCTTCTTATTGATTGTAATATTGTTACCATTAAATCAAATGTGGCGTGGAAATTCATGTAATTTAAGATTAATGACCGAGTTTCGAGACAAAAAAAGGCCAGTAAGTGATACTGGCCAAATACTCTCTGCGCTCACATAGTCGTTGATGGACAACGATTATGAAATGAGGCCTATCCACGCCTCAAAGTATAGGACTACAGAAACATAAAACAGTTCAAAAAAATTCGTAATTATTGTATTAGACCGTCAAGAATGAGTAGTAACAGCACCGCACTAACGATGACCCATAGCACGATTGCCATGGCAAAAACTCGCCAACCAGTTTGTTTTATAACTGCTTTTGATACCCCTGCGCCAATCAAAAATAAGGTTGCAACTAATACATGCTTTGCACCGATGTATAGCGTCTGCCATAGTTCATTAAAATGAGGAAAATAGCTGTTACACAGCGCAGCCAATAAAAAGCCAAAAATAAAAAGTGGAATGCTGGCACGCTCTTCACTGCGCCAAAATACACCTGCCGCCGCTGTATACGGAATGATCCACATGGCGCGAGTCAGTTTTATCGTCGTGGCAATACCAACCGCCACAGGGCCATATGTAGCTGCAGCCGCCACCACACTACTGGTATCATGTATTGCCAATGCTGCCCACAGTGCAAATTGCTCATCACTGAGCATAAGTGCACGTCCAAGCCATGGAAATAACACTAATCCAATCGCGTTAAGAGAAAACACCACGGCTAGTGCCACTGCTATTTCATGTTGTTTGGCTTTTATCACCGGCGCCATAGCAGCTATGGCACTGCCTCCACAAATGGCAGTACCAAAAGAAATAAGCACCCCGGTATTGCGATTGAGTCGAAATGCCTGTGTAAGGATTTCTCCCAAGCCAATGATGGCTGTTATGCTAACAATGGTTAAAACCAATGAGCTGCGACCAACTTCAATGATTTCTAGGATATTAACGTTGAAACCAAGGCCTATCACCGCTACTTTCAGCAACCATTTACTCAACAGGTTACTGAGCTGCTCAAATGGGTTGCCCAAAAGCCAAGCAAAGCCAACACCAAGCCCCAATGCCAAAGTTGGGCTAACAAAAGGTGCAAAGCTTAGTATAAATAAGCCAATAAAGACGTATTGAACAGCTTGTATTGGGAGCATAGCGACATCACTATTTATAAAAAAACCGAGCCAAAAGCTCGGTTTTATGTTACTTAAGCGCCAATTAAACTGCGCGCGGTGGCTTTAACGCCGGGATAATCTTGTTCGGGCAAAATCGCAGCTAACTCATCCAAGCGCTCACCCAATTGCTTAAGATCTTTACCTGAAACATTGATGTGGCCCATCTTACGACCTGGTTTGGCCGCTTTGGAGTACCAATGACTGGTGGTGTCAGGCACCGCGAGTACTGAATGTGCAATTGCAGGCTGCCCTAACACATTGATCATCGCCGTAGGCCTTAGCAATTCTGTTGAACCTAGTGGTAAACCTGCCACGGCACGCATATGATTTTCAAACTGGCTCACATGGCACCCTTGTTGCGTCCAGTGTCCCGAGTTATGAACGCGCGGCGCAATTTCATTCACCAGCAAGGTGCCTTGCACATCAAAAAACTCAATTGCCAATACACCAACATAATCCAAGGCATTTGCTATGGCATTAAATGCATCTTGTGCTTGCTGCTCAATTTCGTGTTTCTCTTTGCCAGCAATAGACAGGGTCAACACGCCATTTGTATGCTGATTTTCTGTCAGTGGATAGGTTTTACACTGTCCTTGCTTATCTCTTACACCTATGATTGACACTTCACGGTCAAAAGGGATCATTTTCTCAGCAATGATAGAATGCGGTGCAAGCTCAGTACCAGAGGCGATAAACTCAGCCATTTCTGACCAAATCTGTTCCACATCATTTTGGCTTTTAACACGCCATTGGCCTTTACCGTCGTAGCCTGCCTGACAGGTTTTTACAACCAGGGGCATACCTAAACGCTCAATCGCACTCAAAAAGTGACTCTTTTGTGTGATCAACTGATAAGGTGCACAAGCAACTTTGGCTTTATCTAACAGTGCTTTTTCTTTTGCTCTGTCACCACCTGTTGCGATAGCCTCAGCACCTGGGTAAAACTTGCCACTTTGCGCGCACAGCGTCAGTACATCATGTGGGATGTGCTCAAACTCCGCAGTAATGGCATGGCTTCGAGAAATAGCGTGTTCCAGTGTAAAATCTGTTGTTACAAAAGTTACTGGATCAATTACCTGCTTTGATCCTACATCATACGCAAGCACATGTAGGTCTAAATGAGTAGCAGATAAACTCATCATGCGAGCAAGTTGCCCCGCTCCTAAAACAAGAATATTCATATTACTCAGCAGGGTTTGGGTTGGCTAACACTGTCTCTGTTTGTTCTTTGCGGAACGCTTCAACTTTGGCAAAAATCTCTGGTTGCTGACAACCGAGGATCTGTGCAGCTAACAAACCCGCGTTTGCAGCACCTGCATCACCAATTGCCAAAGTACCAACCGCTACGCCTTTTGGCATTTGGCAAATTGATAGCAGTGAATCTACGCCATTAAGTGTTTTTGATTTAACTGGTACACCTAGTACTGGCAGGCTAGTAAACGCCGCAGCCATACCAGGTAAGTGCGCAGCGCCGCCGGCACCGGCAATAATCACTTTGATACCACGCTGTGCAGCACTTGAGGCATAGTCAGCTAATAGTTGAGGAGTACGGTGTGCTGAAACAACTTTTGTTTCGTATTCGATGCCAAATTTGTCCAACATATCTGCTGCGTGCTGCATAGTAGGCCAATCTGACTTTGAACCCATGATAATGCCAACCGTCATAATAAATCCTCGGTGTTAAGTTAAACGATACAGTAACGATACGTCATTTTGAGCAATAATTGGGGTACTCAATATGACCTAAATTTTTGCGCGCTATTATACCTAATCAGCCACGTAATACCATTATTTTAAGGCTGATCAACACCGCCTATGTGTTGCGATGTCACTGCGTACTGATTTCGGTTTAGCACATTTTATAAATTAAAAATAAATAAAAAAACCGCGCTGTTGGCGCGGTTTTCTCGAGTATTACTTAGCTTGCTCTTGGGTCGCTAAATATTCTTCATAGGTGCCTCTGAAATCAATAACCTTACCGTCTTTGATCTCCCACACTCTGGTGGCAAGCGAAGATACAAACTGTCTATCGTGAGAAACGAAGAACAAAGTGCCTTCGTATTGTTCCAACGCTAAGTTAAGCGCTTCAATAGATTCCATATCCATGTGGTTGGTAGGTTCATCCATAAGCAAAATATTATGCTTATGCATCATTAACTTACCAAATAACATACGACCCTGTTCACCACCTGATAGCACCTTTACAGACTTTTTAATGTCATTTTGTGAGAACAACATACGACCAAGGTAACTGCGCACCACCTGCTCATCATCGCCTTCTTGTTGCCATTGTTCCATCCATTGAAACACATTGAGGTCTTTTTCAAATTCATCGGCATGGTCTTGCGCGTAGTAACCAATGTTGGCATTTTCAGACCATTTAAACTCCCCCGATTTCGGTGCCAAGCGCCCTGCTAGGGTATTTAGCAAAGTTGTTTTACCCACACCGTTTTCACCGATAACCGCAATGCGTTCACCCACTTCAACTAACGCGTCCACACCCGAAAACAAGGTGTTCTCAAAACCCTGAGATAGGCCACCGATCTCCAATGCATTACGGAATAGTTGCTTTGATTGCTCAAAACGAATAAATGGTGACTGACGAGATGATGCTTTCACTTCATCAAGCTGGATTTTATCAATTTGCTTAGCACGTGATGTTGCTTGTTTTGCCTTAGAGGCATTTGCTGAGAATCGCGACACAAACTGCTGTAACTCAGCAATCTGCGCTTTCTTCTTAGCATTTTCGTTCAGTAACTTTTCACGGGCCTGCGTTGCAGCAAACATGTATTCGTCATAGTTACCCGGATAAACGCGTAACTCACCGTAGTCTATGTCAGCCATGTGCGTACATACAGAGTTTAGGAAGTGACGATCGTGCGAGATGATCAACATGGTGCAATCACGCTGGTTCAATACATCTTCAAGCCATTTAATGGTGTAAATATCCAAGTTGTTGGTTGGTTCGTCCAACAGCATGATATCAGGGTCTGCAAATAGCACTTGCGCAAGTAGCACGCGCAGTTTAAAACCCGGCGCAATTTCAGACATTGGGCCATAGTGCTGTTCAGTAGGGATACCCACGCCAAGTAGCAACTCACCCGCTTTTGACTCTGCTGAGTAGCCATCCATTTCGGCAAATTCAGTTTCTAGGTCAGCGACCTTCATGCCATCTTCTTCACTCATTTCTGGCAAAGCGTAGATGCGATCACGTTCAGCTTTGATGGCCCACAGCTCTTTATGGCCCATAATTACCGTATCAATAACACTGTATTGTTCGTACGCGAACTGATCCTGATTCAGCTTAGCCAAACGGGTGTTTGGAGATACACTGACATTACCAGTGCTAGGTTCAAGTTCACCACCAAGGATTTTCATGAAGGTAGACTTACCACAACCGTTTGCTCCGATCAGACCATAGCGGTTGCCGTCGCCGAATTTTACTGAAATATTCTCAAAAAGAGGTTTTGCACCAAACTGCATGGTGACATTAGCTGCGCTTAAAATAGTGGGCTCCTAGGAAGTTGTCTAAGCCTAAAAACCCAATTTTAAACTAATCTGCGCTGTAAAACTACGTAAGTTCTACGGGTTTGTTTGCCTTGTAATCATCAAGGGCCAGTTTGATATGATATATAAACGCCTTCGGCCCCATGATCAGCAGTAAAATTGCCAAGCCGCCAGGGATCAACACAGCTTTAAGCACAGGCCCCAAGATGTAGCTGTAAAAAACAATAAATGGTAAAAACAACACATAACCTACGAAATTCATATTACACCTTCCATAATGATAAGAAATACAAAATTGAGCGCGCTCATTATTATTTATGAGCACGCTCAATTTCAAGTGTTTTGGGTATTTTTTTATCGTTATGTTATGCTCTTCAACTCTAACTATTTGGTAATGAAATGAATAAAAAAACATCAACCAAACATAAAATACTACAGGCCAGTTGGCAGCTTTTTAATGAACAAGGCTTTGCACAAACGACTACGCGACAAATATCTCAACTGGCAGGTGTTGCCACTGGCACTGTTTTTTCTCACTTTCCTACCAAGTTAGATATTCTAAAAACTGCTATGCACGATAAAATCGAGGATACACTCGCCCAAGCTGCACAATCTGAAAAGCTCCACACTCCACGCCTGAGGCTTAGGCACTATGCTAAATTTCTATATCAATTTTACTTAAGCAATAGAGAGTTTAGTAAGGAGCTTATCGGTGGTATTTTGTGGCAGCACGACTATTTCAGTAAGCAGCTGGAAGCGTTCAAGCATACCCTATTCGAAGGTCAACCCTATGACTCATATAAAGCCGATATCATGATGGACTGTTATTTCATGACCTTGATTGTAGGTTTGAACGATGAGCATTCGGATGTTGATTCACTGGTACGTTTGCTCAGTAATAAGCTACAATCAATCCAATAGTAAGATGTGTTCTAGAAGCGCTATTTAGTATGGTTAGGCAGTTAATAATTTGCGATATAAATTGTCAGATTGTTTGCTAAATCCCAATTTCAATAGTAATTTTGCTGAGCGCTCGTTGTTTTCATCAAGGTGCGCAAACACACTGATATCAGAAGATATATTTAACAATTGACCGATATTTACCAGTATACACTGAACAGCTTCACTCATATAACCATGCCGCCAATGGACACTGGCCAACTCAAAGCCAATGTTTACGCTTTGCTTATCAGCATCAAAGTCATATAACCCAACAGTGCCAAGCAATAGCCCTTGAGCATTGGTAATCGCCATGCGGCACCCCAACCCTAAGTAGCCCTGCTCCAAGTCCCATTGGATCAAGTCTTTTATCTGCTCATGAGATAAAGAGTCACCATAATCGTTGTATTGGGCAACCAGTGGGTCGTTTAGAACACTGTACAATGCCAATGCGTCTTTATGGGTAATAGACTTGAGGACAAGCCTTGATGTGGTAAAACGCATTGTTGGTAGGTCCTGATTGGCAATTTGCCAAAATAGTATAAACTAGCAGGCAAAAATAAGTCTAACGTGGAGTGCTGTATGTCAGACGAATTTAAAGTTATTCCCCCAACTACCAAGGTGCTGTGCCCTGAGCGCGGTGAAGGTTGGACCTTAACAGGGATCACAGGTATTCATGAACACACATCAGTAATGTTCAATGGTGTTCGTTACACCATTGCCGCCAAAGAAATCGTTGAGCATTTACTACCTAATTATTTAAAACAGCATGGCGAAAACGCATCAACTGAGTAGCATATAGGCCAACATGTGTTGGCCTATAAATGAATACCAAATAAATCCGTTAATGCCGCGTAAATTTGTAATTTTGCTTTTTCTTCACTGTAAGGAGCAACCGCAAGTAACGGCGCATCAATACGTTTACGAAGGCTTTCAAGGTTTTCGTCAAAATTAGCCATGTTCGGGTCAACTTGGTTTGCAACCCAGCCAACACACTTTACACCTTGTGCTTTTAAAGCATGAGTGGTCAATATAGCGTGATTTAAACACCCCAACTTCATCCCGACAACTAAGATCACAGGCAGTTGTTCTTTTTGTACCCAATCACACAAGTATTGACTATCGTTGATCGGTAAAGCCCAGCCACCAGCGCCCTCTACCAAGGTGAACTCAGCACCTAGTTTTGCAAGCTCATGATAGTGATGACTTAGCTCGTCTAGGGTGATTTCTATACCTGCTTGCTGGGCTGCAATGTGTGGTGCAATCGGTGGCGCTAAGCAAATTGGGTTTATTTGCTCGTATTTGCCATGTACGTTGGCTGACTCCATAAGCGTTAGCGCGTCATCATTCACTAGCTGACCAAATGCCTCTTCAGCTCCTGCGGCGATGGGCTTAAAGCCAATCGCTTGGCGCTTGTGCTGTGCTAAAAACTTTAGCAGTAGTGCTGTGATATGGGTTTTACCCACTTCGGTATCTGTACCAGTAATAAAAAATGCACTCATAGCTTGATAAGCTCCATAATTGCGACCTCGTAACTTACCACGGCCTGTTCGTTCTCAAGCGGATAACCAGACAACAACTGGCCAAATCGTTTTTTACCCATTAAGCCGCTTGGTTTACCATCTCGTGACTGGATTTGGTTGGCACCGATATGTTTTACCGATTTAAACGCCTCTTTGGGCGTTGCAAAGCGGTCTTTCAAACAAACCTGTTGTGCTGTTTTAACCTCAAAGCCTGCACTGGTTGCAAACTGTTGCAGCTGCTCAAGGTTAAGAAATTGATTTACATGACAGCGGCTATCTAACATTTGCCACGCTTGTGCAATCTCCTTGAGTGACCCATCTAACACGCTAGACATAACCAATTGAGCACCGGGTTTGCACACGTGGCTCAACTCTTTAAATAACTGCGCGGGTGAGCTGCTCCACTGTATCGCAAAATTTGAAAATACCGCAGAGATACTCTTTTCTTGCAAGGGTAAACGGTCCATATCTGCACATATGCGCCATGCGTCGCTATGGCCCTGCTGTAACATACCATGACTTAAATCCATATTCACAACATGGGACGCATGTCGTGCAAGACTATCATGATGTAATAAAGGCCCAGCTCCTAAATCCAATAGGTAATCATGACCACTTTGCAGCATTGTAAAAAGTTGTTTGGCGGCTTGCTGTTGTACTCTAGCGTGATGCTGGTAACACTGTGCAGCTTTTGAAAACCTGTGTGCAGTGTTTTGCTTGAGGCTCGAGGAAGCAAGTTGCACATCTTGTAATATTGCATTCATAGCAAACCCTCAAGTTGCTGGACCAGAAAACGAATATCATCGTGCGTATGTGCCGCGGTCAACGTGATCCTCAACCGAGCAGTGTTCGCTGGCACGGTGGGTGGGCGAATTGCACCAAGCCAAATGCCTTTTTGTTGTAACGCGCGCTGCGCATTGAGAACATTTTCAGCGCTCCCTAACACAACAGGCTGGATCGCGGTATCTGACGACATCAATGCGATGTTCGCTTGCTCTGCCAGCGATTTAAACAAGGTGATATTTTCATTCAACTTCGCTCGTTCATTGCCAGCTTTCACTAGACGCTCGAGCTGAAAACGAGCGGCATCGACCATCAAAGGTGACATGGCGGTTGAGTAAATATAGTCCCTGTTATACTGCAACATATAGTCAGCCACAGCTTTGCTAGTCAGTACTGCCGCACCTTGGCTAGCCATGGCTTTTCCGAAGGTGATCACCAGTATTTCTGGTTTCTCGTGATAGCGCTCACAAGAGCCTAAACCATGCTCCCCAACCACCCCAAAAGCGTGCGCATCATCTAACATCAACCATGCATTATGTTGCTGCTTGAGCTTAAACAAAGCTTCCAGTGGTGCTTTGTCGCCATCCATTGAAAACACACCTTCGCTGATAATAAGCTTATTGCTTGCTGCTGATTTTTCTAATCGAGAACGCAAGTGGCCCATATCGTTGTGATTGAAGCGGATATGCTTTGCGGTGCTTTGCAAAGCGCCATCAATTAAGCTGGCATGGTTAAGTTTATCTTGAAAAATAGCACAGTTTTGCAGTGGCGCGCTGTCATTAAACAACGCTTTTAATACGCTGGAGTTAGCGCTAAAGCCGGTGCTAAATAGCAGCGCAGACTCATAGCCGAGTAACTCGCACAATCTACCTTCCAGCTGCTTGTGTACTTGCTGATAGCCCGTGACCAAGGCTGAGCTTCTGCTGCCCGTGGTACCGTGATTACCCTCTAAACATTGATCAGCAAGCCCTAGATAATCGTTGCTGGCAAAATTTAAATATGACTTGTCAGCAATCGTTATGCTGCGCGCATTGCTATGCTGAACCAATACCCTACTTCTAAGTAAAGTTTGCTCTTTACGCGCAGCTAAGCTTTGTTGTATATACTCAAACGCCATTAATTTGCTTCGTAAAACAGCTCAGAAGTTGCTTTGTCCGCAATGGCTGACGAGAGCGATGCTTCGTACGCTTCATCTGAATAATCGTGACGCTCTTCAGGTTTCATGCCTAGCTTTTTAAGCAGGTTCATATCTGCATCTGCTTCAGGATTCTCAGTAGTTAGCAATTTATCGCCATAAAAGATTGAGTTTGCGCCCGCGAAAAAGCACATTGACTGCATCTGTTCATTCATTGCTGTACGCCCTGCTGACAAACGGACATAACTTTTCGGCATCATAATACGTGCAACAGCGATAGTACGAATAAACTCGAAATGATCTAAATCTTCAACATCCTCCAACGGCGTGCCTTTGACTTTAACCAACATGTTGATTGGCACACTTTCAGGTTGTTGTGGTAGGTTTGCAAGTTGCATTAACAGACCAAAACGGTCCGCTGCTTGCTCGCCCATACCAACAATACCACCTGAACATACTTTCATGCCTGCATCACGTACGTTATCAATGGTATCTAAACGGTCTTGATAAGTTCGAGTTGTGATGATTTGCTGGTAGTACTCAGGAGACGTATCTAGGTTATGGTTGTAGTAATCCAGACCCGCATCTTTAAGCGCATGGGCCTTATCATTGTCTAGCATGCCAAGTGTCATACAGGTTTCTAAGCCTAGATCTTTTACTTCGCGCACCATCTTTTCTATGTATGGCATATCTCTGTCTTTTGGGTCTGACCACGCAGCGCCCATACAAAAACGCGTTGCGCCTTTTTGTTTTGCTAAACGCGCTTGCTCAACTACCTTTTCAACTTCCATCAAGCGCTCACGCTCTAGATCCGTTTTATAATGCCCTGACTGTGGACAATATTTACAATCTTCTGGGCAAGCACCTGTTTTAATAGATAACAGTGTCGAGATCTGCACTTCGTTGGGGTTAAAGTTCTCACGGTGAATGCTGGCCGCTTTAAATAGCAAATCATTAAACGGCATTTCAAATAGTGCTTTTACTTCTTCATGAGTCCAATCGTGACGAACTGTGGCCATTGTTATTTTCTCTTTTATTGTAAAACATCACTGCTTAAAAATGATGCAGTTAACTTGACGGTGATTGGCTTAGTCTACTTTCTGGCGTAGTATTGTCAACGCCAACCAGTTAGCAAAGGTTTACCAATGAGTGATTTTCGAGCAATAGATAAAGAATTTGATAAAAAATATATCTGGCACCCCTATACTTCCATGCTCAACCCCCTTCCATCTTACGGAGTAACACATACAGACCAGAATAAGTTATACCTTGATACTGGCGAGGTGTTAATCGATGGTATGGCATCTTGGTGGAGTGCAATTCATGGCTATAACCATCCTAAATTGGTAAGCGCAATTACTCAACAAGCCCAAACTATGAGCCATGTTATGTTTGGTGGTATTACTCATGCGCCCGCAGTTGAATTATGCAAAAAACTCGTTGCAATCACGCCAGAACCATTAAATCGAGTGTTTCTCGCTGATAGTGGCTCTGTGAGTGTAGAGGTGGCAATAAAGATGGCGCTGCAGTATTGGATAAGCAAAGGCAACACGCAAAAGAATAAGTTGATGACCGCACAAAAAGGTTATCACGGTGATACCTTTGCTGCGATGAGTGTCTGCGACCCTGTAAATTCAATGCACAGTATGTATCAAGGCTTTTTGCCTGAACACGTTTTTGTAAACGCGCCACGGGCTAAGTTCGGCGGCCCTGTTGATTTGGCCGAACTTGAACAGTTAGAACAAGCGTTTCATACACACCATCATGAAGTTGCAGCCTTCATCATCGAACCGATTGTGCAAAACGCTGGCGGCATGAATTTCTACAACCCTACTTATTTAACCAAACTCAGAGAGTTATGTGATAAGTATGATGTGTTACTTATATTGGATGAAATAGCCACAGGTTTTGGCCGAACTGGAAAGCTATTTGCCTGTGAACACGCCAATATTAGCCCTGATATTATGTGTATTGGTAAAGCACTTACCGGTGGCACAATGACATTGTCGGCAACACTCACAACTGAAAAAGTAGCCATTGGTATCAGTGAAGGCGGAGCGGGTGTGCTCATGCATGGTCCTACTTTTATGGGAAACCCTTTGGCCTGTGCAGTTGCAAACGCCAGTATTGACTTACTGATTGAAACTAACTGGCTGCAACAAATTACCCGTATCAACCAAGCTATGAGCGCGTTAAAGCGCTGTGAAGCATTAGATGAAGTGGTCGATGTTAGAACATTAGGCGCAATTGGTGTTGTTGAAATAGACAAAAATGTTGATGTCGCTAAAATACAAAGGTTTTTTGTTAAACAGGGAATATGGGTAAGGCCATTTGGCAAGCTGATTTACATTATGCCGCCTTACATAACGCCCACTGAGGATATCGAGCGTTTAGCTAACGCCATATACCAAGCTATAGAGCAACAGCAATATTAACTGTTATTAGGCGAAATCACTTTGCTTCGCCTAATTGTTAGCTTATTTGGTACAGTTAGGTAAACTTGCTTGGCAAAAGCTGTTACAATGTATTGCTTTTACACAGCAACCAGTAAAAGTACGAGGATATATGCAGCAAACCGTTCATTTACAACCTGCACAAGCGTATCAAGCGCCAAGGTTTAAAGTTTATCAACATCGCCAAATCGACAAAATTGAACAACTAGATAAACTTCCTGAGCATTTGCGCTTTGAGATGAAGGTCGTTGCAAACGTCTTTCCATTCCGCGTGAATAACTTTGTTATTGAAGAGCTAATTGACTGGCATAAAGTACCTGATGATCCAATTTTTCAACTGACATTCCCACAACGCGGTATGTTAGATGACGAATCATACGAGCAAATGGCCGCTTTATTGAAGCGCTCGCACACACCTGATGAAGTATTCGAGCTTGCCACTGAGATCCGCCACAAACTCAACCCTCACCCAGCCGGGCAGATGGAGAAAAACGTCCCACAGTTTGAAGGCGAGCGTGTTGAAGGCATCCAACACAAATACAAAGAAACCGTATTATTTTTCCCTTCTCAAGGGCAATACTGCCACTCTTACTGTACATTTTGTTTTCGATGGGCACAGTTTGTAGGCAAAGCAACCCGCTTTAATAATAATGACGCAGATTTACTTCACAATTACTTAAGTACCAATAAAGAAGTCACAGACTTGTTGATGACCGGTGGTGACCCTATGGTGATGCGTACCGTTAAGTTGCGTAAGTATTTAGAAGCACTTAAAGAGTCGCGTTTTGATCATATTAAAACGATTCGTATCGGCACCAAGTCTCTCACTTTTTGGCCGTTTAGATATGTGACAGACCCTGATGCCAAAGAGCTACTGGCATTGCTCAAGGAGCTGGTTGATGCAGGCAAACATGTGTCAATCATGGCGCATATTAATCACAAGCAAGAGCTTCGCTCTGAAGTGACAAAAGAAGCAATTCGACTGCTGCGAAAATCCGGCGTGCAGATCCGCACACAAGCGCCTTTGCTCAACCATATAAATGTTGATGCAGATATGTGGTCACAAATGTGGAAAGAGCAAACTCAACTGGGCATGATCCCCTACTACATGTTCATCGAACGCGATACCGGTGCGAAAAGGTATTTTGAAATACCACTTTATAAAACGTGGGAAATATTTCGCGATGCCTATAAACAAGTCTCTGGCGTGAGTAGAACGGTTCGTGGCCCATCTATGAGTGCAGGCCCAGGTAAAGTAGAGGTGAGCGGCGTTGCAGATATTAATGGTGAAAAGGTATTTGTGCTACGTTTTATTCAAGCCCGCAACCCTGATTGGGTGCAACAGCCCTTTTTCGCTAAATATGATGAAAAGGCAACATGGTTATGTGATTTAAAGCCCGCGTTTGGGCAAGAGAAGTTTTTCTGGGAAGATGAATATAACGCTATGTAAACAGGCGTTATGGCGGGATGAGTACAAACCATTCCATCCCGCTTTTATCATTGAGTTAAATATACAGGCGTAAAGTAATGCTCAATTTATACCTCGACTTAAGTATATTGATTGGCTTAGTAGTTATTTATGAAGCCCGCTACATTCTTAATACCGCCTCAGTCCCAATCAACAGAGTCGCCATCATCACATCGTTGATTGAGTTTACCTGGATGGTAATTAGTATTACTGCCCTATTCAAATTACCGCTGTCTGCAGTACAGGTTTTGGTGCCGACTCTGTACATCACTCATAATCTAATCGGCTGGGCATATGGGTTTATATTAGCCGCGAGGCAAAAAGATGATGAGTTTAAGGTCACAATCCCCCGCTGGTACGCAATTTTTTCTTACACCTTTGGTGTTGTTTTTACGCTACTGTGTATAGTTGTTAGTTACAGCTCGTTGTAAGATAATAAAAACTTGGATTTAAGTGTACCCAAAACTCAAACTTTAAAAGGACTTATAATGCGTAAAATATTTACCATTTTACTACTTACCCCATTTTTGTTCGTAAAAGCCTTCGCTAAAAGCGCTGACTACGCGATTGAAAAAGTCCAATATAAAAACTTAGTAGCTGAGCTATACCTACCTGAAGCACAAAATAAACTCCCAGCAGTCATCGCCTTTGGCGGTTCAGAAGGTGGACTCAGCGCTGGTAGAGCTAACGGTGAAATGATTGCACCTCACGGTGTTGCCGTGCTTGGACTTGCGTTTTTTGATTCACCAGGGATTGCCAAAACACTTGATCAAATCCCCATAGAGTATTTTATTCATGCCATTGATTATCTTGCATCCCACTCAAAAATAGATGCTAACAGAATTGGCGTTGTCAGTGGCTCAAGAGGATCTGAAGCTGCGTTTTTAATGGCTACGCTTGATAAACGTATCAAGTCAATAGTGGTTACCACACCCAGTAAAGTTGCATGGAACGGATTAACACAAGCAAAGTCAGCGTGGACCTACCAAGGCAAAGACATTCCAGCTCTGGGCTTAGCACTTGATAACAAAGCCAATTTACTGGAGCGCTTTAGCGTGTCATTGCAGAATAAACAAAATGTGGCGCAGTCACAGTTCAAATTTGAACAAATCAATGGCCCGCTACTGATGATTTCTGCGCAGAAAGACCAAGTCTGGCCGTCGTATCAAATGGCAAAAGATATAGAGCAATACTTAAATAACAAAGAATTTGCCTACCCTGTAGGGCATGACACCTATGCCACAGGCCACGGGTTTAGCCAACAAACCGCGCCAAAAATCAAACAGTCAATTGTACAACACATTGTCACAACGCTTTAAGCATTTAAGGGCCAACATCATTATGTTGGCGCCATTTAATTACTCAACCATCTCAATGTCGTAAAGTCTGCCAAAACCTTAGTAATGATGACACTTAACCTCTACCCGTTTGGTTGTAGTGGTCAAGGGCAAACTAGCCCGAGTGGGTGAATAACTTTCTTGGGAATGCAGGTTCGAAGCTCATTAGAGGCGCTGATAGACATAGTTAAGCCCTAATAGTGTCAGAGCAGCTTTTTATTGCACAACAGGTAAATACTTTAAGTAAGATAGATTAGATAAAAACGACATGAGGCGACCAAAAGCCACCTCGATTTGTGAGTATTGTTTGACGACGGCTGAGCGTCCATATGTGTCCATGATTTACCGCTGTGTAGCAAAGTGAAAACCGGTGTTTTTCAAGGAGAATAAAATGTATAGCTACATTATGATCGGTGCAAATGACTTCGATAGCTCGAAGCGTTTTTACGATGCTACCTTAGAAGTGCTTATATCCTACATTGTAAAAACTAAAGATATGCCCTTATTTGAATTTATGTAATATATCATTTTCATGAGAATTATTTATATGTACTATTGAAAGCAGCATCTCTCTTAGTAAACCTCTATCATAGGGATTGTGAATATTCCGATTTAAATCGTATATAACACCATCTAAATAGGAGAATATTTGCTGACTCATTTTGTCATTTTCACGTGCAACAAAGAGAATATTCTTCAGCGCTTCAAGTACATTTAGCATGACTAGCGCATCGCTTTTGGCATAATGTCTGATTGGAGAAAAGTTATCATGCAATAATTCCTCAAACTTTACTTCGTGAAGAAACAATAGCGGCTCTGAATCTTGGTCTAACAAAATGCAATCCACTTCTGCTAGCGACATGCGTTTTATCAGTAATATACTCATCATATCTATTGCTTTCACTGCGGTGCCTGGATCGTTAATACCGGGACTCATCGCTTTAACCGCAATCTCAGATATTTGTTTCAGTCCGTAGCTATAGTGGTCGCTGATGAACTCTTCAATATAGAAAATAAAACAATCCAATATTTGCTTTTCTAAATCGGGGTTTCCTTTTAACGATCTATTACAACGCAAAAAAGGATGGCCTTTAACTGTAAAATATCCCTGCTTAACCGAGACATAAATAGCGAGACTTTCCTTTTCCAAAATTTTCTTTAGCTTATTAATTTTTATGCCTTTGTAGTAGCCTTCAACAACACTTTTTATCTCATGCCACCCTTGTAATTGCTCATCACTCGGGTTGTTACATTCTTGCTGCTGTTCTATTAAATCTTCAAGCGCTTCCATTGTATTCTTAAAAAGCGTGTTGAGAACATGGTCAACCTGAATCTCCTTTGAGATCGAGTGGATAAAAAAAACAAAAAATATAAGCGACATTAACCCTAATATTAAAGCGCAAAACACCCCTAATGAAGGAACTTTACTGCCATAGAGTTCTATATCTATCTTATCGACATTGATCAATACGATTGTTGAATAAATAATGCTTCCAAGGTATACACCTAAGACAAGTTGATGTGAGTTCTTTGTAATAATGCCTGGAAGCATCCTCGGTGACAGGTTACTGCTAGCAGTGTTAAGTACAATCATGACCATAGAAAAACTGAATACTGCTAATGAGATGATGCTGCCTATTAATACGCTCAGTATCGTACGAGCATTATTGGGATCTTCTACAAGAACAAAAGAGAGATGTTCTTTCACCTGTTTGATAACTGCCAAATTTTCGATAGATATAGAAGCTACAGCCAGCAATAACGCTGCTGTCGATAACAAACTAGGGTAAAACGCGATACTATTTAACACTTCTCTATAGGTGTAGGCTAATCTTTTCAGAATAATCATATTTTTGAAACCGAATGACAGATAACAGGTTAAAGCATAGATGAATTCATTTCACACCGTGCTACTCACTTAATTTTCCTTTAAAACGCCCTAATAGCGGAAAAACCATATTCCCGACTAAGCTCAGAACAATCGCAATCTCATATCGGCTATAAGCGACCGAAATACCAATGGCCCCCGTTAGCCATATACCTGCCAAGTTGGGGTGGCCAAGTTGGGGTGGCTGTCCACTTAAACTCTACAAATTCTACAGCAACAAGTTGGAGTGGCTGTCCAAGATTTTTTGCCACGGTTATGCAGATCCGTTAGCACAGATAGCCAGTAGTTCGCACCCTCTGACTCGGATAGGTACAAGCCAAGCAACTCCTTTTTGCCCTCGACGTTCAAGCCCAATATCGTATACACCGCTTTGCTGACATAGCGGCCATCTTCCTTAATTTTGTAGTGGATAGCATCAAGCCAGACAAACGGATACAGCGCATCTAACGGTCGCTGCTGCCACTCTTTCAACTCGGGTATCAAACGGTCGGTAACGCCTGTGATGGTAGCCTCAGAAACGTCAATGCCATACATATCATCAACATGGCCGCGGATATCACGGTAGCTCATGCCGAGCGAAAACATGGATAAGATCTTACGATCAATCTCATCAGTTAACTTAGTCTGGTTTTTCTTAACTAGCTTTGGCTCAAATGAGCCTGCACGGTCACGCGGAGTATCCAGTTCGAAAGTGCCCACTGAAGATTTAACGGTTTTCTTACTGGAACCATTTTTACGGTTAGGCTGCTCGTCATCTACAAGGTGTTGTTCCAGCTCTGCTTTCAAGGCAGCTTCGGTGATCTGTTTGATAAGAGGGGTTAAAAAGCCATCTTTGCCTGTCAGGTCTTGCCCTGACTGAAGGGCTTTAATGGCTTGTTCTAAATCGAAGTCTTTGGTCATGTGTCATTCCTGTTTTATATATAATACTGAAATGACACAGATTTCTAAACACTACCAGCAAAGTTGGAAAACTCTAGTTTACAGGTGTCTCACTAACGGGGGAGTGGACACTTTCTTTTTTGCATCTGAACATATTATTTAGTGAAGTAATTGTCGATTAGGCCAGTAACGCTTTGCTACTGTTGATATTTCGTCGTCGCTTCAGAGTGGCTCGTTCAAAATACATATCCAGTGCTCTTTCTTTGCCTACAGCACCTTTAAACACCTGTTCAAATTGGGTGGTCAGTTTGAGCCAATTCTCTGCTTTGATGTTTAATCTCTCTAAGATTGGTGCTTGGTGTTGTGCTATGTAGCCCCGTTTGTCTGTACGTATACATTTCCCTGTGAGTTCAACAAGTTCAAGGTAGCTTTTAAGCTCAAAAGGTAAACCCTTTGGCATGTGTTTTCTTGGA